>DERX01000035.1:0-31025 GCA_002361875.1 Ruminococcaceae bacterium UBA3329
ATTTAAAACAATATGAAATAAATACAAAATATAGTTGTTTTCGACAAACAAGAGCGTATATTATGTATATTATTAAATCGGAGTAAGAGAATTTAACAAAAATGTTGAAAAAATATGAACAAAATATTAACGGAAAGATTTGGGCAACAATTACAGAAATACGGCGTTTTACTTGACTTTTTATTAAAAAATTTCCCGATTTCTTCCCAAAAACCTATTGACAAAAATATATCAATAATGTTAATATATGTGATGTATAGATGATGTATAATTGTCTGGAAAAATAGCTGCGATTTAATACTTAAAATATAACTGTTTTAAATTTAACTCCGCAGAGCGGAACTTTTCGGAGGTATTTTAAATTTATGGATTTGACTTTTACAGCCGTCAGCGGCGGCAGCAGAGAGTACAGTGTAAGAAAAAGCGGTTTTAAAGCCACATATTACACTAAAAAAGAAATAGATGATATGTACCCCGCCGGCGGTTACAGTGTTGTGGCGCAAATCGGTAAGGGGCGCTCAAAGCAGGGCGAGCTTTTAAGCGGCGAGGCTTCTGAACCGATTTATGCTGTTTCAAAGCTTCCTCATTCTAAAATTGCGGGTTATATACCCGTCGGCGAAAAAGAATATGTTGTAATAGTAAAAGATGTACTTTTGCTTTGGCTTCTGTTTTCCTTACTTGCGCTTTTGGCGGTTGCGGCACTTGTGTTCTTGATTGTAAAGGTTGTGCCCGCAAACGGCGGCGCTCCCGAAACAACGACGAACACACCGGGAGTGGTTGACCCTAACGCCCAGGAGGGTGTGGGTGATATATCTGTTCCCGACAAGATTGAAACGAGCGGCAAAGGAATTAAGGTTATCGGCTTCCCGAAAATGACGCTGAAAGCCGGAGTGCTTGAACAGGAATTTATTCTCAGCAATCCGAAAGAAAATCCGTGTTACTTTAAATATGAGATTGTTTTAAGTGATACAGGCGAGGTTATTTACACCTCGGATTTAGTCCCGCCCGGTTATGCGATTTCCAAATTCAAGCTGAACCGTACTCTTGAAGCAGGATCTTATTCTGCAGTGGTTCATGTAAGGCCTTATTCTTTTGATAAAGAACAGCGGCCGCTTACAAAATTTGACAGTAAAACCGTTATTGAAGTGACCGAATAATTTTGTGTCAGCAAATTTTGCGGCAGTAATGCCGATTCTATATTATTTTCAATAGCTTATGAGAGGAGTTTGTAGGTTATGAAGACTAAAAATACAAAACTGTTAAAACGGATTACAGCAATAGTTTTGTGTGCTGTTCTGCTGTTAACGTCAATTCCGATTGCATTAGCGGCAAACGGTGAATATAACCCTGCGCCGTATTTTTCTGATGATGCGCAGCAGAAAGGAGTAGCCGCTTGGCTTGACGAGGAAGGCGTTTTGCAGATTCGCTTTCCAGCGGCAACAGGCAGACCGACTCATGCAGTCTGGAGCTTAAATCACGATGAAACCGCCAACGTAAAGGCGATTAAATCTTATGTTATTGAGCTTTCGGATTTGGGAGGAAAGCTTGAAGCACATAATACTACTCCGGAGGTTTTGCTGACTAAAACGATTACTGCTACAGCCGGAGCAGGCAAGTTGAGTGCAACGTTCTCGGCGGCGGAGATTGAGGGCCTGGGCGATAAGTTTGACATAGTAAATAAGCGTTACAATGTTGCGATTACTGCAATTGACAGTGAGGGCTGGCGTTCCTTACAGCTTCATGCACTTGTTTTCGATGTTCCGGAGTTTTCCTTTGATATGAGTAAATTCCAGATTTTATCTGAGGATACCTACGCTATGCGTGAGCTTATGCGCTTTGAGGAGGCCGGCTCAAAAACAGGTTATGTACAGACGGGTGATGCCGTTAAAACTGCCGGAAGAGCAAACAGCGTGGGTGCGGCAGACCCCGTATCAAATATAAATACGTACGGTTACCGTGTTCATATTTCGAGCAAACCGGGCGAGAACGGTCAAACTATTGATACTACTGAAAGCCGTCAGACTTATAACTTTGTCGGCGCTGAAGAAGTTTGGTATTATCTTGACCTTTCCGATGTTGAGCTTCAAGGCATTTCGTTCCGCCTTCGTGCCAATGAGAAAAAGCTCCGTTGGGTTTCAAGGACTTTTGCATTTAATATAAATAAGGCTGAATGGTTAGAAGACACTTACGGCGACACGGTTTATTCAACTCTAGGCACAAAATTTAATACTTACGCCCCAGGCGAAGATCCGTATGTTCTTATTCAGAATGAGAACGGTAACTGGGAAAAGGTAATGATGAATAACGGTACGGTTGACCTTGGTCATTTCAAGGGCTATGTCCGTATTCCGATTCAATATATTTGTGCAGAGACCGATTCAACAGTTGACTCTAACGGTAAAGAGTTCGGTGCAAAAAAGGGTAATAATCAGAGCACATTAAACAATTATTTTGACACATTTGTTAAATTGCCGAGTCCTGTAGTTGTAAACACTGCGGGTACGCCTATTGCAGATTCACTTCTTATTCAGGAAGGTCAGCTTTGGGCAGGACGTGCAAGCGGCGGTGACCTTATATACGAAATGGGTAAAATGCTTGCCGCAGGTATTGAGCTTGGTGAAAACGGCGCTACAACAGGCGTAGTTGCGGTTAACCCAAACAACCCTCGCCGTGCATATATTGAACAGGACGCAAGCGGTAACTGGGTTGTTCAGAACCGTGAAAACGGACATAAGGCTATTGAGGATATTTACTCCGCAGGTATCGGCTATACAGGCGTCAGCGACGACAGTGTTAACCAAAGTTTCTTTATAGATAATGTTATGCTCTACCGTACAGACGGTAATGCTTGGACGTATGCCGATTTGGGAGTAGGACTTTCCGAGGGCACAACAACTGCAACATATTTTAACCAGTTTACAGACGCACAGGATAAAATCCTTGATGCAATTGACGAGTACATTGGTTTGCCTACATGGACTGACTACCGTGGCGTAAAATATGTTCAGGATATGATTAAAGCTTTTTATAATACATATAAAAATGCTTATGACAACGGCGATACAACAAAAAATCCCGACGGTTATTTCACAGAGGCAAAACTTGCAGAATGTGCGCTGGCAACAAACAGAACACAAACATGGGGGAATTATCAGACGGCGAAGAAGCTTTGCGGGGACAATAATCTTTTGGACGGTAACAACGCAAGACCTAATGACTTGGTACCCATGATTGTTCAGTCGCTTGAGCAGCTTCCCGATCCGTCGCAGGTAACAAGTATCAGCGGAACGCTTTACGACGAAATAATTAAGGATTACCAGGCTTACACCCGTCTTAACTACGGTCAGTTAAAAATGCTGGGCAGCTACACCGATGAGAGCGGCGTAATGCTTTACGAGGAGCCGAAAATCCTTGCTTATGCTAATATGCTTGCTGACCAGTTGGCAAACAACGCCGTAACGGGTTACAAAATGGCAAACTATCCGTTTATCCCGTTCAATGACTTTGAAAACAACACTGAGGTTGGCGACAAAGCATATCACCTTGAGGATGATACTAATTATGTTCTTAATGCCATTAACGGCAACACGAATTTGCTTAACTACAGCCAGTACAAGAACTTTACAACTTATGCTACCGATAATTTTAATATAACCGGAGGTGCTTCAAACGAAAACAGCCGTGACATACAGCATGTTTATTCGAATACAGATGTGTTTGCGCATGCAGGCGAATCTGAAATTACTTCCAACGGCTACAAGAACTCAAACGGTTATACAACAACAATCAGGTCTAAAGATCTTGGCTTAAATTCGGGTAAAACAGGCGGCAGCGTTTATGCTTCCCGTATTAACAAGGACAGTGTGAACACTGCAACCAATTTTGACCAGTTTACAGCTAACAATATGAGTTCCGCAAACCTTGGCGGTCTTACTATGTCGCACGATAACAATGAGGATGCTATGAAGGGCAACACATATTTACCGTTCTCTTTGGCAATGTATGTCGATTTTACTGAACTGACAGATGATACAAATACCGGCAATTTTAACTTAACCTTTAAGATTCATACATTGGACGGTAGCAGAAATAAGAAAACATACTTTATTGGTATGGGAAGCTATATAGGCAGTAGTGAATGGTGGCGAAGCTATTACTTTATCGACCCGAATACAGGCGAATGGGTGAGAAGCTCGTTTGATGCAAACGGTATGACTTCAGGTGTCCGTTTCTTCCCGTCTAAGTCCAGTAAAACAGACTCACAGGGTAACGCTATTTCACTTTCAGGCTACAAGGGTTACATTGCAATTCCGATGGTTCACTTTAAGAGCAACGGTTGGAATGAAAATGATTACCTGATGGAAAAAACCGATGAGCTTAATAACATTTACTCTGTTGAAATCGTATTTGCACCCGCAAACGGCGAGGGTATAAGCTTTGCAAACAAGTCCTTTACAATTGATAATATCGGATTTACTTATGATCCCGATTTCTATGCATCTAAAGGCAACAATCTTTCAGGCAGAAATGACTTGACATACGCTGAGGCTTTTGAAGCGAAATCCTCAAAGGCAAGTGATTTTGAGAAAGCAGTAGTAGCAATCGACCCCTATGACGATGCAACAAGGCAGGAAAAAATTAATGCTGCAAACGCACTTTATGCTGAGCTTGCCGATTATCAGAAAGAAAATGTTCAGACTGTTATTCAGGCAAAGGCTTTGCTTGACAAATACATCGCAGGTGACATTCCTGCGGCGGCAATGAGTGTTGATGCACTTAAAACTGAAATTGCAAAGCTTCCTTCCGGTATTCCGGGGAATGCAGTTACAAGTAAACCGTTGCCGAATCCGGGCTTTATAGTCAATGCCTCAGATCCTTTAGCAGCAGGCGAAGTGAATTATACGGCGTTCGGCTTTGAATCTAAAGAACAGGCAGAAAATATTGCAAAGCTGTATACCGACACCTACAAGCGCCTTTCCGCAACAGATAAGATCTCACTGAATGAAGATGAACGCACAGCGCTTATCAATGCTTATAATGCGGCAATGCGTTGCACAGGTACTCTTGAAACAATCAGGACTAAGGGAAAGGAATTTTCCGGTCACCTTGCAACGATTTATAAAAGTTATACTGACGGTACACAGACACTTCGTCTTGTCAGTGTTTCCCAGCGAAATGAGATTGTCGCACTTTCTGCAACTGAATATGAGCCGCTTCCGTATTACGCAAAGCTGGGTCTTGGTGACGGCTCGCTGATTCCCGCATTCAAAGGTATGACAGACGGTATTTCCCGATTCTTGGCAAACACCGTAATGAACAGTACAACGGGCGAAATTGAATCAGGCGGCGTTAAGGTGCTTATGGATAAGTACACAGCGCTTTACGATGAAGTTAAGACACAGCTTGATGCAAAGAATATTCTTTCAGACGCCCTTGTTTCAAGACTTAACGATGCAATCGCAGAATACAACGATTTAATTCCTGCATATAAGAATATATTTGAGCTTTATTACGGTTCGGTTCAGGCAGACGACAGCAGAGAATATCAGGGTATTAAGGACATTATGGATTTATTTATCCGCGCAGATGCTGCGTTTGAGAGCGGTGCAACAACCGAAACGCTCACACTGAATAAGGATAATATAGATACAGAATCAAAAACTCTTAATGTTAACTATCTTGAAGAATTACCCGTTGTGACAGGCGGCGCTTCAAATACATACTTTACAATTAAGTATGACGGCGTTCTGTCGGTTGTGGACAGCGGTCTTACACCGAGGACTTACGAGCTGATACTTAACGGAAATACGGTTGCAAGCGGTACAAATGAAACGGTTGTTACAGCTGATATGCTCGGTGACACGCTTAAGAACAATACCTACACATCGGCAAATCCGTTTAAGCTGGAGTTTAAGGCAAAGCTTACCGACACAAGACCGTTTATTGATGTAATCAGTGATACTGTTACAATTCGCCATTACCGTCCTGCTGACACCGAAAACGGCGAAACTGCACCGGTACTTCTCGGCACTTATACACTTAATGTAGAGTATATTCCGGATGAGGCTTACACGGTAACAATTCCTGCTGAAATTCCTGTTGAATGGGGTTCAGACAGTAAAGATATTCCTTACACGGTTGACTGTGCTTTAAAGGATACATCAAAAATTGCAGTCAGCGTTGCAGGCTCAAATGTAATGACTGCGGAAAAAGATTCAACATATACAATTGATTACACTCCCGAAAATTTCGGTGCAGTGGAATATACCGGCGTTAAGACAGGCGTACAACCGACAGCAGTACCGAAGGTTATATTTGCTGACGGTGTATGGGATACAAAGCCTGTAGGTAAATATACAGATACATTAACCTTTACGGTTGAGTATACAAATTAATGGATTCAGTAATGAAAGGAGCTGATTGCAAATGAAGAAAATTCTGTCTGTCGGGATGGCTGTTTTGATGCTTGCTTTATGCACCGTTACTGCTTTTGCAAATGAAATGAAGATTTCCACACATGCAGACCAAGAGATGTATGAGATAGTTTATCCTGCAGACACAGTAATTCCTTGGGAAGCTCAGAGCCATGAGCTGGATGCGGTAACGGCAACTAAAATGCTGATTTCCCCCGGAAAAACCGTGGTGATTACGGTTACATCCGAAAATGAGTTTAAAATGATAAACAGTACGGATGCGGCAAATACAATTGCTTACACACTTTCGGGTACCGATGCAATTGCTTTTCTCCCCGGCGAATACGGAAAAAGCTTTCCTGTTTCCGCTAATGTTGCAGAATCCGAATGGCGTCAGGCTGTTGCAGGTGAATTTTCCGACATTCTTACCTTCACGGCTGAATGCGTAGAAGCTTAATATTAAAAATATTAATATAAAAGGAGATAAAACGCTATGAAAAAAACACTTGCAATTGTATTAACTTTTGTTATGCTGTTTGCTGTTTGTGTTCCTGCCTTTGCGGCACCGACCGAGCAGGTAATCACAACAACACCCGATTCAGGCGATATTATTGTCAAGACCTTGACAACAGATGAGAACGGTGAAACAGCAGAACGTTTTGAAGTAACTGTTCCTCCCGATGCTGACATCGCTTGGGAAACCGAAAGAACTGACGTTAGCTACTCTGTTGAATCTCATCTTGCACGCAATAAGGCTGTTAAGGTTACTGTTTCAGGCAGCGGTGATGTTGACAACTACAAAATGACAACTGCTGACGGTGCGTACGAAATTGCTTACAAGCTTGAGGGTCTTGGAGTTGATTACACGGCAGTCAAACCCACAGTTTATCCGGCTGAAACGCAAAAAGTAGATGTTGTTGTTGACGCAGACGCTTGGAACAAAGCAGTTGTTGAAAGCTACAGCGACATTCTTACCTACACGGCTGAAGTTGTTACGGTTACTCCGTAAAAGATAAAAAGGAGATTATATTATGAAAAAATTTATTTCTCTTGCTTTGGCGGTTGTAATGTTGCTTGCAGTTTGTGTTCCTGCATTTGCAGCTGACACAAAGAAAATTACAAATGAGACCGTAAACAGTGCAACAACGCTCGTAAAAACAAGCAAATTAAAGGAAGACGGCACAAGCGGTGAAAACTTTATGGTTATTCTTCCGCTCGACGCTTCAATTCCTTGGGGTAAAGAAACAGCAACTGATATGAGCTACAATGTAAAGGCTCACCTTGGCTACGGTAAAAAACTCAGTGTTAAAGTAACCGGTAATTACAAGATGGCTCTTACTGAAGATGCAAATGAAACAATCGATTATACACTCGGCGGTACAACAGAGTATCTTTCAGGCGGCCCTGTTGTAAATCCCGGAGTAGATGTACCGTTTACACTTACCGTTGACAAAGATACATGGGCAAATGCCATTGTCGGCGAGTACAAAGACACTTTGACCTTCACGGCTGAAGTTGTTCTTACTTGATTTAGTTTTTCATTTAATATTATATAAATATTGAGAGGAGTTTTATTAAGATGAAAAAGTTTTTCGCAATTTTCTTAACAGTAGTAATGATGTTTGCAGTTTGCGTTCCCGCATTCGCAACAAAGAAGATTACTGACAAAGCACCCGGTGACCAGTTTACAAAGCTCTATACATCAACAGAAAAAGAGAACGGTGAAAACGGTGCTTACTACACTGTAACCATTCCGGCTGAATTAATGATTTACTGGTCAACGGAAAAGACAATATTTAGTTACAGCATTCAGTCACAGCTTGAAACAGGCAAAGGTCTTCACATCACTGCTGAAAGCGATACAGGCGTTAGAGAGTTAGTAGATGCAGCAGGTGTAAATAAGCTTGCTTACGGTTTCTCAGGAACAGATGGCGGTCCTGCAATTGACTCTCTTGCGTACACAACAACAACAGAGGTTGTAAATATTAACAGAGCGTTTAACATTGTTATCGGTTCCGATGCTTGGAATGCAGTTCCCGTTAACGAGTACACAGGAAACCTTTTGTTTACAGTTGAAGTTGTTGACTTACCGTAATTTAATAAATTGCATAAATAAGAATATTAAATACTTATTTTAATTTTGAGAGGAGTTTTTACTTATGAAAAAGATTTTTGCAATTATGTTAGCACTTGTTATGATGTTCGCAATTTGCGTTCCCGTATTTGCTGAAAAGCAGATTACAGATAATACAGCAAACACAGCTGATTCATTACTTTACACAGACACAACAACAATGCCTTCTGATTATCAGTACTATTGTGTAACAATACCCGCAGAGGTTAAAATTCCTTGGGGCAATGAAAAAACAATGTTCAGTTACAGCATTAAAACTCAGATGAACCTTGGCGAGCGTTTAAAGGTTACAGTTGATGCAGGTGAGCAGAATCTTACAAATGCAAGCACAACTGATGTACTTCCCTTCACATTCTCAAAGACAGATGACGGTCCTGCAATTGACTTGACCAATCTTGCTTATACAACAGATAAGGAAGTTGTTAACATTAACAGACCCTTCAATATTGTTATTAACTCAACTGACTGGAACAAGGTTCCCGTTGCAAGATATGAGACTAACTTAACATTCACAGCTGAAGTTATTTCTGCATAATAAACCGTGCTTTTTCGTAAAGAAATAAAGGGAGGTGGTTTCATGAAAAAAATCAGCAGTGCGGTTTTGGCTGTACTTTTGTGCATTTGTCTGTCACTTGGTGCATTTGCGGCAGATGTTCAGGTTTCAACCGTTGTGCCGAATATACATGAAATTACCATAACGTATAACGAGGGCGGTTATATTCTGTATCAGAATAACACTCTTGCAAGCGAAAGCACAATTACCGTTGAACGCTTTGACGATGTTGTTCTGTCTGTTATTTGCAAGGCGGACAGTCATCTTAAAGCTGTGACAGTAAACGGTGAAGATGTTACAGATGATGTTTTGCACGGCAAACTGACATTAGCAGATGTATCAACAGATATGGATGTCGTTTTCACATTTGAAAAATGTGACGATGTTCCGCCGGTGGGTCCCGATGATCCCGATTATGACCCCAGCAATCCCGATAAGCCCGGCGACCATTGCGACCATATCGCAATGCACGGCGGTATTTACAAGGACGGAAAACCGTTCACTGATGCAAAGCTTGAGATTGACTTCGGCGAAATTGAGGTTACTCCCGACGGCAAATACAGCTATAAGGTTGATGAGATTAAAGACGGTTTCCATACCGTAACAATTAAAAACCCCGACGGTACACCTGCGGGCAAAACTTATTTTGCTATTGAGATAGATGAAAATGCAAAAGAGTCTTCTGTTACAATACTTTCTGACGGAACTCAGTTAATAACTGTTCCTAAAGGGACAAAAGAGATATTTTTGAACTTTGAAGTGCACGGCAACGGCGGACTTCCCGATGGAGTAACACCGGGAGTTGATCCTAACGATCCTGATAAGAAGCCTAATGGTGATTGGACGGAAATTACACTCGGAAAAGAGACGGAACCTTCGCCCGAAAATCCGAGTAAACCCGAAAAACCGGATAAGCCGATAAAAAATCCCATTTTCCCGAATACAGACGCATTTATTCGTGAAAATCCGTTGTTAGTTGGCATTCTGTTGTCCTTTAGTTTCTTCCTTTTCCTGTTTGTGATTATACGCAGACGCAAAAAAGATGAAGAAGAGGAAACCGCATAACTCCATACGTTTGGAAAAACATTAAACCCGATGCTTTTTGCATCGGGTTATTTTTATCTCTTTCTGTATTTTTCCCTTGACAAATCTTTACTACAGGTGTAAGATATAATTGTACTACAAATGTAGGAAAGAAGGAGAAATATATGAAAATATCCGAGGCGGAATGGTCTGTAATGGAGGTGCTTTGGCAGGGTGACAGCTTTGCCTTAAAAAGCATTTACACAGAGCTTAATAAAGTTAACGGCTGGAGTAAAAACACAGTTTTTACATATCTTAACCGAATGGAATCGAAGGGACTTGTGAAAATTGACCGTACAAGCCGTACACCGTATTCGGCAAATGTCAGCCGTGAGGAATGTGCACGGGAAGAGAGAAATGAGCTTCTCAATAAGGTTTATTCGGGGGCTGCGTCAGATTTAATTTCGGCATTTCTAAAAGAAACAAGAATTTCAAAGCAGGAAATTGAAAGGCTTAAAAAGCTTCTTGATGAAATGGAGGTTTAAATATGCAGAATATTTGGGGTTTTATTTTGCAGAGCGTTTCACTGTCGCTTGTTGGGGCTGTTTTGCTGATTGTAAAGCGTATTTTTAAGGATAAACTGCCGCCGAGTTGGCAGTACGGCATTTGGAGCATATTTGCTTTGCGGGCGTTAATTCCCGTCAGAGCAGACAGATTTGTTGTGCTTCCGTTCGGGTTTTACCTTGAATTGCTTAAAGAATCGGCGGAATCACATCTTGATTCTGCATTTACCTCATGTTACGGTGTAACTGAAATGGCGCACATTTTCCCTGTTATTAAGGGTATACCGCAAAGTATAACGGACATAATTTTTACAGTTTACTTTGCAGGGGTAATTGTTTTTCTTTGCTTTTACCTTTTCTCTTATATAAAGCTGCGCATAACTCTTAAAAAAGGTGTTGAGGTTACGGGAGAGGAAAAGGAAAGAATCAAATCGGTCTTTGAGAGCAAAAAAATAAAAAATATCAGAATTGTTTACCTGAACGGAATTGACAGTGCATTTATTTGCGGCGTCATTCGCCCGGTTCTTGTGATTCCGTTTGAAAGAAAAACCGATGAAAAGGTGCTTTTACACGAAATTGTTCATTTAAAGCATATTGATTCCCTGCAAAGCATTTTTTGGTGTATTTTACGCTCTCTTCATTGGTGCAATCCGTTTTTGCATTGGGTTTTCAATGTAATCGGCAATGATATGGAAAGCCGCTGTGACCAGCGTGTGCTTGAATTGCTTGACGGTGAAGAACGGCGGGAGTACGGTATTTTGCTTTTGAATGAGGTTAACAGAAAATATGCACGAAGTCCCGGTACAACATCCGTTTCAAACGGGGGCAGGAATATTTCCAGGCGCATTGAGGCTATTACCAGGTTCAAAAAATATCCAAAAGGAATGGTGCTTGTAAGTATTTGTATGATTATTATTCTGTCAATTCCTGTATTTTTTGTGAGCGAAAGCTTTGTGTACAGTCAAAGCGTTTATTATCCTAAAACTGTCTATGAAGCAAAAAAATCTGCCGTTTACAGCAGGCTGTACCGCTGTGGGAGCTTGGCGGGCGCAATAGACACCTATGCAAAGGCGCTTATAAATAATAACGGAATAATGCTCCTCACTGTTTCGCCTGCCGACAGAGCAGAGAAAATCAGGAACGGCATTAAAGATTACTGTTTTTATGACAGCGGATTTACTTCGCTTAAAGACAGCGAATACGGTGGATATAATGTTGCAATGTTTTCACTTTTTAACCTTATAAAAACAGGTGAAGACAAATATTCTGCCGTGCTCGCTTTCAGCATACCGAGAGAGGCAACGGAAGAGGAAAAATCAGCTTCACCCTATGCTGTAACGGGTACACTGTTAGTACCGATTGAGGTTTTCAAAGAGAAAAATTACTGGGTAGTAAATGAAACGGGCGAGCGCACCGTGTCTGATAATTATCTTAACGCAATGACAACCGCACAGGTCTACAATCTCAAAGAGGAATTGCCTCCGCTTTCTTTTGACACTCAAAAAGGAGAGAACGGGACTTTTAAAGGTGAGCTTTATACAGTTTTCAGCTTCAATTATGATACTGATACGGAGGACGGATTTTTGGTTTATAAAGAACCGGAGAATAATGCTTCTCAATTTATGTTTTATAACTATACCTTTGACAATACTGTGCACAGAAATGCCGAGTTTGATAAATGTGTTGTTGAAAATAAAGCGGTTTATACTTATGAGGGCGAGGACCGTGAGAGAATAAATAAGGTTGGATATGATTGCTTAACAGCCGATAAGAACGGTAAGTTCCCCGAGAAAAAGCAAAATGATTATGTGGAATACTCTTCTTCCGAACCGGTAAATGTGAATGAAACTTGGGACGGAGTAGAGAATGCTGAGTATACCGACCTAAACCGTAATCCAAACAAGGTGAAAGACGGGTACGCAACAAAGTTTAAATATGTTTTCTATGTTGACGGCAAAGCGGCTGACGAGTTTATTGCAGAGGTGAATACTAATGGATAATAAAACATTGGCTCAGGCCGTAAGAAAAGTTCTTAAAGGCTATTTGTTTATATTTGTTTCAATAAATTTGCTGGGCTTTGATCTTTTGCCGGATTTCATCGGTTATATAATGATTTTAAGCGCCTTACCCGTTATTTCGGAAAAAGAAAAATCGGCAAAGCTGTTAAAGCCTATCGGAACAGTCCTTGGGATTTGGAGCTTACTCGAATGGATTTTGAAAATAGGATATGCCCAAATCAATATAAAAATTGTGCTTATACTGATTAGTGTTTTGGGAATTTATTTTGATTATCAGCTTATTACGAATATTTCGGAATTGGCATCTGACAGTAAAATAAAAAGAAGAATCCGCATCTTAAGAGATACCGTAGTAATCACACACACGGTTGCGTCAATTTTTGTTATGTTCCCGAAGCTTGTTTATGCCGCTTTGGCAGTAGGCATTGTGCAGTTTATAATGTTTATATGGATTTTAATTGAATTTCGACGGCTTGCAAAGGCGCTTGAAAATGAAGATGCCGAAAACAAAGAGAGTGCATTATCGCCGGAAGAAAATGAAAACCAAACGGATAGCATAATAAATGAAGAAACAAACGAACCAAAAGATTAGATAGAAGCATAAAGAAAATCCACTGTGTGAAAGCAGTGGATTTTTTGTGTGTATTTCGTTGTTAACATTTTTTCAGCAAAACCACCGTCTCAATATGTTCTGTGTGTGGGAACATATCGACAGGCTGGATTTTGCGGACTTTATAGCCGTTTTTGGTAAGATACCGCAAATCTCTTGCGAGTGTTTCGGGGTTGCAGGACACATAAATTACTTTTTCGGGAGAAAGCTTTACAAGTGAAGAAAGAAAAGGAATGTCTGCGCCTGCTCTTGCCGGGTCCATTATTACTGCGTCAATTTTAGTGCGGTTTTCGGCAAGCTCGGTCATAAATTTGCCTGCATCCGCATTGTAAAATTTAATATTTTCGACTTCGTTGAGCCTCGCGTTTTCCTTTGCGTCTTTTACAGCGTCTTTGTTTATCTCAACGCCGATAACACTTTTGACCTTACTGCTTGCAATAAGACCGATTGTGCCCGTCCCGCAATATGCGTCGATAATTTCTTCGTCGCCCTTAAAATCGGCAAACTCAAGCGCCTTGCCATAAAGAATTTCAGTTTGAATAGGATTTATCTGATAAAACGCTTTAGGCGAAATACGGAAATTCATTCCGCAAAGCTCTTCCGTAATTTTTCCGTCGCCGTAAAGTACCTCACTTACATCGCCTAACACAAGACTTGTGAACCTTGAATTTACATTTTGAATAACAGTTGTAATGTATGGACAATTTTTAACTAAAGCGTTAATAAATGAGCGTTTTTTCGGAAATTCCTTTGATGCCGTGACAAGCACAACCATTGTTTCACTGCTTTTGAAACCCGTTTTCACAAGCAGATGGCGTAAAAATCCCGTGCCTGTTTTTTCATCGAACGGTTTTAGCTTAAAGCTCTTAAGAAGTTTTTTAACTACCGTAAAAATTTCATCAGCTTTTTCGTCAGTGAGCAGGCAACGGTCAATGTCAACTATTTTGTGAGTTGAGGATTGGTAAACGCCTGCAACTGTTTTGCCCCTGTAAACGCCGAAAGCGTACTGCGATTTGTTCCGGTAAAAATACGGCTTGTCCATTCCGATGATTTCACTGATTTTGCAAAACCGACCTAAAAGCTTGATTTCGTTTGCCATTTTAAAGCTGAGCTGTTCCTTGTAGGTCATATTAAGAAGCTGGCACGCGCCGCATTTTTTTGCGTATTTGCAGGAAAAGGTCATCATCCTATTCTCCTGCCGTCAAGAATTTGCACTGTTCCGAAAACGGGCAGACGGATTTCACCCGTAAATGTGTCGCCGTTGAAATGCACCTCAATTTCGGCGGTTATTTTTCCAAACATATTTATGTCGGCTTTACCGCTAAGGGAATTGTCACCTTCTTTAATGTCATAGACCGAAAATTCAGGCAGCTTGTCAAAGCCTTGAACCCTTGTATTAAAGCCGTATTCACCGCCGTTGTCGAAAATATCAACCTCGGCACTGCCCTTAAAAAACGGCGTGTCCGCTCTTCCCTGCCACTTGCCTATGTATTTTGTATTCATTTACGGCACCTCCGTTTGAAATACAGTGATTATAATATAGTTATTTTATCATATTAAAAATTTCTTGTAAACAAAAACACAAATTTTTAATACAATAAGTTTGACAAGCATTATTTAAAATAGTATAATCAATTAGTATATATACTGATGTAAAATTGAGGGATTGTTAATGAATAAATTCTTTGAAAGGATAAAGCCGCAAAAACTGTTTTTAATGCTGTTTGATATTATTGCTGTTAACGGTAGCTTTGCGCTTTCTCTTTTTCTTCATTTTGGATTTGAGATGCCGCATAGGGTAGCAATATATATATTGCTTAGAATTCCCATTATAACGGTGATTTATATTTCTTCTTTCATGATCGGAAAGCTTTATAATAATCTTTTAAGATATGTAAGCTTTTATGATGTTATTTGTACTGTTTTTTGTACAGGCATAAGTACAGCGATTTTTTGGACAATTGAATACATTGGTCAAAAGCTTCAGCTTCTTGAAATAATTAATACGGACTTTTTTGTCTGTATGCCGTTTATTTCTTATATTGATTCGCTTTTGCTTATTTGCTTTTTCTGTGTCGGAATACGAATGTTTTATACGGCTTACCGAACTATTCGTACAGACGGTAAAAGGCGCAAAGGCTCGGCAAATAAACGTACAATGATTATCGGCGCAGGCGATATGGGTTCTTCAATTCTTTATGAAATGAGCGTAAGCGGTTACAAATTCGGCTCCCCAATTGTTATTGTTGACGATAATGAGAGCAAAATAAATTCTGCTATCATGGGTATTCCGATTTTAGGAACGATAAAGGACATTCCCGAGCTTGCCGAAAAATATGAAATAAACGAAATAATTTTCTGTATTCCGTCCGCTTCTGCCGAGCGCAAGCGTGAAATACTTGAAATTGCAATGAGCACAGGCTGTGATTTGAAAACAGCGCCGAATATTGATGAGCTTACGGGAGTTAACGACAGAATTTCTGAAAAAATCCGTGATGTTGATGTGCTTGACCTTCTTGCACGGCCCGAGGTAAAGCTTGACACGGAGGTTTGCAAATATCTTAAAGACCAAACCGTTCTTGTAACGGGCGGCGGCGGTTCAATCGGCAGTGAGCTTTGCAGGCAGATTGCCCGTTATGCACCCGAAAGAATCGTTATATTCGACATTTACGAAAACAATGCGTTTACCTTGAAAAACTCGCTTGACGCTCGCTATCACGGCGCACCGCAGATTGAAATTCGCATAGGCTCAGTCAGAGATATTGACAGACTCCGAGAAATTTTTGAGGAGTTTCATCCGTCGTCCGTTTTCCATGCGGCTGCGCATAAGCATGTTCCTCTTATGGAGGACAGCCCCTATGAAGCGGTCAAAAATAATGTTCTCGGTACTTATAATGTCTGTCACTGCGCTAATGAATTCGGCGTTAAGAATTTTGTTTTGCTTTCAACTGATAAGGCGGTTAACCCAACAAATGTTATGGGTGCTACAAAACGAGTTGCCGAGCTTACCGTTCAGCATTTCAGTAAAATTACAAAGGGAACAAAATTTGCGGCAGTGCGTTTCGGCAATGTTTTAGGCTCAAACGGCAGTGTTATTCCGATTTTTAAGGAGCAAATTAAACAGGGCGGACCTGTTACTGTCACTCACCCTGATATTACACGTTATTTTATGACCATCCCTGAGGCGTCACAGCTTGTGGTTCAGGCAGGTGGACTTGCCAAGGGCGGAGAGATTTTTGTGCTTGATATGGGTGAGCCTGTAAAAATTGTTACGCTTGCCGAAAACCTTATCAGGCTTTCGGGCTTTGAGCCGTATAAGGACATTGAAATTCAGTTTACGGGGCTTCGCCCGGGTGAAAAGCTTTATGAAGAGCTTTCTTTGGAGGAGGAGCTTGACGGCAGGCACAAAACGCAGAATGACAAAATTTTTGTTACTGCTCCCGTTTCCTTTGATGAAAAGCTTTTGGAGAAAGAAATTAATAATATTCCTAATTTAAAGCCGAATGAAACAAGGGAGTTTTTAAAGCGCCTTGTTCCAAATTGCAATTTTAGGGAAAAACATTAAAATAATAAAGCAAACGGAGTGCAGTTCATTATGAGCAGTGCTCCGTTTTGGTATTCATTCCTTAGGGAACGGATTTATCCGTTCCGCAAAAATATCGCTTAACATCCCTTGAAACGCAAAATTAAGTTCTCTACGGGAAAATATAAATCCTTCTAAAATGCGTTAAATCGCTTGCAAAATTTTCCGCTAACAAGTATAATGATTTACGAACCAAAACAAAGGGGGATACACAAGTGTTTGAGATTAAAGACAAAAAGTTTTTTGCCGACGGCAAGCAGTTAAATATTTATTCAGGCGCAATACATTATTTCCGCACCCTGCCCGAATATTGGGAGGACAGACTTTTAAAACTTAAAAAGGCAGGTTTTAACACGGTTGAAACTTATGTCTGCTGGAATCTTCATGAGCCGAATCCCAATGAATTTGACTTTTCGGGAATACTTGATATCGAAAAATTCGTTGAAACGGCTGAAAAGGTAGGTCTTTACTGCATTGTAAGACCCGGCCCGTATATATGTGCAGAGTGGGATTTCGGCGGACTGCCCGCATGGCTTTTGAAGGATAAAAATATGCAGATTCGCTGTATGTACCCCGATTACACAGCGTGCGTTGATCGTTTTTATAAGGAGCTTCTTCCCCGTCTTGTACCGCATCTTGAGAGCCACGGCGGCAATATTATTGCGATGCAGGTTGAAAATGAGTACGGTTCTTACGGCAACGACAAGGAATATCTGCGCCACATTGAAAAGCTGATGCGGGACTGCGGTGTTGACTGCCTTTTATTCACATCGGACGGTAACTGGAAAAATATGCTTTCGGGCGGTTCTCTTCCCGATATTTACAAGGTTCTCAATTTCGGTTCAAAAGCAAAAACTGCTTTCGGTTGCTTAAAGGATTTCGAGAATGACGGGCCGAATATGTGCGGTGAGTTTTGGTGCGGGTGGTTTGACCATTGGCGTGACATTCACCATACCCGCAGTGCCGACGAGGTAGCAAAAGAGGTCAAGGACTTTTTAGATATTGACGCAAGCTTTAATTTTTATATGTTCCACGGCGGAACAAACTTCGGCTTTACCGCAGGCGCAAACCAAAACCCCGGAAAAGCGTATGAACCGACAGTTACGAGCTACGACTATTGTGCTCTTCTTACCGAATGGGGCGATTATACCCCTGCGTACCATGCAGTTAGAAAACTTCTATGTGAAAAACAGGGTATTGATACGGGAGAGCTGCCGCCATCACCGAAAACGCAGAATATCGGCAAGGTAGTGCTTAATGAAACAGCATCTCTTTTCGGCAATCTTGACAATATCGGTGAAAAGCACCGTGCCGCCGTTCCCGAGGGAATGGAGCATTTCGGGCAGAATTTCGGTATGATTTACTATGAAACAGAGCTTTCGGGTAAATACGATATCTCCCCTGTGCAGATAAAAGATGTTCACGATTACGCCGAAGTATATTTTGACGGTAAATACAAGACGACAATTGACAGAACGCTCTACACAAAAGAGGATAAACCGTCAATTAAGGATATTATTTTCAAGAGGAAAAAGGGTGAGAGTAAGCCGATTCTTATGTCTGCTCTTGACGGAAAAAGAAAAATCGGCGTGCTTGTAGACACAACGGGCAGAGTAAATTACGGCGAAAATATGCTTGACAGAAAGGGTATTTCCGACATTTACATCGGTGCCCAGCGTCAAATGGGTTACGATGTTTGGTGTCTGCCCCTCGACAATCTTGAAAAATTAAATTATTCAGGTTGTGACGACAAGTCAGCACCGTGTTTCCTTAAGGGTACATTTAAGGCAAACAGCAAAGAGGATTGCTTTGTGCATCTTGACGGCTTTACAAGAGGCTGTGTTTTTGTTAACGGCTTTAATCTCGGCAGATATTGGAATGTAGGTCCGCAAAAATCGCTCTATCTTCCGGGTGCTTTGCTTAAAGAAGAAAATGAAATTGTGGTATTCTCCATGGGCGGATACAAAAATCCCGAAATTGAAATCACGGATAAGCACGATTTAGGTTGAAATTAAATATGATTTTCAGGGACAGGTTTTATACCTGTCCTTTTTTACGCTCTTATATTATTTACATTTGTAGGGCACGCCGACCTCGGCTCCCCTGAAAGGGGAGCTGTCGAGCATTAGCGAGACTGAGGGGTTAATTTTTCTTTTTGGCTACTATAACCCCTCTGTCACTTCGTGACATCTCCCCTTTCAGGGGCGACAAGGATTTTTTAGGATAACTTTGTAGGCTGATGAGGGGTAAATACTTCCTCAGTCTTTTGTTACGCAAAATCCGGATTTCTCGGCGAGGGAGCGGAAGAAACATCAGGAACAATTTTCATTTTCCGTGGAATACGGTTTGTTTTGTTTGTGACTAAAATGTAATGGAAAAGACACAATTTGTGTGGTAGAATAACGATATAAAAAATCTTAAAAAATAACCGTATATAAATACTTCATAACCAAAAAGGAGATGTGCAAATGAAAATATTTGTTCTTGAAGACGATGAGGCAATCGGCATAGGTCTTTTTTATACTTTGCAAAGCGAAAAATTTGAGGTAACGCTTGCCAAAACCGTAAAAAACGCATACGAAATAATTGAAAAAGACACATTTGACCTTTATCTGCTTGATTTAACTTTGCCTGACGGAAACGGCTATGATGTTTGCAGGGCGATTAAAGAAAAGGGCGACCGACCTGTAATATTTTTGACTGCATTTGACGATGAAATAAATGTTGTAACAGGCTTTGAAATGGGTGCGGACGATTATATTTCAAAGCCGTTCCGTGTGCGTGAGCTGCTTGCGAGAATAAGAGCATGCCTTAAGCGTTATTCAAAAAATCCTGACGAAAAAAAGGTGCAAATCGGCGAGCTTACGGTGCTCCCTGCCGAGGCAAAGGTACTTTTGGGCGGAAAAGAGGTTATTCTCACCTCAATGGAATACAGACTTTTGCTCACATTCATAAGCAACAGAGGCAAAATTTTAACAAGGCAAAGACTGCTTGAGGATATTTGGGATGTTGAAGGCGATTTTGTGAATGACAACACCTTAACGGTCTATATAAAACGCCTTCGGGACAAAATCGAAAAGGATACGGAAAATCCCGAATACATTAAAACTGTTAGGGGAATGGGGTATATCTTGAAATGAGAAAGCTGACACTGAAAAATATTGTTGCAATAGCTTTGGCAATTTGTGTTCCGTTTCTTACGGCGGTTTTCATTATTGATGTGAAGTGCGGAATAATCGTGCTGTGCCAAACGGCTGTAATTATTTCGCTGTTTGCGGCATTTGAGAAAGACCGAAAAAAATTCATTGTGAATATAAACGACTACCTCTCCCGTGTGCTTCGGGGGGAATATTCCTTTGATATAACCGACAATTTCGAGGGCGAGCTGTCAATACTTAAAAATAATATTTACAAGGTCGTTGTGATGCTCAAAAGCACTAACGAGGAGCTGAAAAAAGAAAAACTCGGTTTGGCTTCATCTATGGCGGATATTACTCATCAGCTTAAAACTCCGCTCACGTCAATAACGGTTATGACCGATCTTATGGAGAATGAGGAAATGCGTGAAAAGCGAAGTGAGCTTTTAGGTATAATTAAAACGCAAACCGAAAAAATGAACTGGCTTACGGTAACTCTTTTAAAGCTTTCACGCCTTGACGCGGACGCCATAAGCTTTAATTTTTCAAATGTTTCAATATCTGACATTGTTGACACTGCTTTAAGCACATTTCAGCCCACGCTTGATTTAAGAAGTGTAACGGTGAAAAACAATGTAAACGATTTTTCATTTTACGGCGACAGCGCCTGGACCGGAGAGGCTGTTAAAAATATTGTGAAAAACTGTATTGAGCACACGCCCGTCGGCGGAGAGCTTGTTTTCTCTACACATAACACGAACATTTACAATGAACTGACAATTTCCGACAACGGGAGCGGAATTGACAGTGAGGATTTACCGCATATTTTTGAACGCTTTTACCACGGCAAAAATGCCTCGGCGGATTCAGTCGGCATAGGGCTTAACCTTGCGAAAGAAATACTGTCTAAACAGCACGCTGAAATTTTTTGTGAGAGCGAAAAAGGCAAAGGCTCAAGCTTTAGAATTAAGTTTTATAAAGCGATAATATAAATGCCTTCCCCTTGAGGGGAAGGGGGACCGCCGTGGCGGTGGATGAGGTGTATATTTGCTCTTACTCAAAAACATAGTCGTCACTGCTCGTTTGGGGCACTTCGCATTGCTCCTTGTTTTTTCACCTCAGGACTTCGCCCCCTCATCAGTCACTTCGTGACAGCTTCCCCCGAGGGGGAAGCCGACAATGCCTTCCCCTTGAGAGAAGCGGGTTGCCGGTGGCAACCTCTGCGAAGCAGAAGCACCGACCGAGGCGATCGTAGGGAACGCATTATTGCGTTCCGATGAAAATACTGCCAACTCCCTTGATGAGGTAGGGAGCGGCTGTCCCTATAATGCAGTTCAATTATAAAAAAATTGTAAAACACCGAATATTACAAAACCGTAATGAAAACAGTCACCGAAAAGTCACAATGAGGCGCTATAATGACATTAAAGGTTCGGGAGAGCCAAGCGAAGAACGCCCCCAAAGATAAAACATAATCCCCTCTTCTTCATCACATTTTGGCGTAAAACCCCAATGGCTCTTTAAAACAAAGAAAAATTAACCGCATCTCCGTTTCGGCTCTTCCTGCCTTCAATTTTAACCGAAAAGGAGATAACTATTATGAAAAAACTTTTATTTATTTTGCCCGTATTGGCTGTACTTGCCCTGATACTGAAAGGAGCAAAGAAATGAGAATACTTGAAGTAAATAATTTAACCAAAATCTACGGTAACGGCGAAACAGAGGTAAGAGCGCTTGACGGTGTTTCGTTTTCGGTTGAGCAGGGCGAGTTTATTGCAATTGTAGGTCCGTCAGGCTCAGGCAAATCAACCCTTTTGCATATTTTAGGCGGAGTTGACACGGCTTCGGGCGGTCAGGTAATAATTAACGGAACGGATATAAGCACGCTTGACGAAACGGCGCTTGCAATTTTCCGCAGACGGCAGATAGGTCTTATTTATCAGTTTTATAACCTTATTCCGATTTTAACTGTTGAAGAAAATTTAACTCTTCCCCTGCTTTTGGACGGCAGAACGCCCGACAAACAGCAAATCGAAACGCTTGCGCAAAAATTAGGCCTTTACAACCGCCTTTCGCATCTGCCCTCCGAGCTTTCGGGCGGTCAGCAGCAAAGAGTGTCTATAGGCAGAGCGCTTCTCAATAATCCTGCGCTTTTGCTTGCAGACGAGCCGACAGGCAACCTTGACAGTGAAAACAGCAAGGAAATTATGGAGCTTTTACGCAGGTTTAATAAAGAATACAAGCAAACCGTTATAATCATTACTCACGATGAGCGCATTGCTCTTTCCGCTGACAGGGTAATTGCCATTTCGGACGGCAGAATAGTGAGAGATGAGGTGAAATAAGTGAACATTGTAAACACTCTCACACTTCGCCACATTAAAACGCACAAGAAAAGAACAATTCTTACAATTGTTGCTATAATCGTGTCGGTTGCAATGGTAACGGCGGTTTTCACAAGCGCAATTTCGTTTATTAAATATTTTCAAAATTCGACCTTAGAGGTAGACGGTAATTGGCATGTGCAGTTTTCCGATGACGACTATTCTCTTCACAAGCCTTTATTTGCAACTGATGTAAATATTGAGGAGTTTGCGGCAAGGTCGGTGTGCGGCAGAACTTCTTTCGGTGCAAATGACGATTACAGCGCCACCTCAACCGTTTTCTGTGCCGAAAAGAATTGGTTTGATATGCGAAATGTCGCCGTTTCACAGGGCAGACTGCCCGAAAACAGCCATGAATTATTGCTCACAAAAAGGGCAATTGACGAATTTGATTTAGATGTCAATGTCGGCGAAAAAATAACCGTTCCGGTTTCGGTTTTTGACGACAACGGAAAAGAAACAGTTACAAACCGTGAATATGAGGTCGTAGGTATAAGCGACAGCTATGTTTCGGCAACGGACGGCTATGCGGTTTTTTCGGGTCTTGACAGCGAGGCGATAAAAAATACCCAAGAGCTCGTTGTTGTTACCCGTTACAATGAGCTTGACAACTCAATTTACGATAAGATTAAAGAAACGCAAAACACGATGGGTTTTTCGGGTTATAAAGCAAACACTGAGCTGTTTACCTTTTCGTTAATTCGGGACAGTAACGGAATGATTGTTTCCCTCGGTCTGTTTGCAGGAATACTGCTTTTAATAATTGCGGTTGTTTCCGTATTTATGATTTACGACAGCTTTGCGGTTTCTTATCAGGAAAGAGCAAAATATCTCGGAATGTTGGCGTCTGTCGGCGCTACAAAAAAGCAGAAGAGAATGTCGATTTACTTTGAAGGTCTGATTTTAGGACTTATCAGCGTACCTCTCGGTATAATTTCTGGCGTAGGCGGAATTGCCGTTACCTTTAGGTGTATTGAAGATGCATTCTTAAGCACCTTGAACTATGCAACAGGCGGCTTAAAGGTGTATGTTAACTGGTTTGTAATTTTGGGAACTGTTATTGCAAGTGCAATTACAATTTTCATTTCAATGTATATCCCTGCGAGAAAGGCATCAAAAACAACGGCTATTGATGCTATTCGCCAAACAGGCACTGTTAAAGTTAAAAAACCGAGAAAGCTTCGTGTGTCCCGTCTTACAGGCAAAATATTCGGCTATGAGGGCACGCTTGCAGTTAAGAACTTTAAGCGCAACGGCAGGCGCTCAAGAAATATTGTATTTGCATTAGCCTTAAGCGTTGTTGTATTTTTAACCGTTACAAATTTCAGCGCAATGCTCAACGACATTCTCAAAACAAGTCTTACTTTAACTCCCGATATAATGATTTCAGGAGATTACAAGGACCAAGACGCTATTGTTGAGGCTGTGTCGGGAAATAAAAAGATTGAGAGATATTTTTACAATACAACGGCCTATGCGAATATAGACAGAGCATATTTTGAGAAAATCGGTGATGATGAAGAAAGCGGTGTGTTACTCGTATTTCTTGACAACTCCTCTTTTGACGGCTATTTAAGACAGCTTGGCGAGCGCCCCGAAAACTATCACGGCGAAACCCCCACGGCAATTGTTCTTAACAGCATTTTAAAGGTTGAAGGCAATAAAAAGAAGGTGCGTGAAGAGCCTTTAAAGAATTTAAAGGGTCAAAAAATAACGCTTAGTTTGCCTACTCCGTCCGAAGAGGGCGAAGAACAGAGCGCAGAACCTTCGTCAATAAAGGCGGAAATCACTGTGGGAATCCAAACGACAAAGCAGTGGAATGAGGAAAAATTCACCTTGAATAATTCTGCACTGCCGCTGATTATTATATCTGACGATTATGCAGACCGTGTAATGGGCGGCTTAAACTCTTCAGCTTACACGGAAGTCAGCATTATGTGCGACGATTTTGAAACGGTCAAGGATGAGCTTGTTAAAACAATTAAAGAGAAAAATGAGGAAACAGAATTTTTCATTGAAACTCCGGGCGCAGGCTACGACCAGATGAATAATCTGTTTACAATAGCAAAGGTATTCATTTACGGGTTTATAACTCTGATTTCAATAATTTCCGTGCTCAACATAATCAACACTATTTCAAACTCAATGAACGAGCGCAGACGTGAGTTTGCAATGCTCCGCTCTGTCGGAATGACGCCGAAAAGCTTTAAGCGTATGATTTACTTTGAGGCAGGCCGTTACGGCGCAAAGGCACTGCTGTTCTCATTCCCCATAGGCGTTTTAATACACTTTGCAATGTATAAATCCCTTTCGGGAAGTATGGATTTCGGATTTACCGTTCACCCCATTCCTTATGCTTTGTCAGTCTTAGCCGTATTTGTAATAATCGGCATATCGCTTCTTTACTCAATTGATAAAATCCGTGATGACAACATCATTGAAACCCTCAAAACGGATATATAAACAAAAGAAAAACAAAAGCAAAACGGCCCACGAAAGAGGGCTGTTTTGCTTTTGTCTATGCGATACAGGATTTTGTTGGGGTTATCTAAAATAATTGCAGTTGTAAATTATATAAAAATATGATAAAATAAATGTAACCATTTATTTTTATATAATTTATATGTCCCTTTGGCTCTGCCTTACGGCATACCGCCAAAGACGGACGAAATTTTATCATTCGCTTACGCTTATGATAAAATAAACATATCTATAAAAATTTGTTGAAAATCAGGGGCGTGAAGGTATGATTAAAATTTCACCGTCTATCCTTTCCTGCGATTACGGCAGAATGGCGGACGAGCTTAAAGGTATGGAACAGTGCGGAGCAGAGCTTATGCATATTGATGTTATGGACGGGCATTTTGTCCCCAACATTACTCTCGGCGCTCCCGTCTGCAAGTGCATAAAAAAATATACGAGCGTACCTTTTGATGTTCATTTGATGATAAGCGAGCCGTTAAAATATGTTGAGGATTTCTGCAAAGCAGGTGCGGATATTATTTGCTTTCATACAGAATCGGAGTCGGATATCGAAAAAACAATAGATAAAATAATTGAGTGCGGCGCAAAACCCGCTTTGGCGGTTAAGCCGAAAACCGATATTGACGCAGTTTTGCCTTATCTTGAAAAGCTTTCTATGGTGCTTGTTATGACGGTCGAACCGGGATTCGGCGGTCAAAGCTTTATGGCAGACCAAATGGAAAAGGTCAGAAAAATCCGTGATGAGATAAACAAAAGAGGACTTCCGATTGACATTGAGGTTGACGGCGGAATAAACGGCGAAACCATAAGTATTGCGGCGGCGGCAGGAGCTAATGTCTTTGTTTCGGGCAGTGCGCTTTTCGGCGCGAAGGATCGCAAAAAAACTATGGACGAATTTAAAGAAAAAGCAAATAAAGCATTTGTCGGCTGAAAAATAAGGGGAATTTATTTTGGAAAATTTCGATAAATCGCAAAAGCCGAAGGAGTTTTCGGAAACAAGAAAAATAATGCTGAGCTACATTTGCGTGCTTTCGGCATTAGCCTTTGTGTCTGTTTTCTCATACGGCGTCCGTGCGCTGATAATCGTTCTTATTTCGGTTGTAACTGCCGTTATCTGTAAAAAAATATGCGAGGAAATAAGTAAAAGCGATTACCCCCACGGTGACTTGTCGGGACTTGCTACGGGACTGATGACCGCCTTACTTTTGCCTGTAACGGTACCGCTGTATATTCCGTTTTTTATGTCTGTTTTTGCAGTCGTTATTTGTATGCTTCCGTTCGGCACAGCGAAAAATTCACCCTTCGTGCCCGCAGCGGCGTCATTTTGCTTCGCCGTAATTTGCTTCGGCGAAAAGGTGTTTTCATATCCGCTGGTTTCTGTAGGCGTTTTAGAAACAGAAAAGGCAGGAACAGCCTTAACCTCGCTTTTATATTCGGGAACATCAATTAAACTTAATCCTGCGGTTGTGCTTGAAATATTAACGGGACAAGTGCCGTCTGCAATCGGCACAGGGTTTATCATTATGCTTTTGGGTGCTCTTGTATTTCTTTTAATAAGACACCCGAAAAATGCGCTTCCGTCAGTTGCATTTTTGATGTCATCAGCACTTTTTGCCGTCATTTTTCCGAGGATAAGGGCCGGTGTGCTCACATCGCTTACAATGGAGATGTGCGGAGGGATGCTTTTGTTCTCGGCGGTGTTTTTTATGTCTTATCCGTCTGTTATTCCGTCAAGGCTTTTACCGTCTGTTATTTGGGGCGCCGTCAGCGGAATTGTGTGTATGGCGTTCAGGCATTTCGGAAATACAGAGGAGTCTCTTGCTTTCGGCATTTTGATTATGAATGCGACGGCGAGTCTTTTTGACGAGCTGCCCTTAACAAGGAAAGAAAAAAAGAAAATTGACGACAGCATTCCGTATGAAAAAACGCAGGAGCAGTCCACGGTTGTTCCTGAAGAAGTATTAAGTGAAATACCGGATCTTTCCGAAAAGGAAATTATTGCTCAGCAGAAATTTGAGAATGAGGAAATCTCTACTGATGACTTACATACAGAATTTCATTCCGAAAATGAAATAACGGAAACAAAACCGTCCTTTACTTCGGGAGGTGACGGTAATGAATGAGAACAGAAATAAAGCTCTCAATGAGAGAATCAAAAATTTAAGAATGATAAGAACGAGTGCCGTCATAAGAAATCCCCTTCTTTTGGAGGCAGTCGGGCTTTGCCCTGTTGTAGCAATTGCATCAACGCTGAAATCTGCGGTATTTTTAGCGTTAGTAACGGCACTGGAGCTTATAGTTTGTGAGGTTATCGCTTCAAAATTTTTAAAAAATGTTAAAAGATACTTAAGAGTTCCCGTTTACTTTTTAATCGGCACGGTAATTGTTTACCCAATAATGTATTTGGTAAAAAGATTTGTGCCGAGCCTTTCGCTCGAATTCGGTGTATTTTTGCCGCTTATGGCGGTAAACTCTCTTTTGGCACTTCACTGCGAGAGAGTAGCAGTAAAAAGAACTGTTAAAGACAGCTTTCTTGATGCGGTTTCCGTTGCGGTAAGCTACGGCGCAGTTACTGTATTTGCAGGTTTTTTCAGAGAAATACTCGGGAACGGCACCTTGGGTGGAGCAGACCTGCATCTTCCCGTGACATTTTCTCTTATGCTCACTCCTTTCGGCGGACTCCTTGTACTCGGATTTTGTGCGGCATTGCTTAAAGCATATATTTATAAAAAATATCCTCAATCTTCACCCGACAGAGCGTTTAATACATCGGAGGTGCGCCGGTCGCTTCACGGCAGTCTGCGTGAACTTATGAACGATGACTTTAATCCTTATGATGAGGGCGAAGATGGCACAGCATCAAATGACGCAGACACTGTTATAAGATATGAACGCAAAAAGGTTTCCAAGCCTAAAAAAACCAAGCAGGAAAAGGCAAAGAAAGGAAAATTTAAGCAAAAGAAGCCGAAGACAGAAACAAAAAATAAAGATAAAAATAAAGATGAAACAACGAAAAATGAAAAGCTTCGGGAAACGCTCAACAAAATCGAAATGCAGGAGCGAACATATCTTGACGATTTTTCAGATATGCTTACAGACCTTGAAAATTATAAGCAGAAAGAGGAAAACAGCGATGAAAAGGGCGGTGACGGCGAATGAAAGTAATATTTGACCTGTTAGCCGCATCACTTTATGTATCGTTAGTGCAGAATCTCATTTTTAACGGCGGCTACGGCATAAGCGAGGCGGTGCGAATGAGCGCAAAGCCAAGAAAGCTTATCCCGCTTGCTGTGTTTATGACTTATTTTTCCGTTACGGTTTCTGCTATTTGTGCGGCACTCGAATTATTACCGAAATTTCACGCCAAAAGTGAGTTCTTTCATATTGCGGTTTTTTCCGCAGTAGTATTTGCCGTTTATATTGTAACGATGGCGGCGGTGCTGATTTACGGAAAAATTCAGCCGAAAACAATCCGCAGAATAAGCATTGCGGCGTTTAACACGCTTGTAATGGCTGTTCCTTATATTAATTACCGCTCTGCATTTACATTTATGCAAAGTATAGGTGCAGGTCTCGGCGCAGGTCTTGCGTTTCTTGTGGCGGTGCTTTTAATTAACGAGGGACTTAAGCGGCTTGACCTTAACACAAGTGTGCCGAAATGCTTTAAGGGTACTCCTGCGCTGTTTATTTACACTGCACTTTTGTCACTTGCATTTATGGGACTTAAATAAAGGAAAATATATATGAATAATAAGAATAACAGACGGCTTCGGGGGTATTTTGGATTTTCAAAAAAATTCCCAACTCAAAGAGGTACCGTTTACGCCATAGGCGAAAGTAAAAAACGTAAAAAAGCGGAACTGCGCAACAAAATTTTTGCAGCCGTGCTGATTTTTGTTGCTGTAATTTTAGCTTTAATTGTCTTTTTCTTTTGCAGAAATTTATCAAGAAAACCGATTCCGCAAGAACCGGAGCAAAATAAAAACACTGCGGTTTCAGCGGAAAATATAGGTCAGATTAAAGCACTGTTTATTGATAATGCGGATTTAGACAGCGATTTAAATCTTGAAAAAGTGCTTGATAAAGCGAAAAACGGTGGATTTAATTCCGTAATGCTTGATTTTAAGGATGCAGACGGAACGGTTTTATTTCCGTCGGAGACATACGCATCCGTGGTTGAAAATAAAAATCAAATAACGCAGAGCCTGCTCGAGCAGATTAAAGCGAAGGGCTTTACCGTGGTAGCAAGGGTATGCTGCTTTTGCGACTCCGTAGCTCCCCAAAGAACAGGCGCTTATGTTTATGCCGATAAAGAGCTTTCCGAGCCGTGGTTTGATGCACCGAGTGCACTCGGCGGAAAAGTTTGGCTCAATCCCACGGATTCCCGTGCACAGAAATACCTTTTGTCCTTAATAGGTGAGGCGGCTTCTTTCGGCGCAGACTGCATTTACCTTCAAGGTGTTGAATTTCCCGTTTCAAAGGAAAATCCGCCTGTGTTCACTGAAGATGATGCTTCTCTTTCACGTAATTTTATTTTGTTGGATTTTGTCGAAAAAGCAGTGCAAAATGCAGGCAAATGCCCCGTTATTCTCGGATTTGCTTTTGAGGGTATAGACGGCGACAGTGAAAAATGGGGCGGTACGCTGTTCGATTCTGCGGCGGCAGGCTGTTCACCCGAAATTCCCGTTTCGGACAACTACGCAAAGTATGCAGGTGATATGTGGATTCTTTTAAATGAGCGTGCGAAAAACAATTTTTCAACGCTGAAATGCGTTCCTACATTGAAGGATTTGCCCGAAAATGAGGAATTTTACAGGCAACTTAATGAAAACGGCGCACAAAGTTATATAATTATCCCGTGATTTCACAAAAAGCACTTGAAATATACGGCGATTTATTGTAAAATGTCAATGAATTTAATTTTAAAACGGAGGAATACTAACAATGATTTCAGCAGGTGATTTCAGAAACGGCGTTACTTTTGAAGAGGACGGACAGGTTCTTCAGGTTGTTGAATTTCAGCATGTTAAGCCCGGTAAAGGCGCAGCATTCGTAAGAACTAAAACAAAGAACGTAATTACGGGAGCAGTTGTTGAAAAGAGCTACAACCCCACAGCAAAATTCCCGACAGCATTTATTGAGAGAAGAGATATGGAGTATTCATACTCTGACGGTGATCTTTATTACTTTATGGATAATGAGACTTATGAAATGACTCCTATTGCAGAGGCTGACCTTCCCGAGTCGTTCAAATTTGTAAAGGAAAATATGGTTTGCAAAATTCTTTCTTATAAAGGAAGCGTTTTCGGTCTTGAGCCGCCCACATTTGTAAATCTTCAGGTTACACAGACTGATCCCGGCTTTGCAGGAAACACTGCAACAAACGCAACAAAGCCTGCAACAGTTGAAACAGGCGCAGAAATTAAAGTTCCGCTCTTTATCAATGAGGGCGAAATGATTCAGATTGACACCCGTACGGGTGAATATCTCGGCAGAGCATAATTTTTTTAGGAGGTTAACACTATGACAATTACCGAAAAGGTTGCTCATCTTAAAGGTCTTGTTGAAGGAATGGACTTTGACGGTGACAAGAAAGAAACAAAGGTATTAAACGAAATTCTTGATGTACTTGAGGATCTTGCTCTTACGGTTTCGGACCTTGACGACGAAATGGGTCTTGTAACAGAGCAGCTTGACGCTGTTGACGAGGATTTGGCAGATCTTGAAGAAGTTTTCTATGATGAATGTGACGATTGCTGTGACTGTGACGACGATGATATGTATGAGGTTCAGTGCCCCAACTGCGGCGAAACAGTTTATTTTGATGAAGACATCATTATGGAAGGCGCTGCCGAGTGCCCCAATTGCGGAACAGAGCTTGAGTTTGACTGCGACTGCGATTGTGAAGACTGCGATGACTGCGAATAATTAAATAGAATTTTTGAGGGCGGGTTTTCCGCCCTTGTTTTTTTGCTTCTTTCCGTAAATTTGCGGGGCAAAAATTTTGTTAAGATATACGCTTATTTCCTATTGACTTTTTGGAAAATTCCCTATATAATATTTTAGCAACAGAAAAGGACCAGTAGCTCAGTTGGTTAGAGCAACCGGCTCATAACCGGTCGG
>DERX01000035.1:31280-33991 GCA_002361875.1 Ruminococcaceae bacterium UBA3329
CCATTAGCTCAGTTGGTTAGAGCAACCGGCTCATAACCGGTCGGTCCGGGGTTCGAGTCCCTGCTGGTCCACCAGCGGCAAGTGCCGCAGACAGATTGCGCACTTCACTTTGTGGAGTGCGTTTGTTATTTTTGAATATATTTGGGCCTGTAGCTCAGCTGGGAGAGCGTTCGGTTCGCATCCGAGAGGTCGACGGTTCGATCCCGTTCAGGTCCACCAAAACACCCTAAAGGCTTTCGCCTTTAGGGTGTTTTTAAACTTTTTCACTATTTACTAAATCCGTAATTTTGCAAAGCTCCTGCTCTACAGTCATTTTGCCTACTGCCGCCGCTCCCGTTATAATTACAAGTTTCATAATAAAAAATCAATCTGTTTACCATATCTTAATATTATCATACATCTTGAAATAAATCCAGTTAGACATAAAATCTAACTAAACCGCATAAAAGCTTGCAAAACGGAACGGTGAGGGCACCGTTCCGTTTTGCGTTGCCTACAAGGTGAGTACAAAAAAACGGACAGCCGAGGTCGGCTGTCCCTACAAATTAAAACGATTTTAAGATAAAAATTTTAAATAGAATATTTTGACTTAAGCTTTCCCGTCAAGATACGGTGAGCCTTTGGGTACTACAAATGTAATCGCACTCTCCATCATTTCAAAGGTGCGTTTATTTACATATTCGCACTCGCCGTCCACATTGACTGCGGCAGTCTTTTTACTTTCGATTACAACCTTTTTAGCTCTGCGGAAGGTCGTAATATCCCAGTCAAGATGCTCGCCCGCTTTATATTTGCTTATGAGCGGAAGAAGCTTTAAACGGCTTCTGTCCAGCTTTATCATAACAACGTCAATAAGACCGTCGGCAGGGTCTGCAAGGGGCGCCGCCTTGTATCCGCCGCCGTACCAGCGGGAATTGCCTACATAACAGAAAAGGAATGTATCTTCAAATGTTTCGCCGTCAATTGTAACCTTAAATTCGCTTTTCAGCTTGCCTGCCATACAGTAAAGCAGTGACAAATCATAAGCCGCCTCGCCGCTTACAAGCGGAAGCTTTTTAAATTCAGACTGCTTTGCACAAACTTCGGCGTCAATGCCCATTGAGCATTGGTTAATGGCAACCTTGCCCTCGGTAAAAATCAAATCGAGCTTTGTAGGCACGCCGTTTACGTGTTTATCAAGGTCTGTATCCGAACCGAAGAGTCTTATAAAGTCATTTCCCGAGCCGAGCGGAATACAGGCAATTTCACAGTTGGGATATTTATAACAGCCGTTAACAACCTCATAAATCGTTCCGTCGCCGCCGCAGGAATAAAATCTTACGGGTTCGCCCTTCTTTGCTATCTCTTCAACGTATTTCTGACCGTCACGAAACGCCTTTGTGACATAAATTTCGGCGTCAAGATTATTTTCTCTTACATATTTTTCGATTACGGGAATGTATGCCTTTGCCGCTTTTCCCTTTCCCGAAACGGGGTTAACAATAAAATAATGTTTCATTTTGTTGCCTTCCTTATTATTTAAAATACATATATAATTGGCATTTAATCATGCCGTTATAAAGCTTCCTGCGCTTGTCGGCTTTTCTGCCGAAAACCGTTTCAAACTCTTCATCGGGAGTTATGATGTAATATGCCCAGCCATGCTCGGGAGTAAATATTTTACCCATTGTTCGGTAAATATCCTCTGCATTTTTTATGTCAAGCATTCTCTCGCCGTAGGGCGGATTGCAAATGACCGTTCCTTTTTCGCTTTTACGCTTGAAATCCTTAATATCACGCTTTGAAAAATCAATTTTCATGGCGACGCCTGCCCGTCTTGCGTTTTCCTGCGCAATCTGCAGAGCGTTAAAATCAATGTCCGAGCCGAAAGCCTTAAAATCTGCATCACGGATAACAAGATCGCCTGCTCTCGCTCTTTCCTGTCGCCATATTTCAGCATCTATCATCGGAAATTTTTCACAGGCAAAAGTACGGTGAATACCTGGAGCAATGTTAAGCGCTTTCATAGCTCCCTCAATTAAAATCGTTCCCGAACCGCACATAGGGTCGTAAAGCGTGTGGTAATGCCGCAAACGCGCAAGCTCCGCCATTGCGGCGGCAAGCGTTTCTTTTATGGGAGCGGCGTTTGCAACGGGGCGGTATCCTCTTTTGTGAAGCCCTGCACCCGTGGAGTCAATAAACAGCGTGACGGTATCCTTCATTATCGAAAACTGTATTTGATAAACCGTTCCCGTTTCCTCAAACCAATTAAGATTATATTTTGCTTTGAGCCGTTCAACTACGGCTTTTTTTATTATTGCCTGACAGTCGCTCACCGAAAAAAGCTTTGAATCCAGCGAATACCCCTTTACGGGGAATGCGTCTTTTTCGCCTATGAACATTTCCCACGGTATTTTTTTAACGCCCTGAAATAATTCTTCAAAAGTTTCGGCACGGAAACTGCCCATTCGGATTAAAATTCGCTCGGCATATCTTGAGCAAATATTTGCACGGGCAAGCACAGTTTCGTCGCCCTCAAAATCGACCCTGCCGTTCTGTGCGGCAACATTTTGTGCGTCCATTCGCCGAAGCTCATCCGCAATAAGTCCCTCAAGCCCTAAAAGACAGGGGACAGAAAATTTCATTTGCATAATTCAGCCTCAAAAATATAAAAGTTTTCGCCAGCCTTTTTCAAAAGGCTGTGGAGTGGAGAGGCGAAGCCTTTCCTTGCA
>DERX01000035.1:34279-34466 GCA_002361875.1 Ruminococcaceae bacterium UBA3329
GGAGAGGCGAAGCCTTTCCTTGCAATCCGCAGATTGCAACATTTCTTTGACTCCAAAAAGCGCAGGAGGGGATGAAAAATAATCCGGTGGATTGTTTTTCATGGGAACCCTCTCCGGGGGTTCCCTTCTGTTTTGTTTTATCTCAATTACAAAACAATTCGCAAACTAAAATTGTTAACTAAAATAG
>DERX01000047.1:0-331 GCA_002361875.1 Ruminococcaceae bacterium UBA3329
ATAACTACTTAAACATATTGAAAAATATGTTTAAGTATGATAAAATACCTTTATGTAATAATTTTGTCATATTTTTTACAAAATTATTACTTAACTTTGAGTGTTAGGTATGAAATTATGAAAAAGGAACGGCACAGGAAGTTTAACCGTAGTTTTATTTTGAATTTTCGGTTGACTTTTGTGTCATAATACGTTTTTATGAAACAATACGATTACCTTATTGTCGGTTCGGGTCTTTTCGGTGCGGTTTTTGCAAATGAGGCAAAAAATCGCGGGAAAAAGTGCCTTGTAATTGAAAAGCGCAGTAATATCGGAGGAAACATTTACTGTG
>DERX01000047.1:608-799 GCA_002361875.1 Ruminococcaceae bacterium UBA3329
ATATCGGAGGAAACATTTACTGTGAAAATGTAGAGGGTATAACCGTTCACAAGTACGGAGCTCATATTTTTCATACAAGCAATCGCAGAGTGTGGGACTATGTAACGAAACTTTGTGAGTTTAACAATTTCATAAATTCTCCGGTATGCAATTTTAAGGGTGAAATTTATAATTTGCCGTTTAATATGAAT
>DERX01000047.1:1094-3961 GCA_002361875.1 Ruminococcaceae bacterium UBA3329
TATAATTTGCCGTTTAATATGAATACCTTTTCAAAAATGTTTTCCGTTGTATCTCCTGATGAGGCTCGGTCGGTTATACATTCGCAGAAAGCCGAAATTTCGGGTGAGCCGAAAAACCTTGAGGAACAGGCGATAAGCCTTGTCGGCAGAGAAATTTACGAAAAGCTTGTAAAGGGCTATACCGAAAAGCAGTGGGGCAGGGATTGCCGAGATTTACCTGCGTTCATAATAAAGCGTCTGCCTGTTCGCTATACTTATGACAACAACTATTTTAACGATAAATACCAGGGAATACCTGTAAACGGCTACAACGAGCTGATTGAAAAAATGCTTGACGGCGTTGAGGTTCGAACCGATACGGACTTTTTTAAAAGCCGGGCAGAGCTTTTGGCGCTTGCTGATAAATGTGTATTCACCGGGCAGATAGATGAGTTTTTTGATTACAGATTCGGTGCTCTCGGTTACAGGAGCTTGGATTTTAAAACCGAAATTCTTGATACGGACAACTTTCAGGGCGTAGCGGTTATGAATTTTTCCGAAAGGGAGATTCCGTATACAAGAATTATTGAACATAAGCATTTTGATTGCGGAAAATCGTTCGAAAAAACGGTTATTACGAGGGAATACCCTGTAGCTTGGGAAAAGGGCAAGGAGCCGTATTACCCCGTTAACGATGAGCAAAACAATGCTCTCTATAAAAAATATGAGGAACTTGCCCAAAAAGAAAAAAATCTGATTTTCGGCGGACGGCTTGGACTTTATAAGTATTATGATATGGATAAGTGCATTGAAAAAGCACTTGAAATTTGTGATAAAGAGTTTTCAATATGAATGATGTAAAAATTTCGGTAATAATGCCGGTCTACAAAGTGGAAAATTATATAAGAAAATGTCTTGACAGCCTATTGGCACAGACTCTTGCTGATTGGGAGCTGTTTGCGGTTGATGACGGCAGTACAGACCAAAGCGGTGCAATTTGTGATGAGTATGCGGCAAAGGACAGCCGAATCACGGTTATTCACCAGGAGAACGGTGGGGCACCCTCTGCAAGAAATGCGGCTATACCAAAGGCAAGGGGAGAGTATCTCTATTTTATGGACGCCGACGACTGGGCAGAGCCTAATATGCTTGAGGAAATGTATGCTCTTGCTAAAAAAAGTAATGCGCAGCTTGTTGTGGCAGGTTATTACATTGAAACATATTTCAGCGATACGGAGTTTTATTCGCAGTCACAGTCGCTCCCGTCAAGAGAATTTAAAAATCAAAATGAATTTCGCGATTATGCCTATAAAATGTTTGATAAAAATCTGCTTTATGCTCCGTGGAATAAGTTGTTCCTGAGAGAGTATGTGGTTGATAACGAAATTACCTTTAAAAATACTTTTTGGGATGATTTTCCTTTTAATTTAGATGTTATAAAGGATGTTGAAAGGGTTGTTTTAACCGAAAATAAGTATTATCATTTTATTCGGGCAAGAAAAGAAAGCGAAACGGCAAGGTACAGGCCTAATATGTATGAAAAGCGTGAGGAAGAGCATGTGTGGATGCTTACGCTTTACAAATATTGGAATCATGAGGATGAAAACAGCAGAGAGATGATACACCGTCGGTACATTGAGCGTGTAATCGGTTGTATTGAAAATGTTACCAACGAGGCATGTACTCTTTCTGTTAAAGAGAAAAAAGAACGAATTAAAGCGATGATAAACGCAAAGCCTACCCGCATAGCGCTGGAATATGCAAGACCGAATACATTGATGATGAGAATTATGCTTTTACCCATAAGAATAAAGAGTACAAACCTTACTTACCTTGAGGGGAAAATAATTTCCGGAGTGAAATTAAGCAATATTAAACTTTTTGCAAGGCTTAAGGCTAACAGATAGATTGTACTTTAAGGAGAGTTTTATATGCAGAAGGAAAGAATTGCATTATGGGATAATACAAAGTTCTTTCTAATGATACTTGTGGCAATCGGGCATTTAATCAGTCTTGACACTGACGGTTCGCATTTATACAGAGGCATATATCTTTTTATTTGGTCGTTTCATATGCCCCTTTTTATATTTATTTCAGGTCTGTTTCATAAAAACACAAACATAAAGCAAAAGGCAGTAAGCTACTTGTCGATTTATGCAGTGCTTAAGGTTTTGTATTTGGTGATTAGAATGGTTACTCACCAAAAGCTTAAATTTGAGCTTTTTACAGAGGACGGTTTGCCGTGGTTTTTGTTTGCGTTGGCAGTATTTGTCGTCTTGACATATTTGCTGCGGGATTTCGATAAAAAATATGTCCTTGCAATTGTGATACTTTTGAGTCTTTTCAGCGGATATGATAAAAATATAGGCGATTTTTTAGTCCTTTCAAGAATAATAGTTTTTTATCCGTTCTATTTTGCGGGAACAATGGTAAGCAGAGAAAAAATAGAAAGCCTTGCAAAAAGGCGGTCGGTTAAAGCAGCAGCATTTGCACTGATTTCAGCGTGGGGGCTAATATGCCTTTTCTTAACTGATAAAATTTATTATATAAGACCGCTTTTGTCGGGCAGAAATCCTTTTAACAGTACGCTGGCAGAACACGGATTTTTATTTAGAGCCGGAACAAGTATACTTGCGGCGGTAATCGGTTTGTGCTTTATTTTGATTATGCCTACTTTCAGGCTGGGCAAAATAACTGTGTTTGGGCAAAGAACTCTTCAGGTTTATTTTTGGCACGATTTAATAGTAAAGTTTGCTTTTAATATGGGCGCCTTTGCATTATTTGAAGAATCGGGATATTTAAAAATTATTTGGGCATTACTTGGAATTCCGCTTACACTTATTTTGTCATTAGATATATTTAAGTATCCTGTAAATTGGCTTTTAAAC
>DERX01000047.1:4182-24657 GCA_002361875.1 Ruminococcaceae bacterium UBA3329
TAAACGGGGCCAAAAAACAAGAAAATAAATAATTATAATATAATAAAAACCCTCTCAACGGTGTTATCAAGCCGTTGGGAGGGTTTTTGTCTGTTCGCATCAGTTCAGCAGTTTTAAAACCTGTTCACAGGCAGTTCCGTTTTCAAAAGAACCTAAACACTCGTGGTGGTTTTCCATATTGTATTTAAACTGCTTTTCATCAAATGTAAGTACGCTTTGCTGAAGCTCACCGTTGTTTTTACATACGGGGAATCCCCATGAGTAAATATCTTTGTCAAAGCCGCGCAATTTTTCATATTTGTCCAAATCTGGGGTGTAGAGCAGGCAAGGCTTTCCCGTAAAGGAAAAGTCCCAAATGCTTGACGAATAATCGGAAATGAGCATATCACAAGCAATTAAAAGCTCTTGCATATCGGGATAATCCGAAGCATTGATAAAGGTTTCCGTAAATTTATTCTCGGAAAATCTGTGTGCACGGTACAAAACTGTCGCTTCTTTTCCGAAGCGTTGTTTGATACTTTCGGACAGACCGTTTATGTCTAACGGCGTAAGCGGCGAATTATCGTCACGGTAAGTAGGGGCATACAGAACAGCAAAGCGGTCATTCGGAATATTTAGCCTTTCCCGAATTGAAGAGCGAATATTTTCATCAGCCGAAAACAGTAAATCGTTTCTCGGCATACCTATGCTTAATACATCTCCGTTAAAGCTGTACTGTGAGCGAATTACCTCATTCGTGAAAAAACGGCTGCTTGAAATAAAATGGGTAATGTCATATTTCGATTGCCGTTTTAACACCCAGTTGTGAATTTTTGAGTTATAGCCGATTCCCTGTCCGGTTTTTTTATAGCAGCCGCCGCCGTGCCAGGTTTGCAGACGGATTTGATTTTTGCGTGACGGCATTTCATTTGTCCTGTGAAAATTAAAAACAATCATCTGCGCCGTAAAGGAATAAAGCTTGTGCCTAAATGAGCGGTATTTGCATATTTTCGTGTTTTTGTTTTCGGTCAGGAAAGCAAATTTTTCAGGCTCTTTAAATGCCCAGATATATTCGTGTGTGTCCGAGCCGTTCACGAGGAAATATTCATACAATGCTTTCGGATTGCAGGAATACTGCTCGCCGAGATAGCTGTCGAATACAATCCGTCCTTTCTTAATCGGCAAAAACGGCGAAAGAATATTCCATGCCGATTTAATTATAAAGGCAATACAATACTTTATAAGCTCAGTCATTTATTGTCACCTTTCTGTATTATTCTTCCTTTTTTTATACACAAATATTATTTTAACACGGCAGTTAAAATTTTTCAATTATAACATTTTCAACAGAGCGTAATTGAGTGCGTCACGGCTGGAATATATTGACAAGTTTATGCCGTTGTGTTAAAATTAGATGATTATATGAGAAACGGATGTTTGTTTTTTTACAGTTTTTTTTAACAATAAAAGGGTATGTTAATAGAGTTAAGAGGAGGATGGTTTAATGGACTGTTCAATTATTATGTACAGAGATGCTTTTGACTGCGGCAAAGCCGTTAGCAGCATCATCAATAATAATTGTTTTTCAAATATACAACTTATAATTATAAGCCCGTTTTATGAAGAAGAATATACTGAATTACGAAGCAAAATTGCCGGCAAACATAATATTACTTTAATTGAAAAAGAAGGAATTTCATTAGCCGATGCTTATAATCTCGGACTTGAGAAGGCAGAAGGCAAATATATAAACTTTACTCTTGCGACCTCTTACTTTTCGGATAATGCTTTGGACGAGCTTGAAAAAGCTGTCGGAGAAGTAAATAAAAACGGAGAACAGATTAAGGCATTTACTGTTCAGGCAAGAGGCTTTAAGAATATTATAACCGAGAAAGATGTGGAAAAATGCACATATTTCGGTTACCAGATGCAACCGAGTCAACCCGGCTTGCAAAATATTACGGTTCATTTAAAGAATTTACATCTTTTGCTGCAAGCATATTTTATTGAGGCAGAGCTTGCAAAAAGCTTAAGCTTCAACTCTGAATTAAATTCAGTTTGTGAAACAGATTATCTTTTGCATTTGATTGAAAGAGAAACCGCTTTTTATAATATAGATACAATAACCTACTATTATTCCAATCCTCTTGAAAACAGTGCGTTAACCTGTGAGATTGCCAAGCAAAAGGATTGGTATATTCCTTTGGTTAAAGACTGCTTAATTCCGTTTGCAGACAGCATATGTGAGAAAAACGGGGCTATATCTTTTTATCTTCAGGTTGCAATGCTTTATTTTGTCTGGACAAGGTATAACTGTAATTTCTTTGAGAGAAATAAAGAGGCACTCACAAGAGAAGAAGCTTTTGAGTTTGACAGATATGTTTGCGAGTTTATGAAATATATAGACGACAACATTATCTTCCAAAATTTGCCTTGTAAATATAAAATGGCGCGCAGTCTTAAAATGCATTTTTATATGGGCAAATGCAAAGCTTTAGGCATTAAACCGCTTAGTGCAAAGGTTATAAAATACGGCAAATACAAAGATCAGCTTGTGCTTAACAGCGAAAGCTACAGAATGTTCAAAAAACCGGATTTTATCCGTGCAAAGAACAGATTTGACATTTTAAATCTTTGCACATTAGGACTTACGTACAACCAAAAGGCAACCGTAAAGGTTATTGATTTCATCTCCGATAAAATTGAGATTGATGTTGAATTTCCTATGTATCTTCTTGATACAACGAACTATGAAATGTTTGCGAAAATCGGTGACAGAAAAATTGAGATGAAGGAAACAAAACTTTATTCTTCTGAAAAATTCTTCGGAATTACAGTTAACAGAAGAAGAACCTTTCATCTTTCAATACCTGTTGATGATTTACTGAATAAATACCTTGTGTTCGGATTTACTCTTGACGGAGAGGATTACCCGGTAAAATACGCATTTGCACGGGCGGCATCGAAGCTTACCAACAGTAAGGCGTCGTATACCAAAATTAACGATAAGAGAGTGCTTGCATTCAAAAAGGAAGCAATAACCGTTAGAAAGCTTAACCCGGTTAAAAGGGTGGGCTATGAATGTAAATTCTTTGTTTACAGGCTGTTCAGGACTGAAATGCCTCTTGAAAAGAGAATTAAGTATCTTGCATTAAGGCTTATTTATTGGCTTGTGTATCCCTCTATGCACAAAAAGCATATTTGGATTACCTTTGATAAGCTTTATAAAGCAGGCGACAACGGCGAATATATGTTTCAGTATTGCCGAAAGCTGAACGACGGTATTGATATTTATTATATTGTCAGTCCCGATTCACCTGACTATGAACGCCTTAAAAAGCAACACGGGAAATATGTTCTGGAACAGAACAGCCTAAGGCTTAAATTATTAGCTCTTTACAGTGAGGTTATTCTTGCAACACATTCAACAGTGTTTAATTATCTCGGCTTCAGCGGTAAATCACAGTGGCTTGTTAAGGATTTATTTAAGGCAATAGTTGTTTGTATTCAGCACGGACTTACAATTCAAAAGATTGCACAGTACCAAAACAGAGTATTTGATGATACAAGGCTTTATACACTTGCGTCAAAATATGAAAAGGAAAACTGTGAAAAGCCTCCGTATGATTTCTTCGGTAAAGAATTAAAGCTTACCGGTCTTGCCCGTTATGACGGACTTAAGAATAACGATAAAAAGCAAATTCTTATTACTCCGACTTGGAGAAGAAATATAGTTAATCAGAGCATAGCTTTTGTTAAGAAATCACACAATGACAGCTTCAGAAACAGTGAATATTTCCGCGTTTACAATAATCTTGTCAATGATGAAAAGCTTATAAGCTGTGCAAAAGAAACAGGCTATGAGCTTATTTATCTTCTTCATCCGGCCATGAGCTCTCAGGCGGAGGATTTTGACAGAAATGATTATGTTAAAATTGTTCAGGCAACGGGGAATATGAGCTACGAAAAGATTTTAACAGAATCTTCTCTTATGGTAACCGACTACTCGGGAGTCCAATTTGACTTTGCTTATCAAAGAAAACCGATAGTTTACTATCATCCTGACACAATGCCGCCGCAATATGAAGAGGGCGGACTTGTTTACGAAACAATGGGCTTCGGTCCGATTTGCAAAAACCACGAAAGCTTAATTGAAACGCTTTGCAATTATATGAAAAACGGTTGTAAAGCGGAAAAAATGTATGTTGACCGTGCAGATGATTTCTTCTGTTTTGACGATTTTAACAACTGCGAGCGAATTTACAATGAGGTTGTTGCGTTTATGAATGATGAATCTAACTTTTAATGGAAGGAGAGTGTGAGATATGAATAATGTCAGTTCGGTTGAGTCTGCTTATGCAGATGAAAGGGGACGGCTTTATTATTACGATAATGCTAAATTTATTTTGATTTTTCTTGTTGTATTAGCTCATGCATTTTCTCCGTTTAAGAGCACCGGCGAGTCAGGATTTGCATTTATGTATCTTTGGCGTATAATCAACACATTACACATGCCGTGTCTGATTTTTATTTCTGGTTTCTTTGCAAAAAAGTATATCAGACCTGACGGAACAATAAATGTGCAGCGTCCGTTTACGTATATTATGTATTATTTATTCGCACAGACTACGGTTGCTGCCTTTGAAATTTTTGTTTTAAAAAATAATATAACTTTGTCATTGCTTTACCCACGTTCATCGTTATGGTTTTTGGTGTGTCTTATTTGGTGGTATTGTTTTTTGCCGCTTGTTGACAAGATTAAGCCGGAGATTATGTTCCCGGTAGCTGTGTTACTTGGACTTTTACTTGGTTATGATCCCAAGTTTAACGGAGTAATGTCACTTTCAAGAGTTGTGGCGCATTTTCCGTTTTTCCTTGCAGGTTATTATATTCAGCCGCAAACGCTTGCGAATATATACAGTAAAAAAGCAAAGCTGATTTCAATTCCGGTTTTAATCGCCGCATTATTATCGTTGCTTGGAATAATGTTTCTTTTTACTCCGTACGGTGATAAATTCCAGTTTTCAATTAATAATTTTATTGGTTGTAACTCCCCGTATACGGATATTTTTAAGAAAACAGATGCAAATCCACTGCTTTGGTTCTTGCCGCGAGTATGGTTCTATTTATGTGCTGCGGCACTTGGTTTTGCCTTTTTAGCATGGGTTCCGAGAAAAAAGTATTTCTTTACCAAATTTGGTGCAAGAACGCTTGCGGTTTATATTCTTCACAGATATTTGTATTTAGCCTATTTGGAATATAAGTGGTATGAATATTTTAATGCCGTTCCTTATTTAAGGTTGGCAATTTTCCCGATCGCTCTTATTGTTACGCTTGTTTTCTCAACATATCCGTTTTGGTATCCGTTTAAGCTGATTGGAAAAATTAAAATTGGCAAATTACTTAAAACAAAATAATATGCAAAAACACCGCTGAAAATTCAGCGGTGTTAATTTTTAATAAGATTTTGTTTTACCGGTCCTTGTTGCAGGACATATCTTCAATAAGATTTTTGAACATACTTTCAAGGTCAACTTTTGCTTCCCAGCCAAGCTGCCTCAGCTTTTCAGTGCCGAGTTTGATTTTTATTGTTGGGTTATAGCCCATTTTGGCAGCATTGCCGTTGTCCTCAATTACAACCTTTATATTTTTCTCGGGGTAAAGGGAGCAAAGCATCTGCGCCATATCATAAATGGAAATATCCGAATTTTCATTTGCAATGTTATATACCTGACCGATTTCTCCCTTTGCAGCAACGGTCATTAAAGCTGTTATTGCGTCCGAAAGGTAACAGTAATTTCTGACTGTTTCACCCTTTGTGTGAAGAATAATATCTCTGCCCTCAATTACACACCGCGCAAAATCGGCAAAAACTCTGCCGTCGTTGTAGGCAACGCCGGGACCGAAGGTTTGTGTAAGACGGACTATTTTAACGGGCACACCGTATTCCGACGCATAAGATGCGCAAAGACATTCAACCATTCTTTTGCCGAGCGAGTAGCTGCTGCGAACATTGAGCTGATCAATGTACCCGTAATCGTTTTCGTTTATTATTTTAAGGTCAGGCGGCGTAACACCGTAAACCTCAAGCGATGACAGATAAACAAATGCTTTAAGATTTTTTTGCTCCCTTGCGGCAATAAGCATATTTTCGGTGCCGTTGATTGCAATATCAATTGTTTCAACAGGCTTTTCTACCATTTCCTTGGAGCTTGTAATACTTGCGCCGTGGAAAATGTAGTCAACCTCAAAGGGGAACGGCTTAACAGATGAAATATCGCTTACAATAATACTTACATTATCTCCGAAAAGCTTTTCAGCCTTTTGCCTGTTACGTACAAGGGCATAGATTTTGATATTTGCATTTTGCGTTTTATTAAGCTCAATAAGGCTTTTAATAAAGAATGAGCCGATAAGTCCGGTAGCACCTGTAATTAAAACAGATGAACCGAAAAGCTCTTTGCAGATTTGTTCATTCACGACAGATTGGATATCATTTAATTCAACCGTGGTTGGCATACATTGTCTCCTCATTAAAGAATTTGTGCATTTTCTCTCGCTTCCGTAATAGCGCGGAAGATGTAGAAGTCAGACGGTGTTGTAATTTTGATGTTTTCGGGCGGACCTTCAACAACATGAAGCGTTGCGCCGTAATGTGACATAAGCATTGCAGAGTCAATAGCGCTGAAGCCTTCTTCGTCTGCTTTGCGGTGATTTTCAATAATATCCTGCAAAATAAAGCACTGCGGAGCACGAGCCATTCTGCAAACGGAACGGTCCATAACCTCGTCAATTTCATTGTTCTCGGTTACGCTGATTATTGTTTCTATTGCAGGGGTAACAGTAACGCTGTTTCCGTTTTTCTTTACACATTCAATGTTGTCCGTAATAATGCTGTCATTTATAAGCGGGCGTACACCGTCGTGAATAAGAACAATTGAATCCTTTGGAACACTTTCATTTTCGTAAAGAGCAGTAAGACCGTTTCTTATAGAGTGCTGACCCGTATCTCCGCCCTCAACAACGCTTATTACCTTTTTAATGCAGAACTTTTGGAGCAGAGTGTTCATATACGGAATCCAGTCCTTTAAGCAGACAACAACAATTCCGTCAATCATAGGATGATTTTCAAAATGCTCAATAGTATGAATGATAATCGGCTTGCTGTTTAATTCAAGAAACTGCTTAGGCTTATTTTTTGTGTTCATTCTTTGACCGGTACCGCCGGCAAAAATTAAAGCATAGTTCATTGTAAAATCTCCAATACTTTATAAATTTATTTGAAATTATTTTTCTTTTGGAAATTGTAATGCTGTCACAGCGTGGCGTTCACGCTCATTTTCGGGCGGCAGGGTCATATAATCCTCGCCGAAAAGTCCCGTAAGATAAGAACGGTAACCGTTCATTATATAGAATTTTGTATCCTCAAAATCTGTCAGAACAACCTTTGAAAAAGTGTTTCTCGGCTGTAATTCGCCGAAATAATGCTTTCTGCCCGTAGGAATTGAAACAAAAGCGCTGTTTTTGTCCTTACAGGCGGACAGTCTTTTTTCAGTAATAAGCAGCCATTTCCTTAACGGGAAAAAGGCAAAAAGCTTTGCAATTTTAAGCTTTCGGTCAATAACTCCGAGCTGCTTTTCGTCGGTAATATACGGCTTTATTTTAGGAGCGTTGCTCTTAAGTCTTACACACGAGCAAATAAGGAGCAAAAGCTCGCAGGTATAGCCGTGTATTTTACGGAAAACCGCATTGCTGTAAACATTTTCAAGAGGATTGATATCAATAAAAATACCTGCATTTTGCGGATCGCTTTCAAAAATCTCACGGCAAACGGAGCCTTTAAGACGGATTTTCATAAAATTAGCGTCATATTTTTTATTGATTCGTATTTCCTCGTAAAAATATTTGTCGGGAAATTCTTTATTCAAAAGTTCGGGCAGCTTGTTATAATCCTCTCTCGGCATAATAACATCCATATCGTCATCCCACGGAATAAAACCCTTGTGGCGTACAGCCCCAAGGCACGATCCGCCGCCGAGAAAATAGGTGAGCGAATATTTTTCACACACAAAGTGCAGGTCCTTCATCATTTTAAGCAAAACCTTTTGAAGCTCGGCGGTTTGCACAGGTGACAGAAACCTAATATCTTTATTATTAGCAATTATTTGGCGAAACATTACATTTGTTTCAAACAGGGATTTGATTTTGTTAACAAAGCTCATATTTTTCACGCACTTGTGCAGGAACAGTCAATATACATTATTCCCGTACCCATAAATGAATCGGATTTAATTTCAAATTGCTTTTTATTTATAACTCCGCGAACAAAGCCCGATTGGGGATTCCAAATTTCGCAGGTTATGAAATAATGCCCTGCAAGTAATTGCGGCTGATGAAGTATAACATGGAGCTTGTGCTTACCTATGTCATTTTTAAGCGAAAACTGCTTGCCTTGGCGGTCAGATGAAAAGATTTCCTTTTGCTCGCTGTCATAAACCGTGATTGCACAGTTAAGACAGTCCGCCGGAACATTTACCTCATAATTTGCCAGAATTTCAATATCTTCGCCTGCAGTGAATACGGTTTTTTCTTCTCCGGAGCCGTTAACAAGATGAGCCTTGTTCGGATGGAGCATATCATCCTTAGTCAAAAGCAGCTCTGCATTTTCTTTGCGTCTGCGCTCATTTTCTTCTCTGCGATCGGTTTTAAGGTAATCCTGATACATTTGAACTGCCTTGCCTGTTTCGCCGTAGAACATAAGCTCGCCGTTTTTAATCCACATACAAGATGAGCAAAAGGCTTTTATTGTTGACAGGTCATGGCTTACAAAAAGTATTGTTTTGCCCTGTTTTCGAAATTCCTCCATTTTAGCAAGACATTTCAGCTTAAAGGATATATCGCCGACTGCGAGCACCTCGTCAACAATTAAAATATCCGGGTCAAGATTAACGCTAATGGCAAATCCGAGCCTTGATTTCATACCGCTTGAATAAGTTCTTGTGGGCTGGTCGATAAAGTCGCCTATATCTGCAAACTGAAGAATTGCGTCCATTCGTGATGTAATTTCTTCTTTTGAAAGACCTATTGTTCTTCCCTTAATATAAGCGTTTTCACGCCCTGTAAGCTCTTTGTCAAAGCCTGAGGTAAGCTCGAGCATAGCAACAATTCTGCCATCAGCTTCAATAGTGCCGGAGGTCATTTTTGTAACGCCCGTAATCATTTTAAGAAGAGTGGATTTACCGTTGCCGTTTTTGCCGATAATTCCCACTGCCTCGCCACGGGGAATTGTAACGGAAAGATCCTTTACAGCGTAAAATTCTTTATAAGGCACTTTTGATGAAAAGGCATTAAGAACCCTGTACCACGGGCGCTTGTATTTTTTATAAATTTTAGTAAGATGTTCAATCTTTACAGAATAATTATTGTTTTCCATATATCAAACACCTCTTAAAGTACATCTGCAAATTCGGGGGCAAGCTTTTTGTGAAGCGCCGATGTGAATAAAGCAAAAAGAAAAATAAATACAACTATATATGCCGTGTACTTTTGATGCTCCCAAAACCAAGCCTGTCCCAAAAATGCGTCACGGTAACCGGTAAGAAAATAATTAAAGGGATTAAGCTTTAACAGGAAAGATAGATACTTGTTATCAACCTTTGAAAGCTGCCACAAAACGGGGGACATCCAAAAGAAAACATTTAAAATAGCTTTAATAAACTGTTCAAAGTCCCTGCTCATTACGCCGAGAGTTGAAATAAATGTGCAGATAACACAGCAAAATACAAAAAACAGCAGAAAATAAAACGGCAATTGAAGCATATATACTGTCAGCGGATATTTAGCTACTGCAAAAATGATTATTGATATTACTATCATTAAAATATGTGAGAAGAAATAACTTATTGTGCTGAACACGGGTATTGTGCCTACGGGAAAAAGCATTTTATTGACAAGATGGCTGTTGTGACGAACGCATATAACACCTGCCGAAAGTGTTTCCTGCAAAACAAACCAGGCAATAACTCCGGGAATCATCCAAATAATATACGGAATCTTTTCGCCGCTTTCAAGCTCAATCGGCTTGTTGCCACGAATTCCGACTGACATTGCAAACCAATAAACAAATATAAAAACTAAAGGGCGGACAATTGACCATGCCCAGCCGAACAGCGTACTGCTGTATTTCTTTTTTAATTCGCTTCCCGCCATGGAGAATGACTGCTTTGTATGGCGAATATTCAGTGCAGTCAGTTCGTAAAGGGCTTTAAACGGATTCATTCTTTTACCTCGCTTTAACCATAATCAACGGCAGTGAAAACATTTACACTAAATATAATTATAATATGCATTTTACCATATAATAACATAAAAATCAACAAATTATACCTAATTCTGCATCGCTAAAAATCATTTTAAATTGCAAGCGGTTATTTTTTCTTTTTGGTTCAATACATAATGTTAATTTTCATTTTGTGCAATAATTTTTTCCATACCGATTTTTTGTTTATGAAGTCCCAAATGCTCGTAAAATTTGACTGCGTTTGTGTTGTTCGCCCAAACATTAAGCGTTACATTGTAATATCCGTTTTCTTCGGCATATTTGAGAACAAAATTGTAAAGAGCTGTGCCGATGTGCATATTTCTTGCGCTTTCGTCAACGCACAAATCATCAATGTAAAGCGTTTTTATATCGGTCATATTGTTGTTGTCAATAAACTGCTGATGAATACAGAATGCGTAGCCGAGAACACTTCCGTCCTTTTCCGCAACAAAAATGGGGCGGCTGTCATCGCCTATTATTTCGAGCAGCTCGCTGTCGGTGTATTTTTTCGTTCCTGCCTTAAAAATGTCAGGGCGTGCGTCAGAATGAACCTTTAAAACCTGAAAAAGCAATTTGTTTATTGTGTCGGCGTCGGACGGTACAGCACGGCGGATATTTAAGCTTTTCATTATAAAATCCTCTTATCAACTTTAAAATTATATAACGGTATTTTATCAGAAATTCACCTGTTCTTCAAGGGTATATTTAAAGACCGCAAACAGCAAAAGCTGTATTTGCGGTCTTGTAATAAAATAAAATTCTATATATGCTGTTCAGAAAGCATTTTATTAAAGGCGTCTAAAGCTTTATCCCAATTTTCGTAATCGGGATTTCCTCTTTTATCTGTCAGCAGAGCCGTATTTTCCAAATATTCTGCCAGAAAAGATGTTACCTTTTTTGCGCCGAAATAATTCATATGGTCGCCCTTGTCAACAGTATCGCTCTTCCAATCTACGGGAACCTCTGATGTCAATAAATTCAAATCAATATACTCACACTCCAGATCCTTTGCAAGGGCCGCAATTCCGTTGTGGCGCATATAATTCCAGTTTTTTGTACTGGGAGTACTGACAAAAATCAGCTTTGCTCCGTTTTCGTCGCACAGCTTTTTAATCTTTTCAACACTCTGGCGGTTTATTTTTTCAACCGGAAGGATTTTATCCGTCGGCGACATATAACTGTTATCTTTAACCGCAGGCTTTGCAAGCGTTTTTAATCGGTAGCCTTTACACTCATCAGTAAAAGTATATTCGGCAGGCTTATTGATTTCGTCTAATTTCATTGTTTTCCAACGGTTGTGGTAACGCAGTACAGAAAAATAGTCGGCAACTTTAGTAAAAAGCACATTTTTAACAGTAAATTTACGGTATATGGCGTTTGTTTCCAATACTATAACCTTCGGTGATTGCTTTTCAAAGGTTCGTTCAAGCATAACCTCGGTGTAATCCAAGGTTTGGCCGCTTGTTCCGCAGTTATAAGAGGTATATCCCTTTTCCTGCCAAAGCTGAAGCGGGATAAAAGCGCTGTATGTTTCGCTGTCGCCGATGAAAAGCACATCTATGGAATTTTCCTTTTCGCCTAAAATTCCGTTTGCCTTAAACTCCTCAATACCGGAATTCAGTCCGTTGCTTTTAGGCAAAAAGATGTAAGAAGACCCAATAAGCAGTCCTGCAAGACCGAGAGTAAACATTATAACAGTAAATATTCTTTTTATATATATCATAACTGCACCTCACTAAAACCCTGCATATATCGGGTCAAGCGGCACATAACCTGCACCGTATGCGCCGAAAATAATGATAAAAAGAATGAGAGCATAAAAAATTGCGAACTGCACTGCAATATTCTTTTTGGCTATCGAGCTTCTGATGCAAATGCCTTTTTCCTGCAAAATGCCTATTATGAATAAGAGCGCCGCAGAAACAATGATTATTAGATAATCATGTCTATCCAGCCCGAATTTAAAGAATGAGCCGTCTTTAAGCGTTTTTAAGGTGAAGTCAGTAAAAATTTTGCCGAACATCTTAAATCCGAGCTTAAGACTTTCCTGGCGGAAGAACATTTCGCCGAAGCAAACAAGTATAAATGTGCGTATAATCTGAACACAGCGGTAGGGAAAAGCGCTTCGGTTAATTTTCAGTTTTTGCGTTATTTTTACAACAACAGGCTCTGTAATATTTCCGCTGAGAATTAGCAAAAAATGATACATTCCGAAGAAAATATAATTCCAGCCTGCTCCGTGCCAAAGTCCGTTGCAGAACCATACGCAGAACAGTGACACAGACCCCGCAATCAACGGTCCGTAATGATTGCCGAGCTTTTTCCTTGCTTTTGTCGTTAGCTTTTTCATCGGCTTTGACATTGAAACGGGGAAAAATATGTAATCTTTAAACCATGTGCCGAGGGTTATGTGCCAGCGCTTCCAAAATTCGGATATTGTTGTTGAGAAAAACGGCCGTTTAAAGTTTTCGGGCAGATTGATGCCGAACATCTGAGCCGCGCCGATTACAAGATCCATCGTTCCCGAAAAATCCGCATATAACTGGAATGTGTACCCGACAGCGCTGAGAGCTATAACAAAGCCATCGTATTTCGTCGGTTCGCCGTACACATTTTGTATAAGCAGATTAAGCCTGTCCGCAATGACCAATTTTTTCATTACGCCGAACAGTATTCTTTGTGCGCCGAGAACAAAATTGTCATAGCGCATTTTAGGAGCCTCGTAAAGAGCTTCCGCCGTATCGCTGTAACGGCAAATCGGACCCTCCATAAGCTGCGGGAAAAAGCTCATAAACAAAGCCAAACGCAAAAGATTCTTGTCCGCAGGTATTTTTTTGCGGTATACATCAAATAAATACGCAACTGCCTGAAGAGTGTAAAATGAAATGCCGATGGGTATTAAGAATTTCGGAACAGGTATTCTGAATTGCAAGCCCAAAAGTCCTAAAAGAGCATTGATGTTTTGACTGAAAAAAGGCGTATATTTAAGAAGCACGAGCAGACCGATATGCAAAATGCAGGCAAAGGTCATAATTCTTCGCTGTTTTTTCTGATATACGGCGTTCAGCGCTTTTCGCTTATCTCTTTCAAGCCCCTTTGTGCTGATGCTGCATTCATTCTGAACAGTGCTTAACCAAAGACCGATGTGGTGCACTGACAGTGTGGAAAACAAAAGAAATGCCAAAAGCTTTCCGCTGATGCTGAAAAAGAATATATAGCTCGAAAGCAGTAAAACATATCTGCGCGCCTTTTGCGGCAGGCAGGCATAAAGCACCACCGTTACGAGCAACAGTAAAAGAGCTTCAGCGGAAAAATATGTTGTGATTGAGAACATCTCAATCTTCCTCCGCGAGTCTTGTAATCATTTCCCACAGCTTTTCTGCGGAGTTAAAGTTTTCGGGAATTATTTCAACTGTCGGAATTGTGATGTCAAATTCTTCCTCAATTTCCGCAACAAGCGAAATAATTGAAAGCGAGTCAAGCAAATGGTCGTCAATAAGCGTTGTGCAAGACTCAAAATCAACCTCGGGGTTAATATCCTCTAAAATTTCTAATAATCTTTCATCCATGGTGTTTTTCCTTCTTTTTCATTAAATATTATTCGGAGTGTTGAAAAGCTCCGTTTCAACAGGATTTCTTACCGATGTAAATTTACCGTCTGTTCCAAGCAGAACAACTTCGGGCAGTTCTCTTGTTAAAAACAGGGAGATTCCCTCAATTGCGCAGTAAGCGCCCGTTTTTTCAAATACCAGCACATCGCCGATTTGAAGATTTGAAAGCGGCAAACGCTTTACCAAAATATCGTTTACGGTGCAAAGCGAACCGCAGATGTTCCATTCCTGTGCGTCATTATCCTCACGCTCGGGGAAAAGCTGTATTTTCGGGTGCTTCATTGCCATAAACTGACCGAAATATACTATTTGATGCATTCCGCCGTCAACTATGGCATAATTTTCCGAGTGATTTTGCTTTATATCCACCACCCGTGTTAAATATGTTCCGCAGCTTGCCGCAATACTGCGGCCAAGCTCCAGCACAATTTCGCCCTGATAATTCATGTTTTTCAGCATTTCTGAAAAAGCTTTGAGATATTCCTCTTCGTCAAAGCTTTCGCCCTCAAAATACGAAACGGGAAATCCGCCGCCGAATTCAAGCTTTTGCGTGTTAAATGAATACTTATCCTTTAAGCCTGTAATGAAGCTGTCGACATAACTGATTTCACGCTGTAATTTTTTAAGGGAGGTTTTCTGCGTTCCCGAAAAAAACTGTATCCCGCAAATGTCAACATAATCGCTGTCCTTGTATTCGGCAATTATGTTTTCAAGGTCGCTTTCGTCAAGCCCGAACTGATTGCCGCTTGTAAGGCGCAGTAAAACGGGGATTTTTCTGTCTGCTTTTTTTGCACCCTCATAAAGAATGTGAAACTGATTTACGGATTCAGCCGTGTAACAGCCCATATCCTCTACATTCTCAATCATTTCCTGCGTTATTTTTTCAGATTTATTAACGCCCGATATTACAAATTTAGATGTGGGAATACCTAATTTTTTACATATTCTGTATTCACCGGGTGAGCAAAGCTCAAGCCAAGGGGCAATTTTGCCCATTTCTTTGGAAATAAATGTGTTTGCCTTGACTGCATAACAAAGCTTTACACGCTCGGGCAAATTTTGCCTAATATAATTAACACGGCTCCTCAGCTCATTTAAGTCGAAAACATAGAGCGGTGTTTTATGGGTTTTGAGTAATTTATTTATCTGTTCCGCTGTCATTTCCGTTTTTTCCTTTCAAGAAGCTGCTTTCGGTCAATTTTTCCGTTTTTGGTCAAAGGGAAAGACTCAATGTTTATCAGTGAAGACGGTATCATAAAAACGGGTAATTTCTCTTTAAGAGCAGTATACAGCTCTTTTTTATCCATATTACCGATGTAAAAGCCGTAAAGCTTTTGTTTTTCTCCGTCAAATACGGCACAACAGCGTTCAACGCCCGAAACTGCCGAAACTGCCCGTTCAATCTCTTCAAGCTCTATTCGGTGACCCATATATTTAATCTGAAAATCTTTTCTGCCGCAGAACATCAGCTCGCCGTCGGGCGTGTACTGCGCAAGGTCTCCCGTTCGGTAAATCTTTTCAGGATAAAACTTGTTCAGCGGATTATTCGGGAAAGCCTTCGCTGTCTGTTCGGGATTGTTGTAATACCCGAGAGCTAAAGTCGTTCCGCGAACGCAGATTTCACCGGTTTCACCCGCGCTTGTGATTTCAGCATTGTTTTCGTTCAACAAAAAGACATGCTCATTGGGGAACGCCTTGCCTATGGGTATTCCGTCAGAATAATCGGCATTTCTGTCTATTGTATGGTATGTGCAGTTGCATGTAATTTCAGTAGGACCGTACAAATTTACAAACTGTGCGTCGGGTAAATGCTCCATCCACGATTTTAAGTGCTTATACGGCATAACCTCGCCGCTGAAAAGCACACGGCGTACACCCGTCGGCGTGCGGTATTCAAGCCCGTGAAAGGTGCTGATAAGGCAAAGTGCCGAAACCGCCCAAATCATAGTAGTCACATTATGCTCACATATAAAATCAAGCAATGCCGCCGGCTGTGAGAAAAGGCGTTTCGGAATAATAACAAGTGTTGCCGCCTGTTTTAGTGCCGAATATATATCCTTAACAGAAACATCAAAATCAAACGGAGCTTGATTGCCGATTATATCTGTTTCGTCAATATTAAAGAGCGGCGCAAAAACCTCAATAAAGTCAAGCACGCTTCGCTGGCTTACAACAACGCCCTTCGGCACGCCCGTTGAGCCTGATGTAAAGTTTGCGTAAAGAGGATCTGTGTCAATAACCGAACATCGTATTTTATTGAGAACTGTTAAATCCTCTTGCGAGGCAATTAAATCATTCAGCATTAAAATACGGTCTTTCTCCGTTAAGCTTTCCGCAAGCGGAAGATGCTCTGCGTCGGTAATTATGTATTCTGCCTGCAAAACAGACTGAATCTGTAAAAGACGGTTTAAGGGTAAATCCGGGTTAAGATTCACATAAAAACAGCCTGCCTGAACAATTCCTAAAAATGCACCGAGTGTATCTGCGCCTTTTTCCAAAAGCACTGCAATCGGTTTTCTGATATCTGTTTTATCTGCAACGGCTGTGCCTATTCGCTGTGAAACCGACAGCAATTGTGAATAAGTGTAGCTTTTATGTTCGTCAATAACTGCCGTTTTCTGCGGATAATGAGCTGCGTCATATTCTAAATATTCAAGTACATTACATTTCAAACTTTTTTGTATGCCCCCTTTGTTTAATGTGCAATAATTCTATCACATATAAATAAAAATGTGTCTTAAAAAATCATTAAGGTTTTATTAAGAAAAATCGCCCGGATATTCAATTTTATTTATTTTTAAATACAGTCGAAATTGTCAGCATTTTATCAACTGTGATAGTTCGGATAGCACAGTTACATAATATATCGGATATATGTATTTGTCAATATCTATTCTGCAATAAACGCAGTATATAAAATTACAAAATTGTAATACTCTTTTTCTTTTTAAGCCGTAAACATAAAGGTGTAAAACATTTCGGACAATAAAAAAGTGCGGCTACCGAAGCAACCGCACAAAAACGCAAACCCCGATAGTCGCCAAACTAATTATGCAAAATGGTTTTAACCGGTTCCGTCATAATGGAATTTGCATTTTTATCAAATTCAAACGGAACTGAAAATGACATAATATTTCCACAGATAAAAAGATCACTTTGCATATTTAATTAGTTTGGCAATATCCGTATACCGCAAATATTATTCAAATACAATATTTTTTAAAATAATTCTATGATTACTGCGTGCATTAAATTGAATAAAAAAGAAAGCTCCGTACACAAAAAACATTTGAGGCTCTTGTTTGTCCGTTGGGTACGAAAAAGATGCTTTTAGCGAAGATAGTTTATTATAACAATAAACGAAATGCTTCTGCACAATAGAAATTTTTTTACAGATTATGAAGAATAACGCTTTTTTATAAGATACACAGCGAGTATTGAAAACACTTCTTTAATTATTATTACTTATTACTTCCGAAAATCGACTTGTAAAATTTAGTGAAGAGTGAAAAGTGAATAGTGAAGAAGTAAAAATCGACAAGCACCTAACGGCGCTTGTCGATTTTTGGTGCGAGAGACGGGACTTGACTCGCGCGCCTGCGGGCGCTTGGTCGCTCGCGGTCACAACAGTCCACCGGACTGTTGTTCTGTGCCGCTCGTCCTTCAAGTCCCACTAAATATCAGCAAACAAAAAAATACAAGCACTGAAAAACCAGTACTTGTATTTTTGGTGCGAGAGACGGGACTTGAACCCGTACGGGATTACCACACGCCCCTCAAACGTGCGCGTCTGCCGATTCCGCCACTCTCGCAAATATGTGCCGTTCCTTAACGGCAACAAGAATTATATCAAAACTCGCTCTCGGTGTCAAGACTTTTTTAAAAAAATTTTATTATATTGTATTTTTAACAGGTAAAGACCGCAATTTCTTTAAACAAGGCAAATATTTTTATCGTGTCACAATAAATTTTTCTTGACAAACGAGAAATAAGAGCATATACTGTAATCAAATAAAACAGTCAAAGGAGCATATTTATGAAACAAAAAACCTTGTCAAATTGGCTTAAAGCTATAATTATCGGTGCGGCAGCCGCAGGAACTGTCATTTATGCATGGATTATTCCGTCGTTCGGTCAGGCGCTTGTTTCTGTGTATCCGGAATTTTTAAAATGCTACATTCCGTGGCTTACATTTTTAATTATAAGCGGCATTCCGTGCTACGCCGCATTAGTATTTTCTTGGAAAATTGCCGCCAATATCGGCAAAGACCTATCCTTTTCACTTGCAAACGCAAAGCTTTTAAAAGGAATATCCGTCCTTGCGGCGGCAGACAGCGCATTTGTTTTCCTTGGAAATTTTGCATTGCTTTTACTCAATATGAACCATCCGAGCATTATTCTGGCGTCGCTTTTTGTGGTGCTTGTGGGCATTGCTATCTCCGCCTTGGCGGCTGTTTTGTCACATTTGGTGCGCAAGGCGGCAGATTTGCAGGAGCAAAGCGATTTAACTATATAAATGTTTTGAAAGGGATAAAAAATGGACGGCGAAATTATTTTTAATATTGATGTAATGCTTGCAAAGCGTAAAATGAGCGTTACTGAACTTGCGGAACGGGTTGGCATTACTATTGCGAATATTTCCGTGCTTAAAAACGGCAAGGCAAAGGCGCTGAAAATTTCAACGCTTTTAAAGCTGTGCGAGGCGCTTGACTGCCAGCCGGGGGATATTCTTGAATACAGAAAGAATAATTGATTACAAATTCAGCTTTTTTGCCTGAATTTCAGCCTTTTTGTTGTCAATAAGGTTGTGAAGTCCTTGCCAATGCAATACTCTTCTGTTAAACCAAAGAGACGAGAGTGCTTTGTAAACAGCGGACGGGCAAGCCTTGCGGGGAGAAGCGTAATTTACATCGAAGTTATCTAAAAGGCTGTAATAATCGTCGAGCTTTTGCGAAAAGGTTTCAAAGGACGAATATCCCTTTTCAGCCCAAGCCTTTTCAGCTATTGCGCCGAGGCGTGGAAATGTGAGGAATTCAAGGCGTTTCATATTCGGCACATATTCGGTCCACATACAGCCTTCAATGCCCCATGTTTCGCTGTCGTTTTCGGTAAGTGCTCCGTCAGCCTCGCACACTTTTTGAAGTGAATTCCACCCGTATGGAAAATCAAGATAAAACGGATAAGAATTAGTGTTTATAAGCTTTCTGCCACGGGTAAGCTCTGTGCGGATAACTTCGTCACCGCCCGAAATTCCGCATACAGTCCACGCAATGTCGGGGGACAAATGCTCCGTTCCGCCAATGGAATTGTAATTCCACATAATTGACGAAAACCCGTGCTCTTTTAAGTAATCATTCACTCTTGTCATAAAGTACATTTGAAGCTCGTCCTCAGTTTTAAGGGCGTGCTTTTTCATCTCCCTTTGACAGTGCGGACAAAGCTTCCACCGTGTTTTTACTGCTTCGTCCCCGCCGATGTGAATAATTTTGTCGGGGAAAAGCTCCATAAGCTCGTCAAGCACATCAAAAACAAACTGATATGTACTTTCCTTTCCTGCGCAAAGAATATCGTGCTTAACACCCCAATGGGTCGCAACCGTGAGTTTTCGGTCAAAGCAGGATAAATACGGGTAACAGGCTATGGCGGAAACGGTGTGTCCCGGTATGTCAAATTCAGGGATAACCTTAATTTTCCGTTCGTGACAGTATGCGACAATTTCCCTTATATCGTCCTGTGTATAATAACCTCCGTGGCTCTTAATCCCGAAATTTGTATGACTGCGAAATGAGCCTTTTTCGGTTAGCAGAGGGTATTTCTTTATCTCAACTCTCCAGCCTTGGTCCTCGGTTAAATGCCAGTGAAGAACATTTAATTTGTGCAGAGCCATTAAATCTACAATGCGTTTTATGTCTTCCTTGCTGTAAAAATATCTGCCGCAGTCAAGCATATATCCACGGTATGAAAATCTTGGATAATCGGTAATTTTAATGAACGGTACAGTGCCGTCGCCCTGCAAAAGCAATTGTTTGAGCGTTCCGAGACCCCAAAAAAGTCCCGTTTCGGTTTTGGCTGTTATATACGCTTTCCCGTCACGGCAGGTAAGGCAATATCCCTCGTCCTGCGAAACGGAATTGTCAAGAGTCAATATAACGGTTTCTTCGCCGTTGCTTTCCTTAAAGCTATCTCCGAAAAATTTGTCCTTGAACTGTATAAAATCTTCGGCACAGGGCAAAGGAGTTACAAGGTCCTCCGCAAAAACGGTAAATCCTTTTTCCTTGCTGTTTTCCAAAATGCTGACAGGCTGAGGTATAATATTAAACATAATAAATCTCCGATTCCGAAATTTTAGAGCTGTTATGATTTTAGCACAAATTTTTTCCTATTACAACAGACGGAGAAATGTAAAAGCTGAAAATATTTCATCGAGATAATTTTTTGCGTTTTCTCTTGAAATAACGGTAATTATATAGTATAATACCATTTACAACAGATTGAGCCTTAATTTAGTCGTGTGCCGTGCGGGTCCTGTGCGGCGGGGCACTGCGAACCATGTCAGGCGGGGAA
>DERX01000047.1:24985-28258 GCA_002361875.1 Ruminococcaceae bacterium UBA3329
GGGAACCGAGCAGCATTAAGCGGACTGCACCGGGCGCCACAGTCCGCCTGCACGGTGCATGACTAAGTTAAGGCACTTTTAATATTTTTATTTATTTAGGAGGCAGGCAGTATGTACCGTGCTTTATACCGTAAATACAGACCGAGCACGTTTTCTGACGTTGTCGGGCAAAATCATATAACGCAAACGCTGATGAATGCTGTGTCTGCCGGCAAGACAAGCCATGCTTATCTTTTCACAGGCTCAAGAGGTACGGGTAAAACCTCCTGCGCTAAAATTCTTGCGAAAGCTGTTAACTGCGAGCACCCCGTAAACGGCAACCCGTGCAATGAATGTGAAATCTGCAAAGGGATTGACAACGGCTCAATTTTAGATGTAGTTGAAATAGACGCCGCCTCGAACAACAGTGTTGACAATATCCGTGATTTGCGTGAGGAGGCTAATTTCACCCCTGCAAATGCAAAATACAGGGTTTATATTATTGACGAGGTGCATATGCTCTCCGTCGGCGCATTCAACTCGCTTTTAAAAACACTTGAAGAGCCGCCCGAGCATGTTAAATTTATTTTAGCCACTACTGAAGTGCACAAGCTACCATCCACAATTCTTTCACGCTGTCAGCGGTTCGATTTTAAGAGGATACCGCCCGAAAGCATTGCCGAACGGCTTAAAGAGGTTGCAGAAAAAGAGAATATGCAATTGTCAGGCGACGGCGCAATGCTCATTGCCCGAATTGCCGACGGAGCAATGCGTGATGCACTTTCTCTTCTTGACCGATGCGTTTCTCACGAGGGCGTTATTGACTCCGCTGTTGTTGCGAAAAATTCAGGTCTTGCAGGCAGAGAATACATTTTTGAGCTTGCGGACTGCATTTTGCAAAAGGACGCCGCCAAGGCGCTTGAAATTATTAACTCTCTTTACAACGATTCCTGCGATATGGAGCGTCTTATAATTGAGCTTACAAACCATTTCAGAAATCTTATGATTTCAAAGGCGGTTAAGGATTTCCCCAAAATGCTTATCTGCTCGCAAAATGAAATCGAAATTATTCGCCGTCAGTCAGAGAGCACAACGCTTGCGGTGATTATGTCCTGCATTGACATTCTCACCTCATCTGCCGCAGATATGAAGCAGGGAGCAAACCGCAGAACCGTTGCGGAGCTTTGCATAATACGCCTTTGCACTCCGTCGCTTGACGCTGATATAAATTCGCTTATCCGCAGAATAAGCGAGCTTGAAAAGGCAGTTGCAAGCGGAATTTCGGTTGCACCGCAAAAATCGGTTGCCCCTGTAACCCCTACGGAGCCGGTTTCTGTTCCGAAACCGACCGAAAAACCGATTGAAATAAAGAAAGAACCCGAAATAACGGAAAAAGCCGAACGGGTGCAAGATACAGCGCCGAAAACAAATGAAGAGAAAGCAGTACCTCAACCTGAACCGCCCAAAGCAGTAAAGGAAGAACCGCCGCAGTCAAATGCAGGCGCAACGGTGCCGTTTACAAAGTGGCCCGAGGTTACGGAAAAGCTGTTCGCAGAAAATAAGAGCCTTATTGCAATGCTTACAGGCTCGTCGGCTTTTGTTTACGATAATAAATATTTGCTCATAAAAGGCACTCCCGTTTTGGAGCTTTACCTTAAAACAGGCGAATATTCAAAAATAATAAAGCAGGCTGTTTTTGACATAACAGGTAAGTCCTATTCACTGGGCGTTTACAACAATGCGCCGAGGGAAGAAAATAAAAACCCCTTAAGCGACCTTGTATCAAGGGCAAAACAGCTTGGAATTAAAGTTGAAGGAGAATAAAATTATGAAAGCAAGAATACCTAATCAGGGCGGCGGAAGAGCCGATATGATGAAAAAAATTCAGCAGATGCAGGAGGATATGGAGCGTGTTCAGTCCGAATGTCAGGCGGCTGAATATTCAGCGTCATCGGGCGGCGGAGCAGTTGAGGTTACGGTTAACGGCTCCCACGAAATAAAAGCAATCAAAATAAAGCCTGAAGTTGTTGACCCTGAAGACACCGAAATGCTTGAGGATATGCTCATAGCTGCTCTTAACGAGGCAATGCGCAAGGCGGACGAAACCGCAGAGCGTGAAATGGGCAAGGTAACGGGCGGAATGAACCTCGGAATACCGGGACTCGGACTTTAATATTTATTAAATACTTATTTTTCGGAGAAATAAATGGCGGATATTGTATCACTTCAAAAACTAATTGAAGAATTTCGTAAAATGCCCTCTGTCGGTCTTAAATCGGCAGAGAGATTTGCATATTATGTTTTAGGGCTTGACGACGGGGCAGTTAAAAGTCTTACGGATGCAATAACCGACGCTCACGAGAAAATTCACACATGTTCGGTCTGCTGTAATTTGACGGAAGATGAAAAATGCAATATATGCAACAACCCGAAGCGCGACGGCTCGGTAATTTGCGTGGTTGAAAATCCAAGGGATATTACCGCCTTTGAGCGCACTCACGAGTACAGAGGGGTTTACCATGTTTTGCACGGCGTAATGTCGCCGATGAACGGCATAGGCCCTAACGATATTCGCATTAAGGAGTTGGTTTCCCGTCTTTCGGACGACACGGTGGAAGAAGTAATTATGGCAACCAACCCCACCGCCGAAGGTGAGGCAACGGCTGTCTATATTTCAAAACTACTTAAGCCGATGGGCATTAAGGTTACAAGGCTCGCTTACGGAATGCCTGTAGGCAGTGACCTTGAATATGCTGACGAGGTAACCCTTTCCCGCGCCCTCGACGGCAGACAGCTTTTGTGATGTTGTTCATTTAATATCAAATTTAATTTTTTGGGTACATCGTAGGGGACGACGACTGACGTTTATTTATATCCAATGTAAATATGATTTTGTAGCGGCGGGTTTCCACGCCCGCCGAAATAAATAACATATAAAAATAGATTACTTATGCAAAATAAATTACCTCAAAGAAAACCAAACAGATTGAGAAACTATGATTATTCGCAAAACGGGTGTTATTTTATTACAATTTGCACCAAGGATAAAAAGTGTGTGCTTTCGCATATAAAAAACTCTAATGATTCTTATAATATATTTGCAAAGGAAATAATAAAAACGAAAATCGGAAACGAATTTGAAAAAGCACTGGCTTTTTCAGTTAACAAATACGGCGTAGCTTTGGATAACTATATAATTATGCCAAACCATGTGCATATATTATTGACATTTGAGAATGACCGCAGTGTGCCTTTCGGCGGGCGTGGAAACCCGCCGCTACAAAAGATGATTGG
>DERX01000047.1:28547-28950 GCA_002361875.1 Ruminococcaceae bacterium UBA3329
CCCGCCGCTACAAAAGATGATTGGCGAAATCAAATCATATACAACAAAAATTTACCGTGAAAATGAAAATAACAACTCTTTGATTTTATGGCAAAAGTCATTTTATGATCACATAATCCGCAATGAAGATGATTTCCAAAACACGTGGAATTATATTGAACATAACGCTTTGAAGGAATATAAATAACTATGTCAGAGAAAAACACAGGCAACACCGTTGCACAGAATAAAAAAGCATATCATGACTATTTCGTGCTGGAAACATATGAAGCAGGCATTGAGCTCCGAGGCACGGAAGTTAAATCGCTCCGTCAGGGCAAGTGCAACCTTAAGGACTCCTGGTGTAACATTGACAACGGCGAAATTTTCGTCAACGGAATGCACATAAGCCCTTATGAGCACG
>DERX01000047.1:29239-30257 GCA_002361875.1 Ruminococcaceae bacterium UBA3329
ACCCAATGCGCTCGCGCAAGCTCCTTATGCACAAAAAAGAGATTTTGCGCCTATTCGGCACAATAAAGCAGGACGGATTAACGCTTATTCCGCTGTCAGTATATTTTAAAAACGGCAGAGCAAAGGTGCAAATCGGTCTTTGCAAGGGTAAAAAGCTTTATGATAAGCGTGACACCGCCGCTAAAAAAGAGGCCCAGCGTAGCATTGAACGGGGTATGAAAGAAAGATTGAGATAAAAATGTCCGTAACCCGAAAATGTGTTCAGTGCGGAAAAATATTCACGCTGAATGACAGTGAAATTGACTTTTACAATTCAAAAAATCTGTCCTTGCCAAAGCGCTGTAAAGCCTGCCGTGAAATAAATAAAGGCAAAAAAGCTGAATATAAACGATATACAAAAAGAACAAAGGTAAGCGAAAAGGTCAGCGCACCGACGGGTTCTGTTGTCGGATTTTTCTTGCTGTTTATGCTGTTGGAAATGGACATTCCCGTAAAAACTGCTTTCGTTGTGTCACTTGTTTCGGCAATGGTTTCTGCAGTGCTTATTTACCTGTTCGCAGGGCGAAAAATCGAAATCGAAGAATTTGACACCGAAATTTATCCGTACACATTTTATGACACTGCCTCAATGGTTTCGCATTATGTGAAGCACGGGAAAGAGGTCGGCTGTGACAGTATGGAAACGTATCTTTATAAGGCAAATTCAGTGATTAAAAATCCCAAAGCACTTAAAAAGATACAGAAAGAGGACGGCGACACAGCATATTTTTATCCCCCGACAGGCGACTTTGCAGTCGTTGCAAAAGCAGGTTACATAAGAACATATTTTAAAGCCGATTTACATTACTTTAATAAACAATAGAATGTTTTTAACTATAGATTAAATTTAAGTTAATATTAGTCTAAACTGGTTAGAAACAAGCGGAAAGAAATTATAGCTGTAAAAAATATATTTTGATTAAATCTTTTACTTTGCCAATCAAAGGTATTATAATTTTCCTGAAATTTTCTCTTGTAA
>DERX01000047.1:30563-30965 GCA_002361875.1 Ruminococcaceae bacterium UBA3329
ATCCTGAAATTTTCTCTTGTAAAATGCATAAAATGTGTTACAATAATAATCTAAATACGGGGATGAAAGGATTTCGACGGGGGTCCTGAACCTTGGTAAGCGAGCTGTGGCGAGGCACCACAATAAAAGCTTCAAGTTTAGAAATAAACGACAAAGATAATAAAGTTTTACTTGCTGCTTAATTAGCGGCAACGCTTCCCTGAGAATACTGCGGCTCAGTCAGAAGTGCCATTTAGCAGTGAACGTGAACAGATGAGCGCTCTGTAATCTGTCATGAAGCAAAGAGCTACCGATTTTGTCAGCCCGTATATCGGCGGTCAGAAAAGGGAATTTTAAACGGTACACTACGCTCGTAGAAAGCCTCGGGAATAGATTTTCGGACGCGGTTTCGATTACCGCCAT
>DERX01000047.1:31274-55346 GCA_002361875.1 Ruminococcaceae bacterium UBA3329
GGACGCGGTTTCGATTACCGCCATCTCCACCAAGAAAGGAAATGCGCCCTTTAGGGTGCGTTTTCTTTTTGCATAAATAATAGTTTGCGGTAATCGAAACCGCAATAGTCCATGTACGGCGGTATGCCGCAGGCAGAGCCGTACGGACATAAAAATGCGAAGGTTTGCAAAGCAAACGTACGAAGCGTAGCTTCGGTTTCCGCCATCTCCACCAAAAATCGACAAGCGTTGAACGATGCTTGTCGATTTTTACTTTTTCACTATTCACTTTTCACTCTTCACTTAATTTTACAAGTCGATTTTTGGAAGTAATAAGTAATAGTGAAAAATGAAGAAGTGAAAGTTGTATATTTTTCATACAACAGCAACAGGCAGTTGCTTTACATATTCTGATTTTTATGTATAATTAAATCAGGTGATTATATGGAAGTCAAAGATATATTGCTTAATTTAAGAAAGAATAATAATCTCACGCAGGATAAAATGGCAAAGAAACTGTTTGTTACAAGGCAGGCAGTATCCCGTTGGGAGAACGGCGAAACGGTGCCGAATGTTGACACGCTCAAGCTCATTTCAAATATTTTTGACGTTTCAATCAACGCTCTCATTACCGACAGCAAATTGCACGATATTCAGAATGACAAAATCAATTCAAGCCGTTTTTCGGGATTTGCCAAGCTTTATGAAAACAGCAGACCGACAATTCCTCAAAATGCTTGTGATATAATGTTGAATTACCTTGAATATAAGCCTTCACAGGTTGTGGATTTAGGCTGCGGAACAGGACTTTCAACATTGGCGTGGAGCGGCAAATGCGAAAAAATAATCGGTATTGAGCCAAATGAAGAAATGCTGTCTGTCGCAAGGCAGAAAAGCGATGCAGTTTCGTTTATCAAGGCGTATTCAGACAACACGACCTTGCCTGAAAGGCGGTTTGCAAACGATACTTAAAATTCAGCCAGATTTGATAGAAAACGATATTGAACTCTTTGAGAAGAAGATAAAATCCGTCTACGGTAACAGTGAATTTGACATTGGCTTTTGCTACCGTATGCGCATAGGAGTAAAATAATTTATATTTGGAACAGCAGTATATTAAAATTTAATCCATACCAAAGCAAAAGGACAGATGATTTTTAGAACTGCGACTTTTACAGCTTTCATACGACTAATAAATGAAAGGGAAAACGAAACATCCCTTTCGGAAAGGAGTAAGTCAATGGATAACGGTGCAAGTATGAAAAAGAGAACAGCTTTTACGGCACTATTCAGAATAATGGGAATTATCGTGTTAATTCTCGGTATACGAATGATTGGCGAGGGCATATACAACTACATAGACGAGCATCACCAAGCGGATTGGATTTCAACAACCGCTTATGTTGTTGATATTTCAAGCGAATATTCGGGAAGCACGCATGACCAAAGCGTCCATTACAATATTACTTATCAATATGAGGTGAACGGAGCAAAATACTCCGACACGCTTTACAACAGAGGCAAGCCGATGGGTATCGGCGATACTGTCAAAATAAAATATGACCCGAATGTACCGGAAAAATCAACGGATATACTGAAGCCCAGCGTTTATAATTTGGTAATCTTCCTTATTTTCGGAGCAATCTTAACAACAGTAGGATTTTTCCTTTCGGGCGCTTGGGCGCTTATTCATAAAATACGAAGAAGAGGTGAACCGGAGGAGGAAGAATATCTGCCGCCCGAAGAGTATGCAGAACCGGAAGAGAGTAACAGTAAACCCCAACGCCCTGTCATAACAATAGCTTCAAGAGTTATTTTTATTGCAGTAGTTTTATGCGGTATATTCCTGTCGATAAAGCTGTTTCCGGGCATTCACTCCATAGGAACAGATAAGTTTATTGAAATTGCCGAAAAGTCGGGTTATACAGTTAATGATACAACGGCGAGTTTAAGCCAAGACTGGAAAGTGGGCTCTATGCTTAAAGAGGCGTACTCATTTAACGACGGCAATGTCAGAATGGACTTTGCTGTTATGGACACGGCAAACAGTGCCGCTGTACTTTTTAACGGTATGACGCTTCCCGTGACGGACGGTGATGTTAAAGATTCCGACGGAACGGTTCACGAGTTTTATTCTGTAGAAAGCGAAATGTTTTACGCGGCAAAAATCCGTATAAGCGATACCGTTCTTTATGTCTTGGCAAAGGCGGAGTGTAAGCCAAAAGCCGAGAAATTGTTAAAAGAACTTGGATATTGGAAAGAGTAATATATTCAAACGGCTAATTACAGCGTAGACCCTAAAGGACAGAAAAAAGGCGGTACTTTTTGTGCCGCCTAAAATACTGCTTATTATATTGGTTTACGCATGAGAGAGCGTTCGATTCGCATCCGTGAGATCGACTGTTCGCTTCATTCAAGTATTTCGGACAGATAAAAGAGTGAAAAAGTTAAAATTATATTATATAATAAAAAAGACTTTTCAAAGAGAGAATTTATTGGTAAAATATTTTCAGCAGAGTGAAGAAAATGAAAGAAAGTGAATTACACGAAGGAGCTTATCTATGAAAAGAAAATGTATACTGTGCTCAATTTTATTGCTTATCTCAACCTTGATTTTTGTCAGCTGCGGTAAAGCCGGTGCAGGGGCGGGCAAAAATAATATATCTGTTCCAAACAGCAATACAGAATCGAAGGCTCCTGAAAATTCACTGTCTTTCAAGGTTACACAGTTGGCAGACGGGCTGTCAGCAGTAAAATATGAGGGCGACTGCGGATTTAACGAATTTCTGTCAAACGGGGGTGCAGCTTCAGACGCAGAAGTTATTACCTATCTGACGGAAAAGGTTCTTTCGGACGCGGACGGACTTTCTTTCGGCAAAACAAACTTCGGGTGCAGTACAATTTCAGTAAAAGACGAAAACGAAAATGCAATTTTCGGCAGAAATTTTGACTGGGAGCCATGCAACGCTATGATTGTGCATAATGTACCCCAAAACGGATACTCCTCAATATCTACCGTCAACACTGATTTTATCAGTATAAGCGGAAAGCCGTTTTCCTCGCTGTCTGACAGCGAGCAGGCGGTTATCTGCCTTTATGCACCCTTAGACGGTATGAACGAAAAAGGTCTTGCTGTTTCCGTCAATATGCTTTGGGATAAAGACTTAATTTCGCAGAATACCGATAAGCCTAACCTTACAGCCACAACGGCCATTCGCCTACTGCTCGATAAAGCGGCGACGGTTGACGAAGCCGTTTCATTGCTTGGGCAGTACGATATGCATTCGTCTATGGGGTATATGCTCCATTTTGCTGTTGCCGACCGTTACGGAAACAGTGTTGCAGTTGAATATGTGAACGATGAAATGATTGTTACCGAAACACCCGTTGTTACAAATTCCTATTTTGCAGAGGGCGAAAAGCAGGGATTAGGCACAAAGCAGTCCGAGGAACGGTATAATATTTTAATGAAAGCACTGACTGAAAAGAAAACTATGAATATGGAAGATGTGCGTAACGCACTGAGCAGTGTCGGCAGGAGAAATTTTGACGATTATAAATCTACCGAATGGAGTGCCGTTTTTAATCAGACTACAGGTGAGGTACATTATTATCACAGAGAAAATTACAGTGAAAAATTCACATTTAATATTAAATAAACCTGTAAAAAAACATTATGAAAACAGTATAATCTTTTGAGGTGTGCAAAGTGGATATTTCATTATATTATCAGGAAAAGGGCGAGGGAATGCCGTTTGTTTTTCTGCACGGCAACGGCGACAGCGGAGATTATTTTGAAAATCAAACTGAATATTTTTCCCGTGTCTTTAAGACGATTTGCATTGATACAAGAGGGCACGGCAGATCACCGAGAGGGACAGCTCCATTTACAATGGAGCAGTTTGCAGATGACCTTAACATCTTTTTAGAAAGCAAAGGGGTATCGGACATTATTCTTTTGGGATTTTCCGACGGAGCAAATATTGCAATGAAATTCGCATTAAAATACCAAGGCAAATTAAAGGCGCTTATTTTAAACGGCGGAAACCTTAATACCAAGGGCGTAAAAGCGAAAATTCAAATTCCAATTGAAATCGGCTACCGAACAGCAAGGCTTTTTGCGAAAAAAAGTCCCGATGCCAAAAAGAATACGGAAATATTGGGACTTATGGTTAACGAGCCGAACATAGACCCCGAAAGCCTTAAATCAATAACCGTGCCGACACTCGTTATTGCAGGCACAAACGATATGATTAAAGAAAAGCACACAAGGCAAATTGCGGAAAACATACCTGATTCCGAACTGTCAATTTTAAAGGGAGACCATTTTATTGCGAGCAAACAAGCCGATTTATTCAACAAAGAGGTTGAGCGGTTTTTAGAGAAAAACGGTATAAGTTAAAAACAGCGAGCAATTGCAATGTTGATTGTTTTTGAATTTGATTTGTAACAGTCAATATTGCAATTTTTTGTTTGAAAACTCGAAATGCAACTGAAAGTTGATAGAATTAAAGAACTTTTCTGCGTATACTTAAAGCAAGAAAAGGAGGAAATCTAATGAATTTCGGAGAAAACTTAAAAAAATTAAGAAAAGCAAAAAAGCTGTCACAGGAAGACCTGGCAGAGAAAATGCGGGTTTCACGGCAAAGCGTCAGCAAGTGGGAAACGGGTGCGGCATACCCTGAAATGAACAACATTTTAGAGCTTTGCAAAATCCTGCACTGCCGAATTAACGATTTGGTAAACGACAGCATTATTGACATTGACCTGTTAGATGAAGAAATTAAAATGAATGCGGTTAAATTTAAAATGGAACAGCAAAAGAAGATGAAGGGCTTGAGCAGGGCAATAGCCGTTATGGCGAAAATCGGGCGGATTTGCTGTATTGTTTCAATTCCGGTGCTGGCGGTTTCAATGGTTATAATCGGAATTTTTGCTGCTAAAACAGACATTCGGGACAATCAAATTATTTTTAACGGCAATGAAGTAATTTCAATAGCATATGAGGGCGATAAAATTTCTGTTAAAGCGGCGGATTCTGTGATTACCGAAACGGTGGAAAACAGCGAGCTTGCCGAATTTAAAGAGCTTTTGCAGAACAATTCCAAGGCTGCGTTAATCGGTTATATTGAAACCGGCTTTGTATTTTTGATAATTTGTTTAGTGTTAACCGTTATAATGTTTAAAGCGTTGGAGGACTTATTTGAAAATATATACGGGGGAGATACGCCGTTTACTCTCGAAAATGTGGGCTATATCAAGAAAATCGCTTATTTGCTGATAGCCGTTACTGTTTTGCCGGGCGGCGTTGGATTTATTTTTGAGGAAATACTGCAAACAGATTTAAATCTCGGCGGATTCGGACTTTTCAGCTTGGTTGAAATTCTGTTTCTGTTCAGCATAGCCTACATTTTCCAATACGGCTATGAAATACAGCTTGACTCGAAAGGCAAAATGTACGGTGATGAAAATGAATAACAAAGGCTTTATTAACGAGCTGTCAAAACAGCTCTTACTGACAGAAGAAAAATGTATAGTAATAAATGAAATTTTAGAGGATAATTTTTTCATCAGCAAAAAAAGCAAGCCTAAAATTATTGACGAGCTGATGAACCGATTGGACATAAACCGTGACAGTGCGGAAAATATTTATGATGTATCTGTCCGGGTTTTTAACGGTGAATTAAAAAATAAGCTTCGCCACCCTTTTGGAAATAAAGATTAGACAGTACGCAGAAAAAATCAAATAATTACAATACAAAATGCCGACAGCTTACTGAACTGCCGGCATTTTTGCTTCTGTTTTCGAAACAGCAGGCTCGCCGTTTTCGTTATCCGACTCTTTAAGTTGAACACGCTTTTTCAGTTCTTCAATAATATGTCGGTGCTTATCTTCCGTTAAATCGTAAAAATGATACGGAATAATGCCCACTATGTTGGAAACTGCGCCGACAAAAAGACAGGTTGCGTTAAATCCAAGCTGTCCGCCGGCAGAACCCGCCATACACGAGCCGATTGAACCTAACACGAATTTTGAAAATTCTTTGTAGGAAACATATTCTCCCTCTTTAGGCTAATTCCAATATTTACCTACATTGGTTATCATTGTTTTTGCCTTTTGAAGACCCTCCGCAGCGCCTTGTTTAATATTCATATAATTTCCCCATTAAATTGGTGTGACAAAATCATTTGGTACAGCAAATATATTATATATATTACATAAAATTTAATGTGAAATATGTAAAAAAATCCCAACACGGTGTATTTGCCGGTTGGGATTTTTTAATTATATATTTCTTTAAAACGGATCGGATTTGAATTTGTCAGTGGTTTCCGCAAGTGCCGTTTCCACAGCCGTGTTCGCCGCAGGTGTGAGCATTGTTCCCGTGTTCATGATCGTGGTGAGTGCAATGAACATCCGGGTTAAACGAAAGACGGTTCTCAATAAATGCATTTACAGCGTCGTCTGCGTTTCCGCTTACTCCGCCGAAAAGCTTGATTCCGTTTTCGGCAAGGGCAGTTTTTGCACCGCCGCCTATTCCGCCGCAAATGAGTACATCAGCCTTTACGGCAGAAAGAATGCCTGCAAGTGCGCCGTGACCCGAACCGTTTGTATCTATAATTTGAGTATTTATAATTTTTCCGTCCTCAATATCGTACAGCTTAAACTGCTCCGTGTGGCCGAAGTGCTGAAAGATTTTTCCGTTTTCATAAGTTACTGCTATTCTCATAATATTTTCTCCTTTTTCTGTATTGTATTTTTCTTTAATTTGCTGTTTGATACAATTATTTTTGTAGCAATAATCCGCATTGCCGCTGCAAAGGTGAAAGTCGCCGCCCGAAATTTGCAGGACTCTGCCAAGCACCAGTGCTGTTGCCGTCTTTTTCCTTGCGGTTTCGTATATTTTTTGCGCAGTCGTTCTGCCAACGCCGAGCTGTGCTCCGCACTCTTCCTGACTTAAATTTTCCATATCAATAAGCCGTAATGCTTCAAACTCGTCAACGGTCAGAACAATCGGCTCGCCGTTTACTTCTCCTTTCGGAGAAAATTCGACAGTCTCCGGAAAAGAACACACACGGCGGCATTTTGTAGGTCTTGGCATCTTGTCACCTCTTTAAGTGTTATTATAATGCAGTTTTCGGCATATGTCAATAATGCTTTTGACATAACCATAAATTACCTGAATTAAACGGTTTTTCTGCATAAGTACGGTAAAACAGGACCTTCATTGATAAAGTGTTCTAAATCTAATTATTTTTGTCTTTATTTTGTCTGCTTGACAGGGGACACTTCATAAACCGGACTCGCCGAAAAATCATATATTCATTCCACCGTTGACGGCTAAATCCTGCCCCGTTATGAAATCTGCCTCACTTGACGCTAAAAACGACACTGCCCCTGCAACATCTTCGGGTGTGCCTATCCGCCCTAAAGGCGTTTCGTCTTTAAGCGTGTTCATCGTATCCTCATCAAAATGCGAGGTCATATCGGTAAGTACTACTCCCGGCGACACGCAGTTCACCGTGATTCCCGAAGGCCCGACCTCTTTGGCGAGCGCCTTCGTCATACCGATAACACCTGCCTTTGCCGCAGAATAATGAACTTCACACGAGCCGCCCGTTTCGCCCCAAATTGACGCAATATTTATAATTTTGCCCCTTTTTCTGTGAATCATAAACGGCAAAACCGCCCGTGCGCAGTAAAATGCTCCGCTTAAATTTGTATCGAGCATTTTTCGCCACATTTCATCGGTAATATCAGTAAAAAGCGACTGCTCGGCAATTCCTGCATTGTTAACGAGCACCGCAATTTCGCCGAAGCTTTTTTCAATATCCGCAATTACGGAATTAACATTTTGACTGTCTGTAATGTCGAGCTTATATGCCCTTGCCGTGCCGCCCGCAGAAATAATATCCGACACCGTTTTTTCCGCCGCAGACCTTGAATTGTTATAGCAAACGGCAATTTTATATCCGTCCTTTGCAAGCCGTAAAGCCGTTGCTCTGCCGATTCCTTTGCCCGCGCCCGTAATAACCGCAACCATTGATTTTTCACTCATAAGCTATCATCCCTTTTTCAATCTGCTTTTATTTATATGTAACTTTCTGCAGCTGCTGATGCACTCAATTTTATCCTTAAAATTTATTTTAACATATTTTTACCTAAATTACATTAAAACACTTGAAAAAATCCAAGAATTATTTTATAATATCTTTCACGGATAAGTTTATGTGTTGTTCAATAGCTGTTATCGCTTTCGCAAAAAACACAAAAATATATTTCCCCAATTAAATACGCTACTGTGGCTCAGCAGGTAGAGCAGCTCACTCGTAATGAGCAGGTCGTCCGTTCGAATCGGATCAGTAGCTCCAAAAAATCAAAACCACCAGTCCATTCAACTGGTGGTTTTGATTTCTTTTGATGTTTTTATCGTCTTGTTCAATAAAAAAATCACTTTATATCTCCGCATTTTACTCTTAAAAAATGAAGAATTATTTAAGAATCACTATTGCCAATTTGCATCATTAGCAAAAGTTAAATCCGGAGTTTCTATTCCGCCTCCTGATCCTGAACCGCCGCTTAAAGTAATAATGTTTTCAAGCTCAAAACAACTAACATAGAAATCAGGCTTCTCATAACTGTTTTTCATTTTTTTTCCTCCTTTGATTGAATGTTTGTTTTTGATTTAGTTTTTTTGCAATAAACAAGTATTCTTATGATTATCAATAATATAATGAATGCAAAAGCAATATAAAATATATTTTTTTTCATATTGCGGATGCCGTTTCACCTATAGCTTCGGGATTTCTTTCAGCCTAACATCAAAAATAACAGTGGCATCACCATCTGTTATTAGATGATGATGCCACCGTTACCGTAAAGTATGTTTTTGTCTGTTTGTACAATTTGGAGCAGTTCATTTTCTCTGCTCGGTTATTTTAACTGCGGTTAATAACATCACAATTCCTTATTGGGAGTGATTTCGTTTTACCGTATTTTCATTTTACCGAATCATATTGACCGAGGAGCATTGCCTCTTTTTTTCTGAATTCAAGCGTTTCCAACGATTTGTGCTTTTCACGGGTCAGGTGTTTTATTTTTTTGTAATAACCCCGTCCGAAAAAACAGAATTGAGCTGTTCCCCAAAATACCGAAATCCAGCCGATGCACCCGTAAAAGCCGGTCATTGCCCAAATGCCTCGAAGCTCTTTTCCGGTTACCTCAAGACCTGTCAAATACATTCCGGCGTTAACTGCTTGGTAAAGCTTCCAACAAGTATACCATTCGTGCAACGCCCAAATTCCAACGCCGAGGGCGATAAAAAGAACAACAGTAATTAAAATAAAAGCCTGAATAAAATTATTTTTCTCTTTGCGGAAATGCTCTTCGATTCTGTCACGGTCTTGCAGATACCGCATCCTCGTCATTCGGACATCTTTGTTGAGAAAGCTCATATCCTCTTTATAGATATGGTTAAGGTAGTCGCGGTTTATTTGCTCGTCTTCGATTTTATTTTTTGCAGTGTTTTCCGAGAAAACATCATATTCTGCGCCTTCGGGTGCGATATTGTCAACTGTTTCCGAAAAAATACTGTTATTTTTATCTTCGTTTTCGCACATGAACCGTCACCACCCTCAAATTTAATTCAAAATTTAATTTGCCGTGTCGTAAAGCCCTAAAACCATAAGCTCCTCTTTTCTCTGCTCAAGGCGCTCAAGCGCTTTCCTCTGTGTTTCTTTTGCTTTTTTAATACTTTTTAATGTGCTCAAGATGAAAAATGCGCTGACTACAATTATTGCCGTTATTGCACCGAATTTCAGTCCGTTAAAAATCATGTAAATAAACTCACCGAGGTTTGTTTGCAAAAATATCATAAAGCGAATGACGAATACAGCAAAAGCAACTATAAAAGCAGCCCAAAGACAATTTTTCAGTATCTTTTCTATCTCTTTGTGGTAGTGCTCGTTTATTCTGTTATAATCCGCAATGTAATCGGAGCGTGTCATTCGTACTTGGGTTTCGGAAAAATCGACCTCACCTTTGTAAAGTCTGTCAAGATATTCACGGGTTACAGGCTTTTTCGGCTCGGGATTTGTAACGGGATTTTCGGAAAAGACATCGTATTCAATTTTGTTGTTCGGCAAATCATCAGCCTTTTCCTGCGGCGCTTCTGTATTTTCATTTGATTTTTCAACTTTGTTTACAGCTATGTCATCATAAAGCAGGGCGGGTTTTATTTCTGTAGCTGTGTTCTCCGAAAAAACGTCATATTCAGCGCCTTCGGGCACAATGTTATACGCCAAATCAAGCAGTTCCTTTTGCCTGTTTTCGGGACTGCTTTTGTCATTCGGCTCCATAAAATCCCTCCCTGCGATGTTAATATGTAAAAGGTTATTTATTCGTCAGTGTTATTATATTCTTGCAACGCCTGTATCCCTTGCCGCTTTCATAACAGCCTCGGCAACGGTTTTGCCGACTCTCTCGTCAAAGGCTTTCGGCAAAATGTATTCTGCATTTAATTCCTCGTCAGATACAAGCGAGGCAATTGCTTTTGCCGCCGCAATTTTCATTTCCTCGTTAATGTCACTTGCTCGGCAGTCAAGAGCGCCTCTGAAAAGACCCGGGAAGCAAAGTACATTGTTTATCTGATTCGGGAAGTCACTTCTGCCCGTTCCCACAACAGCCGCACCTGCCTTTAAAGCCAAATCGGGCATAATTTCGGGTGTGGGGTTTGCCATGGGGAGAACTATCGGGTCTTTCGCCATGGAGCGAACCATATCCTCAGTTACAATACCGGGTGCTGAAACGCCTATAAATATGTCAGCGCCGCTCATTGCATCTGCAAGTGTTCCCGTTTTTCTTTCCGTATTTGTAAATTCAGCAATAGCCTGTTTTGCACTGTTGAGTCTTTCGTCGCCTTTGCAGATAATGCCCTTGCTGTCGCACATAATAACGCTCTTTATTCCTTGACTTATAAGCAGCTTTGCAATTGCAATGCCTGCCGCGCCCGCGCCTGAGAATACGGCTGTGCAGTCCTCAATTTTTTTGCCCACAACACGAAGAGCGTTTATAACAGCCGCCGCAACAACAACCGCCGTGCCGTGCTGGTCGTCATGGAAAATCGGAATATCCGTCTTTTCCTTTAATTTTCTTTCAATTTCAAAGCATCTGGGCGCTGCAATATCTTCAAGATTAACACCGCCGAATGAGCCTGCCAAAAGGGAAATGCAGTTAACAATTTCGTCAACATCCTTTGAACGGACGCAGAGCGGAATTGCGTCAACTCCGCCGAACTCCTTGAACAGAACACATTTACCCTCCATAACGGGCATACCCGCTTCAGGGCCAATGTCGCCGAGTCCTAAAACCGCCGTGCCGTCTGTTACAACGGCAACTGTGTTCCAACGGCGCGTAAGCTCGTAGGATTTATTGATGTCCTTTTGAATTTCAAGACAGGGCTGTGCAACGCCGGGGGTGTAGGCGAGGGAGAGAGCCTCTTTGTCGCCCGCCTTTGCCCTTGTTTTAATCTCAATTTTGCCCTGCCATTCGTAATGCAGTTTTAAACTTTCTTTTGCGTAATCCATTGGTGATTTTTTGCTCCTTTATATTAAATCATTTATTAACTTTTAATGCTCAATCCAATCTCTTGAGCGTTCAACTGCGCGAAGCCAGCCGTGATAATAACGGTTTCTGTCCTCGATTGCCATTTTCGGCTCGAAGAGCTTATCTACCTGACGGATTTGTGCAATCTCGTCAACATTCTTCCAAAAGCCTACCGCAAGACCTGCAAGGTAAGCGGCGCCTATTGCCGTTGTTTCAACCATTTTGGGTCTGTCTACAGGGGTTCTTATGAGGTCCGCCTGAATTTGCATCATAATGTCGGAAACAGACGCACCGCCGTCAACACGGAGCTCGAAAAGGTCAATATCCGAATCCTGCTTCATAGCTTCCAGTAAATCCGTCATCTGGTAAGCGATTGCCTCTAAAACGGCACGGCAAATGTGTGCACGGTTAACGCCTCTTGTCATTCCCACAATTGTGCCCCTTGCGTACATATCCCAGTACGGTGCGCCGAGACCCGTGAATGCGGGTATAAAGTAAATTCCGTTTGCGTCCTTAACGCTTTCGGCAAGCTCGTCACAGCGTGCGGCGTTATCTATCATATGTAAATCGTCGCGAAGCCATTTAATAACCGAGCCTGCGTTAAAGGCAGAGCCTTCAATAGCGTAGGTTACCTTACCGTCAAGCCCCCACGCAACGCCTGTAACAAGGTTGTGGTTGGATTCAACTCTCTTTTCGCCTGTGTTCATAAGCAGGAAACAGCCTGTGCCGTATGTGTTTTTCGCCTGACCGGGTTTAATACAGCCCTGACCGAAAAGCGCCGCAGGCTGGTCGCCTATAGCTCCCGCTATCGGTACGCCTGCCAATTCCTCAAGACCCATAACGCCTGACGCAACCTCGCCGTAAACCATACTTGACGGCTTAACCTCTGGGAGCATTGACATCGGAATACCCAATTTTTCGCAAAGGTATTCGTCCCAGCAAAGCTTGTCAACATCAAAAAGCATAGTTCTTGAAGCGTTTGAATAGTCAGTAATATGAACTCTGCCGCCGGTTAAATTCCAAATAAGCCATGTTTCAACTGTGCCGAAAAGCAGTTCGCCTTTTTCAGCCCGCTCTTTTGCCCCCTCAACATTTTCAAGAATCCATTTAATTTTCGTTGCGGAAAAGTATGCGTCAACAACAAGTCCCGTGTGCTTTTTTATGTAATCCGTAAGCTCTTTGTCCTTTTTAATCTCCTCGCACATTTCGGCAGTTCTTCTGCACTGCCACACAATAGCGTTGTAAACAGGCTTCCCTGTAGCCTTTTCCCAAATCAGCGTTGTTTCACGCTGATTGGTAATGCCTATTGCGGCAATGTCATCCGCCGTAGCACCGCTTGTCGCCATAACCTCGGTAGCTGACTGAAGCTGTGAAAAGAGAATTGACATAGGGCTGTGTTCAACCCACCCTGCCTGCGGATAAATTTGAGTAAATTCGTGCTGTGCTTTTGCGCAGATTTTGCCGTTTCTGTCAAAAAGAATTGCGCGTGAGCTTGTAGTTCCCTGGTCGAGCGCCATAACATATTTTTTCATAAATATAACTCCCTCTGTTTTTATAGTAAGTAATTTTTCCCTAATATGTATTTTAACATATATTTATTGTAATAACAACACCGTAATTTACTTAATTCTGCATAAAAATATGCGCGCAAAATGTATGCGTGTTTACCTTTATACTTTTGAAAATGACAACAAAGCTCCCGATTTGGGAGCTTTGTTCAAGGTTTATTTTTTAGCGTTCTTGCAAAGGAGATAAGCTTTTCCTTATTATTTTGAAGTGTGCCGTCAAGCACATTTTCGAGGAGTATATTTAAAACCTTACCGATTTCTTTGCCCGAAAATCCTAAATTTTTTATGTCATTTCCGTCCATTTCAAGGTTTTTTAATGTTAAACATTCGTTTCCGTCGGAAACTTTACGGATAAGCTTTTCGCAATTTGAATAAAAATCTTCGCCGAGGAAATATTTCGGATTTTGCGCTAAATTGTCGCACCGTCTGACCTCTAACAGCTTAAGGCTCAAATCCTTGCCGAATTTTGACACAATCCGTTTTACGCGTTTTTCCGAAACCGTTTTCATATCCTCGTTCATAAACGGGATGTCGTGGTATTTAATGAGCGTTAAAATTTCATCCTTTTCCGCATTTGAAAAACGCAGACGGGTGAGTATTTCTTTTGCAATTTCAAAGCTTTTCTGCGCGTGGCATTTAAAATGCATTTCGCCTTTTTCATCATATTTTGCGGTCGCGGGTTTTCCGATGTCGTGCAGTAACAGCGCCATTCGGATATTCGCATCATTTTTAGCACTTGCCAGCGCCTTGACAGAATGTGTATAAACATCGTAAATATGATGCCTGTTGTGCTGGTCAAAGTCAAATTCGCAACTTATTTCGGGTATGCACTCTGCTATTATCTCACGGTACAAAATTAAAATTTTCTCTGCACTTTTACCGCAAAGGAGCTTCAAAAGCTCATCACGCTTGCGCTCGGCGGAAATATTTTTAAGCAATTCACGCTTGCCGAGAACTGCCTTTTCTGTATTTTCCTCAATTTCAAATCCCAAAACCGATGCAAACCGCACCGCACGCAAAATCCTTAAAGCATCCTCGGAAAATCTGTCATCGGGGTTGCCGATTGCACGGATAAGTCCGCTTTCAATGTCCTTTTGACCGCCTACCTCGTCACGGATTTTTCCGTCAGCGGAAATGCCTATCCCGTTCATTGTGAAATCGCGTCGCAAAACGTCGTCGGAAAAGCTCTCTGAAAATGAAACCGAATCCGGGTGGCGGTTGTCACCGTATTTGCTCTCGGTTCGGTATGTGGTTATTTCAATCGGTTCGCCGTCGATTAAAACGGTGACCGTGCCGTGGCGAACACCTGTGTCAATCACCCTGAAACGGCTAAAGACCCCTCGAACTTCATCGGGGGCCGCATTTGTTGTTATGTCCCTGTCGCCGAGCGGCAAATCCATTAAATAATCACGGACGCTCCCGCCGACGAGATAGCCTTCAAAACCGTTTTTCTCAAGGGCATTTAATGCAAAAACAGCGGAAGAGCCGAATTTTTCAAGCATTTTTAAGAGCCTCTTTCAAGGCGATTGCAAATTGGTCAGGGCAGGAGGTAGACTTAAATCCGCATTTTGTTCCCTCAAGCGTTTTGATAAGATGTTCGGCGCTTTGACCCTCAGCGAGCCTTGAAATTCCCTTAAGATTGCCGTTACAGCCGCCGACGAACGAAACATTTTTAACAATTCCGTCCTCTAATTCAAAATTGATTTCTCTTGAGCAGGTGCCCTTTGTTTTGTATGTGTATCTCATTTTTTTACCTCAATTTATATAATTCATTTGAAAGTGTGACAAGCTCTTCCATTGAGAGCGCCTCCGCACGCACCGTTTCAGGTAATTCAGCATTTTTAAGTGCGAGTGAAACGGTTTCCTTTGAAAGTCCTAATCCGTTTGAAAGGGAATTTAACACGGTCTTTCTGCGCTGGCCGAATGCCGCTTTGACCGTTTTGAAGAAACAGGACGAATCTAAAACATCGTATTCTGTTTTCTTTGTAAGGTCAAGGCAAATAACCGAGCTGTCAACCTTTGGACTCGGCACAAAAGATGTTCTCGGAACATCGAAAACCTTTTGCGCATCTGCGTAAAAATTCACTGCCGCCGTAACTGCGCCTGCCGCCCGAGACCCGACTTCAGCCGTAAGGCGGTCGCCTGCCTCTTTCTGCACCATAACAATGATTTTTTTGATGGGCAGTTCTTCTTCTAAAAGCCGCATAATAACGGGCGAGGTGATGTAATAGGGCAGATTTGCGCATACTACAACATCCATTCCCTCAAAATTTTCTTTTATAAGGGAATGAAGGTCAATTTTAAGAATATCACCGTGAATGAGCGTTAAATTGTCATAACCTGCAAGCGTTTCATTGAGAATTGGGAAAAGTCCCTCGTCAAGCTCAACGCAGACTACCTTTTCGGCATTTTCCAAAAGCTCTTTTGTAAGAACGCCCACGCCTGCACCGATTTCGATAATTCCGACTCTGTCGCTCAAGCCCTCGACCGCTTTTTCTGCCATTCGCGGGCAAACTGTCGGGTCTGTTAAAAAGTTTTGACCCAGCGATTTTTTGAAGGTTACGCCGTGACGGTTCATGACGCTCTTTATAACCGTTATATCGGTTAAACTGAATTTGAATTTATCCAATGAAGCTGTCCTTAACCTTTTCCAAAATATCCATACCCTTTATGATTTGCTCGTCAGACGGTGTAGAGAAATTCATTCTGAAGCAGTCCTCGGCATCACCTGCATTTACCGCAAATGCCGTTCCGGGAACAACCGCTAACTTATTTTCAACGCATTTGCCCACAAAGTCGAGCATTTTAACATTCTCGGGGAGCTTGCACCAAACGAAAAGACCGCCTTCGGGGCGAACAAAATCTACAAATCCGCCCAGTTTCGCTTCCGTTAAATCGCACATTAAATTAAGCTTTCTTCTGTAAATCGCGCGGATTTTTTCAAGATGTGCGGGCAGGTCTGTCGTGCAAAGCCAATCATGAACAAGTATTTGAGAGAACATTGTTGAATGTGTATCCGCCGCCTGCTTGCCGACCGTCATCTTTGAAATAACCTCTTTCGGAGCGCAAACATAGCCGATACGTATTCCGGGGGCAAGTACCTTTGAAAATGACCCTGCGTAGCAAACAATGCCTTCGGTATCCATACTCTTGATTGACGGGAGATTTTCGCCCGTAACTCTGGTGTCGCCGTAGGGGTCGTCCTCCAAAATCATAACGCCGTATTTTACTGCCAGCTCATAGAGCTTTTTTCTTTTTTGAAGGCTCATTGTGGCGCCCGACGGGTTCTGGAAATTGGGGATAGTATAAATAAATTTAACCTTATCTGAATTTTTAAGAGTTTCTTCAAGTGCGTCGGTGTTCATTCCGTCAGCCTCTACGGGAACGCCCTTGAGCTGGCAACCGTATGAGCGGAAGCAGTTGAGCGAGCCGATAAATGACGGGGTTTCACACACGACCGTGTCGCCGAAATTGCAGAATACCTTTGTCATAAGGTCCATAATCTGCGTAGCGCCCGAGGTGATAATAATATCGTCATTTTCCGTACCGATGTTTTTATCTGCTTTAAGAATTTCCTTGATTTTCTCACGAAGAGGGGAGTACCCTTCAGTTATGCCGTACTGTAAAGCGAGTATAGGCTTGTCCGCAAAGATTTTCTGTGAGATTTCACGAACCTCGTCAACGGGGAAAGCCTCGGAGTCAGGATTTCCCGCCGCAAAGGGGATAACCGACGGGTCAGATGTTGCCTTTAAAATCTCTCTGATTGCCGAGGGCTTAAGCGACGATATTCTTTCCGAAAAAACATAATTCATATTAAACACATCCTTGTGAAGATATATTAAACTTAACCAAATAATAATTTTCAATCATTCTACCACAAAAATATTCGGTTTTCAATATGCCGAAAGGCTGTTTAGACGGTATTTTGTATATTGAGTTCGTTTTTTAGATATATAATTTTATGAAGTCCTATAAAAACGGGCATAAAAAATCCTCTTGCAGCAGAACAATGAACTACCGTAAGAGGAATTTTTATGTATTGCATTATATTCCTGCGAGGATGTTGAGATTTCGTAAACCCGAATCTGAAATTTTATCGTTAACGCTGTATGCGTGCTTTTCCAAGTCGCCGCAAATTGCTTTCGTGAGATTTCTCTCCTGCAAAACATCAATAATTCTGCCTGCGATTTTTTCAACCGTCTCATATTTTAAATCTGCAACATCAAAATCGTCATTGTCACCGTAAAGCAAAAGCGAAAGACTGTCACTGTAAAAGCCGTCCGTGTCAAATTCACGCAATGCCCTGAAGCTCCATTTGTAATATGGCATATACCTGTCATTTAAAATGAAAAGTGTTTTCATTGCCGCATTTACAAATTCAAACAGTGCAATTTGAGCTGCCTGCTTTTCGCCGTGATTTAAACAGCGTGTGAAATTGTACTGCCCCGACTGTGCCATTAACAGGAGATTTCCTGCTAATTTTTTCAGCTTTATGTCCTCGGGCTGATTTTGAAGTACTTCCCTTATTCTCGAGAATTCACCCAAATTGTCAAAAAAGACCTCGCCGTTTGTCGCCTCTAAAAGCGCATAGTCAGGAAGATTCAGCCACATCTCGTTTGAAAGAACACCGTCGGGAGTGCCTGCTTTTGAAATGTAAAACTCCGCTGTCCTCAAAACGCCGTTTCTGTTGCCGCCTACGGGCGAGATTCTCTGCCTTTTCACGCCCATATATTCTTTCGGCAGTTTTTCATATGCACGCTCCAAAAGAAATGCGGTTCTGCGGTCAATAATATCCTCGGACGGCAGAAAGATGCAAAACCCAGGCTCAAAATCGTGGTCCTGCGAAATTTCATCGTCATAGCCCAAATGTTCAGAGCCGCTGCCCACAAACCCTGCGGCAAGATAGGGCAAAATGTCGGCAAAATCACGCTCTAACATCGGCTTGCCGTACTCCTCAAAAAATCCTCTTGATATTTCAAGTCCGTTCATAAATCTCCCTCGCCCGTTTTAAAAGTTCCTTTTCAGTCATAAAAAATCCGTAATAACCGAAGGTTTTAGCGCATTTTTCGCATATAAAGGCATAGTTGCCGTCTTTCGGCAGACCGGCTGTATTCAAAAGCTCCTCCGCCTTTTCAAGGTATTCATTTATCTTTTCTTCTGCCTTTTCCGCTCCGTTTTGAGCAACCTCTAAATCGGCTAAATTACAGTAGGTTATTGCAATTTCGCCCTCGGAATTTTCGACTTTCGACATAATTTCAATCGCCTTATTAAAAAGCAGCCGGGACTTTTCATATTTGTGAAGGCGCATAAGACAGATTGCCGTGTTATTGTAAAGTCCGCCCAAACGCGCGTCTGTACTTTTTAAATATTTTTCATAAATTTCCGTTGCCTTTTCATAAAGCGGCAGTGCTTTTTCGTAATTCTCGAATGCACAGTAGCCTGTCGCACAGTTAAGATATGATGTACCTTTTGTGACCGTGTTTTCAAATTCGCAGTCTTCGGACAGCTTAAGACACTTATCTATCGCAGAAAAGCACTGTTCCTTTTTGCCTGTCTTTCGGTAAAGTCCGATTTTTTCATTGAGAACCGTCATCTCACCTCTTATATCGTTTCCCACTTTTGCCTCTGTGTGCCAATATTCAAGCGTTTTTTCTGCAGAATCATAGTCATTTCGGCTCAAATGCTCATCAACCTTTGAAAGCACTCTGCCAAGGGGTATGGGGGTAAAATTTTGATTTATATTCATTTTAAGAGGGCAGCACGGCTCCTCGTAATCTTCTTTTAAAAGGAAATGATTCTGTTCGGTCATTTGATTTCTTCTCCTTATATTTTCTGTCTTATATTATAATCCAACGCTTAACTTTTTGCAATAAAAGCAGAGATATTAAATGTAAAGCGAAGTGCAAAAAAATATATAAAATAGTAGGCGGTAACCTTGCGAAACTGAAAAATCCGTTCCGTACATAGTTAGTATAACAAAAAACGGCGGGAGCAAGCCCCCGCCCTACTTTATTTTTTTTGTAAAACTATTTCGCCAATGCACCGATTTCAAGCATAAAGCCGCCGAACTGACCGCCGAATTCGGGAGCGCCGTCCATAATGATATGCCCCTGCTTTACGGCTGTTAACATATCGTCCTTGCCGAGAAGTGTTCCGAGCGCTGACTCAAATGAGTCAAAGCGCAGTGTAAAGAACGGCATTGCACGCTTGTATTCGCCCCTGCCTGCCCTTGATTTACCCGCTTTTATGCGAATAAACGCCGAAACCTCGGGGTGGTCGTTTACTGCAAGCGCATAAACACGGTCGGGGGACTTTGCCGCCCAATCGTGAATTTCGGGATGCCCCATTTTGTTAAGCTGGCTTATTCCGCTTGTGAGAAGATAGAACATTGCTTTAACCATAAGCGTTTTATCCTCTTCCTTTTCGGGAATCTCCGTTGCGGAAAGCACGCTTGACATTTTTAAAAGCGACATTAAAAATGCCTTAAAAGCGCCGAAGTGCTTAATAACACCTTTCATTTTCGGGAGCGTTGCAGGCGACATTTTGCCCTTGAAAAATGCGTTCATTGCCTCAACCGACTTAAATTCGAGCTCAACGTGGGGATTAGGGTCAACGGCGTTTAAATGAACAAGCCAATCCTCCGAACCGTTGACAACATAATGCATTCCGATTTTTCCGCCCTCGGCGTCAGGGTCGAGAGCGCTTACCTGAATTACAGCGTGCACCTTTTCATACTGCTTTTTAAGCGAGGGAACATCCTGCGCCAAAACCTTAATTAAAGGTAGTGCCGCGTTAAAGAATATTTTATTTGAATAAAGCTCTTCCTGTGTGTGCATTTAATCAGACTCCTTTCCGATGTATAAACTGTTAAGCGCGATATTAAACATCGTCGTCCCAGTTGTCGTCTTCCTCGAAGTCAGCCTTCATAACCTCACGCACAGCAGAAATTATGCCGTTTGCGTCAATGCCGACCGCGGACATAATATCTTCATGAAGTCCAATGGGAGCAAATCCTCTGTGACCGAGCATCTTGAATGCGCAACCCTTGCCCGCTTGAGCCATAACTTCGGCAACAGCAGAGCCGAGACCGCCGATTACCGAATGGTCTTCAACGGTGATAATTCTTCTTGTGTCCATAACCGCTTTGATTATAGCCTCTTCGTCAATGGGCTTTATTGTGTGCATATTAAGAACTCTGACTTTGAGTCCGTCGGCATTTTCAAGGAATTCAGCCGCCTGCTTTGCCTGGAACACGCAAGAGCCGCAGGCAATAACCGTAATATCTGTGCCGGGGTGAATTTCAACCGCCTTGCCAACCTCAAAACCGTAATCCTGTGTATCGTAAAGAACACGGTCAAATCCGCGGTTGATTCTAATATAATACGGGCCGTTGTTAGCGTAAGCCGCATTAACTGCATTTGCGGTTTCAATTCCGTCAGCGGGAACAATAACCGTTAAATTGGGCATTGCTCTTGTAATTGCAAGGTCAACTATTGCGTGGTGCGTTGAGCCTGCCTGACCGAAAGATGTACCTGCGTGTGTAGCAATAATTTTTGCATTTACATTCTGATAGCAAATATCAGTGTGAAGTTGGTCGCACGCACGCATTGAAGTGAATGCGGAAAATCCCGAAATGAACGGAATCATACCTGCTCTCGCCATACCTGCGCCTACGCCGAACATATCCTGCTCGGCAATACCTACATTGATAACTCTTTCGGGGCAAACCTTTAAAACATCGCCGAGCTTTGTTGATTTTGCAAGGTCTGCCGTAATGGCAACAACCTTGGGGTCTTTTAACATTATATCGGTAATTGCTTTACCGTAAATTTCCGCAGTGGCAACCTCTGTCTGGTCGATTGCGTTATAAACAAATCCGCCTGCCATAATTATTTGCCCTCCTTTTCTACTCTCGCAAGTCTGTTCCTGTAATCCTCTTCAAGCTCCTTGCTGTATTTTGCAAATGTATCGTCATCAAGCGCCATATAGTGGCAATGGTAATCGCCTGCAATGGACTTAATGCCCGCGCCTTTAAGTGTATCCATAAGAATACATGTGGGAGCGCATTTTTCGTGGCTTCTTTCAATTGCAATGTCAATAGCGTCGCAAAGCTCGCCTATGTTGTTGCCGTCAACACATATTGTGTTAAAGCCGAACGCACGCATTTTGTCAGCAACAGGTTCAAGCTTCATAACCTCTTCCGTGGGGCCGTCAATCATACAGTGGTTGCGGTCGATAAACACTATGCAGTTTGAAAGCTCGTAATGATTCATCGTCATAAAGCCTTCCCAGTTTGAGCCTTCGCCAAGCTCGCCGTCACCTGTTACAACATAGGTTAAAAAGTCCTTATTCTGAAGTCTTGCCGCAAGGGCTGTGCCTGCCGCAATTGATGCGCCGTGACCGAGAGACCCAGTTGAGGCGTCAACACCTACAATTTTGTTCGAGTCAAGGTGCATACCCATTTTTGAGCCTGAAAGATTAAAGGTTTTAAGCATTTCGGGGTCGTTAAAGCCCTTGTCGCAAAGAACGGGCGCATAAGCAATTGCCGCGTGGCCCTTACTTAAAATAAATCTGTCTCTGTCCTCCCACTGCGGCTCGTCAACCTTAATGTTGAGATACTTGTAGTAAAGAACCGTGAGAAGATCCATAACGCTGAGACCCCCGCCGATATGCCCGCTGCCTGCCCACATAGTGGTCTGCATACAGAGCTTTCTGAGGTCATAAGCCTTGTTCTCAAGCGCTGTCCATTCCTGCTTTGATAAATTCGCCATGAAAATTTTCCTCCCTTTTTTCAATTAGTATGTATTTGCTTTGAATTTTTTATTTAAGTTCGGGGTGATTCTTGCGAAGTACATTGAATGCATCCTCTGCAATATCAACCGAAAGCTTAATATCGTCTTCCGTAAGTGACGCATTTATGAAATGGTTGTGGTGAGATGCAAGGAACAAGCCTCTTGAAACACATTCCGCAATCCATTCCTGATGAAGCATAAGGCTGTCGTCGTCAGCAATTCTTAAATAGAAAAGTGCAGGCTCGCCTGATACCACAAGGTTAAAACCGTTGTTAGCTGCCGCCGCTTTAAAGCCCTCTGTAACCTGCGTTCCGAGCTTGCGGAAAAGCGTTGGTGTGTCAAGAGCCTTCATTTTGTTTATGCAGGCAATGCAAGCCGCAAAGGGAACAGCACTCATCCAATAAGAGCCTGTATAAGTCATTCCCGAAACGGTAGCCTTCATATGCTCGCCTCCGCAAAGAGCCGACATATTGTAGCCGTTGGCAAGCGCCTTGCAGAAGCAGATAAGGTCTGCCTTTATGCCGTAATAGTGGTCTGAGCCTGCGAGGTCAAGACGGAAGCCCGTACGAACATCGTCAAAAATAAGCACAACGCCGTGGTCGTCGCACCATTTGCGGACAGACTGCCAATATTCTCTTGAAGCAATTTCATTGTCCTTAAAATTGCCGTGGTCATAGGGCTGAGCTATAAGACCCGCTATGTCGCCGTTATTTTCATCGTAAAGCTTTTGTAAAGCGTCAATGTCAAACCACGGAGCTACAAGGTTGTGGCAAACGTCCTCGGGCAAAATGCCTGGGTAGTCAATTTTCTGCGCCCACTGAAAATCGCCGTGGTAATACCCTTTAAGGAAAATAATCTTTCTCTTATGCGTATGCGCACGTGCACTCATAACGGCAAGAGTTGTTGTGTCCGAACCGTTTTTGCAGAAAAATGCCCAGTCAGCGGACGCTACGGTATCAACAAGATTTTCGGCACATTCAACCATAACCGTTGACGGTGCTGTTGTGCAGTTTCCTTTTTCAAGCTGTGCTTTAGCCGCCGCGTCGACATCGGGGTCGTTATAGCCGAGAACATTCGGGCCGTAAGCACACATATAGTCAATGTATTTGTTGCCGTCAGCATCCCAAAAATATGAGCCTTGCGCTTTTGTAGAATAAAAGGGCCATTTCTGAATGGGAATCCAAAGACCTTCGGACGGGCCCAAATGCCCGTAAATTCCGGCAGGGATAACCTTTAACGCTCTGTCGAAAAACTCCCGGCCTTTATCGTGATTGTATTCGGGATATTTACTCATCAAATTCTCCTCCTTATGCTAAATAAAGACCGACTCTGTCGAGAAGTCTGTTCATATTGTCTATCATTGAAGCCATACCGTGAATTTCAACGGTTCCCCTGCAAAGCTCCTCAAGCGCATTTACTTTGCCGCCGAAAAGCGCCGCCGCAAGGTCGTAATCGGCAAAGGACATAATGGCTCTCGGTTTTTCGGGAGCTTTTTTAATTGTTACAAGGCGGTGGTCTTTTACACGGATTGTCGCTGTGTCGCAGTTCTTAATGCCGATTGAAATATCGCCGTCCACCATGTAAGAGGCACTCGCTTTTCCTATGGTGTCCTGATTTGCAATTTGCGAAATAGCAACCGCTATTGTGTAGAAAGTAAGACGGGTTGAAAGCACAAAGAAATCCCTGTCTTTTAAAGCTTCTTCGCTCGGGCGCATAAGCTCTGTGAGCCTGTCGGTAAGAGCAGTAAAGGTTTTAAGAAGAAAACCTATCTTCGCAATTCCCTTTGTGGGAACGGGCGTTGCCTTTCCGTCAATAATCTTATTGAATTTTTCGCAGGAAGAAACGGGAATTTTAATATCGGGATTGTTTACGCCGTCTTCCATACGGCAGCCTTTTGAGCTGAAGAAAAGTGTCGCGGCGGGGCCGTCCTTTACCTCAAATGCCAATGAAACAGGCTTTTGGAGAGCCGAAATAATCTCTTTAGCCTTCGAGTCAAGCTCACAAAGGTTTTCCAATGTTCCGAGTACCGCATACATATTTATGTACGCCATGGTCTTTGCATCAGTCATAGTTTTACCTCCAAATTCTCAATATAAATATATACAAATAAATAATACCAAATTTTCGT
>DERX01000047.1:55628-55785 GCA_002361875.1 Ruminococcaceae bacterium UBA3329
AATAATACCAAATTTTCGTATCTTTTGCAACAAAAATTATACATATTTACATAAATAAATTTATAAATTGTTAATGATTTTTGTAAAAATATATGTTATACTTAATATGTATAACCAAGAACAGCCGTCCACGCGCCTCTTTAGGCGGCGGGTTCCG
>DERX01000047.1:56054-85562 GCA_002361875.1 Ruminococcaceae bacterium UBA3329
CGCCTCTTTAGGCGGCGGGTTCCGGTTCGAAATTTCAGTGGGCGCTATAATCTCCCACTGAAACCCCGAAGAGCTAACGCTCACTGTGCGGTTGCAATCTGTCGCAAGCTCTGCTCTTTGCAAGCAAAGCAGAGCGTTGCTCCGATTTAAATTGGAAAAATGCGTAAAAAATCAAACAAAAACACCGATGTTTTAAAAATGCGGTATGAAAGGAATATAAAATGTCACTTTTTAAAAAGATTTTCGGAGATTACTCCAGCAGGGAAATTAAGAAAATAATTCCTATTCAAAAAAAGGTTTTAGCTCTTGAAGAGGACTACAAAAAGCTCACCGACGAGGAGCTTCAGGCAAAAACCCCCGAATTTAAAGAAAGGCTCGCAAACGGCGAAACGCTTGACGATATTTTGCCCGAGGCATTTGCGGCGCTCCGAGAAGCTTCTGCCCGTGTGCTTAATATGAGGCACTTCCCCGTGCAGATTATCGGCGGTATTGTTCTTCATCAGGGCAGAATTGCCGAGATGAGAACAGGTGAAGGCAAAACGCTTGTTGCAACTCTCCCGGCTTACCTTAATGCACTTTCGGGCAAGGGTGTTCATATTGTTACCGTTAACGACTACCTTGCACGCCGTGACTCGGAATGGATGGGCAAGCTTTACAGGTTTATGGGTCTTACGGTAGGTCTTATCGTTCACGATTTGGACGGAGACGCTCGCCGTGCGGCTTATGCCTGCGACATTACCTACGGAACAAATAACGAAATGGGCTTTGACTATCTTCGTGACAATATGGTTATTTACGCCGAGCAGCGTGTTCAGAGAGGACATAACTTTGCAATTGTCGATGAGGTTGACTCAATTCTTATCGACGAGGCGAGAACTCCCCTTATCATTTCGGGTATGGGCGATAAATCCACAGACCTTTACAAAATTACAAATGACTTTGCCAAAAGGCTTAAAATGTTTAAGGTTAAAGAAATCGAAGCAAAGACAAACTATGAAGATATTGTAGGCGAGGACGACGATTTCATTGTTGACGAAAAGGCAAAGACAGCGTCTCTCACCAAAAACGGTATTAAAAAGGCGGAGGCTTTCTTCGGCGTTGAAAACCTTGCCGATATGGAAAACCTTACAATTCAGCACCACATTGATTTGGCGATTAAGGCAATAGGCGTTATGAAGCGTGATGTTGACTATGTTGTTAAAGACGGTCAGGTGCTCATAGTTGATGAGTTTACAGGCCGTATTATGCACGGACGCCGTTATTCCGACGGACTTCACCAAGCGATTGAGGCAAAAGAGAATGTAAAGGTTGAGCGTGAGTCAAAAACTCTTGCCACAATTACATTCCAAAACTATTTCAGACTTTACAGGAAGCTTTCCGGTATGACGGGTACTGCGATGACGGAAGAGGGTGAATTCCGTGAGATTTATACCCTTGATGTTATCGAAATTCCCACAAATAAGCCGATGATCAGAGTTGACGAGCCTGATGTTCTTTTCAAGACTGAAAATGCGAAATTCAATGCGATTATTGAGCAGATTCTTGAATGTAATGCAAAGGGTCAGCCGGTGCTTGTCGGCACAATAAGTATTGAAAAGAGCGAGGCGCTCTCCGCCGCACTTAAGCGCAGGGGCATAAAGCACACCGTTCTTAACGCAAAGTATCACGAAAAAGAAGCTGAAATTGTTGCACAGGCAGGTTCGTTCGGCGCAGTTACAATCGCCACCAATATGGCAGGACGCGGTACGGATATTATCCTCGGCGGTAACCCTGAATTTATGGCAAAGGCGGAAATGCGCCGTATGCAGTTCCCCGAGGAGCTGATTGAAGAGGCTACGGGCTTTGCGGAAACAGATAATGAAGATATTATAAATGCAAGAAACACATACCGTGAGCTTGAAGGTAAATACAAAGAGCAGCTTCGTGACGAGGCGGAAAAGGTAAGGGATGCAGGCGGACTGTTCATTATCGGTACAGAGCGCCACGAGTCAAGACGAATTGACAACCAGCTCCGCGGCCGTTCGGGCCGTCAGGGCGACCCCGGCAGAAGTAAATTCTACCTTTCGGCTGAGGACGAGCTTTTAAGGCTTTTCGCAGGCGACAGATTTTACAATATTCTTGACACCTTCGGTGCCGCAGGCGAGCTTCCGCTTGAAACAAAGATGTTTACAAACACAATTGAGGGCGCTCAAAGAAAGGTTGAGGGCAACAACTTTGCGGCACGCCGTAATGTACTGCGTTTTGACGATGTTATGAGCAAGCAGAGAGAGGTTATTTACGGCGAGCGCAATAAGGTTCTTGACGGTGCAGACATTCACGGAACAATTATTTCAATGATTGAAAAATATATTGACGAAACCGTTGAGTTCTTCTGCCCCTCTGCAAATAATCCTGAGGATTGGAACAGGACAGGTCTTATTTCAAAGCTTAAATTCCTTTGCGGAGACGAAGCCCCCGAATTTGACACAACGGCTGAATATGCGGATTATTTCCGCGAAAAGGCTTTCAGCACTTATGATGCAAAATGCGAGGAATACGGCGAAAAGATTATGAACGAGGTTGAGCGCAAGGTTCTTCTTCGCAATGTTGATGTTCACTGGATGGATCACCTTGATGCTATGGATGAGCTTCAAAGAGGTATTTATCTTCGTTCCTACGGTCAGCAGGACCCCGTTGTTGCATTCAGAATGGAGAGCTTTGACTACTTTGACGAGATGAATGCACTCATTCGTGAGGGTACTGCAACAATGCTTCTCACATTCCGCCTTAAGAGCGAAGAGGACATTAAGCGTGAGCAAACCGCGAAAATTACGGGTGCGAGCGGAGCGTCGGACGGCAGTGACAAAAAACAGCCCGTTAAAAAAGGCAAAAAGGTAGGCAGAAACGAGCCGTGTCCTTGCGGCAGCGGCAAAAAATATAAGCAGTGCTGCGGCAAAGACGAATAAACATTATTATGTGAAATAAAGCAGGAAAGAGGGCGAATGTTACGGTGAACGATTTAAAAAACTTAGTCGGCGCAAATGAAACAGTATATTATGAAGGCAAACCCGATAAAAAATGTTTCATATTTGAAAGTATTTTCAACAAAATGCTCCCGTTTGCGCTGGTTTGGGCGATATTTGATTTCAGCTTTATCAGAACCGCTTTTTCAGCGTCAAATGCAGGTGAAATGACACTTTTTATGGTTCCGTTTTTCGCACTCCATTTAATGCCTGTTTGGATTTACCTTGCGGGTGTAATAACATCTTTAATAAGATACAAAAATACATATTTCATTGTTACCGACCGTGCAATTTATGTTTCCGGCGGGGTTCTTTCAAAAACCTTTAAGACCAAACCCTTTGCCGAAATGTCACATATTGATTTACACAGAGGTGTTTTTGACCAGCTTTTCGGCGTAGGCGATGTTATTGCTTCATCGGCTCAATTTTCCGGAAAGACGGGCAATGAGAGCATTGAAATTTCAAGCATTTCAAATTATTCCGAGGTTTTCGGTCTTGTAAAGAAACTGCAAACCGATGTTTTCAGCGACACTATGTTTCCCAACGATATGCGTCCGCCTGAAAATCACGGATACAATACTAAATACAAAGGTTGAGGAGGCTGACAGATGGCAGACGAAAATAAAACTCCCGAAAACGAGTCTTCCGTTCACGATGAAATGGAAGAGCTTGCGAGAATTTTCCGCGAAGAGCTGGGCAAAGCAACGGAAGAAGCCCAAAAAGCAGAAAATGAGGCAGAGGTCACGACCGATATTGACGCTTTAAACAGTGATTATGAGGTTGAGGGTTACGCTGTTACATCAGGCGAAAAGACAAATACCGAGCCGGAAGAGCTGTGCGAATGCTGCGGCGAAAGGCCGAGGGGCACAGAGCGTGACCCGAACAGTCCGTTCTGTGAGGAATGTGCCGCCATAATGGAAAAATATCCTTATGACTGGAAAGGCATTCTTATGCTCATTGCTTCTTTAGCCGTTATGTTAATTTCTTTGGTAACCTTTGTTCAAATTGCTCCTATCTTCTCAAATACATACCGAGGAGATAAGGCTGCTGCGGACAAAAAATTATACACCGCACTTTCATATTACTCCGAGGCCGAAACATACATCATTGATAATAAAATTTCACTTGATTTCAAAAATCTTCGCAAAGGCGAGATTATTCTGTTTAATGAATTCGGCGTTGACGAGTGGGTTGAAAAGAATTTCGGAAATTCCTCTAATCTTTGCGCTTTGACTTTAATTGAAGACACCTATAATGTTAAAAAAATTAAGGATAAAAAAATTGCTGAAATTTATAATTCATTAATAGGTGCAAGGGCAAGTATTCTTATGCTCGGAACGCACGAGGGTGACGAAAACAGCAAATATGAAGACATTAAAGCAACCTTTGAATCGCTTATCGGCAAAAAGATTTATATCTCTGACCTTATGAATATGGATACTGCCACGGTTCACGATGAGCTTGACGAAAGCTATACTCCTACAGGCGAAGAAACCGTTATCACTTATGATGAGGGCTGGATTAGATTTTACCAATATCTTCTTGCCGAACAAAATAAAAAAACAGAGGATATGGAAACGGCAATTGAAAAAGCAAACAGCATTTCAACCGATTATGAGTCTTATACCGCTCCGTTCCTTATTCAAAAGCATTTTGACAGTGGTGAATATGACAAGGCCGAAGAGCTTATTCGCAGACTCGGGGAGAAAAACAGCGAAAGCGTGCTTTATCACGAATTTCTTTCCATGCTTTACCGTTACAGAGATAAAAACTACGCTTCTGCAAAAGAGGTAAGTCTTACAGGTCTTGAAACTATATCGGCGGCTTATAACAGTTATGATTTAATCGCCTATGCAGGCTCTTCTCTTTCAATGCAAAAAACTCTCAGTCTTATTATGCTTAAGGACTATGCGGGCGCATTTACTTCAGCTGAAGAATGTTGTTCATATCAAAATGAGTTTTACGGTTACACTACGCCTGCGGCTCGGGATTTATATGCTATTCTTGCTCTTGCAACAAATAATACCGAAAAGTATGACGAAATTGCAAAGACCGAAGCATCGGATGTTGAGCTTTACGGAGAAGATTACAAATTCTCTTCCGATGTTACGAACTATAAGAGCAATAAAATTTCACTTGAAGAAATTGCAATGTCCGGAAGATATGACAGGAGGTTTTCGGAATAATGAGAATAATATATGTTATTGTTAAGCTTCTTACATTTCCCGGAGCAATGACTCACGCATTTTTTGAGCATTTAAGCTGCAGAGTCTGCAAAATTCTTGTTGACGACGCAAGAACTTTTCGCACAGACGAAATGCTTTCGCACACCGAGCACGAGCTTGTTAAAAGACGTGCGCCAAGCTTTGATATTTGTTTTATTCCGTTCCTTTTTAACTTATTCTTCGGAATAGTTACCGTTTCTTCAGCCGCTGTTGCCGTGCTTTATCTCGGCAGCTATAAAAACGCTCTTCTTTGGTTCTTGTTTTACATGGGAATTTCTTTCCTTACAAACCTTTTCCCTCAAATGGAAGATGTTTTAATGCTGAAAGAAAATATTTATAACGAAAAGACAAACATATTTATAAAAATAATTGTCGCCCCGTTTTTTGCCGTATTTTATGCGGGTGCACAGCTTGAGCGTTTCGGTCTTACACTTTTAACCTCGGTTGGATTCGCTTTTGCCCTGCCTTACATTTTGGGACTTTTTGTTCCGAGGCTTTATGACCTTATTTCGGCAATATGATATTATCCATATATGAGAAACAGGCAAGTGAACCGTATCACTCGCCTGTTTTTTATTTATCACCATTCAGACCTTTTCATGTTTGACAAACACGGTTATTGGTACATTCATACTTTTACAGTTTCTTATGACAAAAGCCGTACTGCGTGACTTCCCATCCCAAAACGCAAGCACCGTATCGGCATACTCAATTATTTTTATATTGCGTTTTAAAGGCGCTTTTCGCCCGTATTTTTCATATTCGGGCAAAAATTCAGTTAAATTTAAGCCGTGAGAACGAGCGTATTCTTTTGCCGAAGCGTCTACCCCGACTGCACCGCCTGAAACTATTTCTGTTGTATTTGCAGGAAGATAATTTTCCAAATTTTTAACCGTTAATCTCCTTGACCCTATTACTGCAACTTTCATATTTTTCTCCGTTTTATAATATTTAGTATACTTAAATTAAGTATACTCTTATCATTATAACACATAAATATCTTAAAATATACTTAAATTAAGATATTTACGGTGAAAAATATGCGAAATAAAAATAATAAACATTTAGGAATTGAAATTGACCCTGAATTGCATTACAAACTGCATTATATTTCCAAATATGAGGGCAGGTCTGCCAACGGGCAAATTTTATATCTCATCCGCCAATGCATAAAGCAGTTTGAAGAAGCGGAGGGTGAAATAAAAGTTGAATTAAAAAATAATTCCGCCGACGAATAACCGTACAACATACAACAGGCAAGTGAACTACATCACCTGCCTGTTTTTTTTGCTTGCTGAATATGGCTTTAACTCATACCTTAATATATTGTAATGTGCTGTCAATTATTTTTGAATAGTTATTATATAATAATCATTTAACCGCGCAGGGACAGTTTACAGCCGGCTCTCCGTTACAAATTTTAATCTTTCGTTTTATTTTTCACGGTACGCCGAGGTCGGCGTACCCTACAAGTTCTTTACTTTTTTATGAATATCTTTGAATAATATTTTCTGCGATTTCACGCTTAGGTTTAGAGGTGTCCATAGCCTGTTTTTCTATATAACGGTGTGCGTCGGATTCAGACATATCCTTATTGTCAATAAGCAACCACTTTGCCCTGTTAACAAGCCTTATTTCTTCCATTTTCTCCTCAATGGTCACAGTCTTTTTGTCAAGACGGCGAAGCTTTTCACGGGCAGACACCATCCAAATTATGCCCTGCATTACCAAGGCGGAGGATGTAGGCTTTGACAGCGGAAATACGCCGTATTGCGACACCTGCGCACAAATATCCTCAAACAGCTCGGCTTTTACAAGCTGCATACAAACGGTATTTTTACCCGTTGAAACATCAATTGCGAGCTTTGTTCCGAAATCGTCAGGCAAGGGCGAATTTATTATTACAAAATCGTAGCTGTTTTCAAGCAGAAGTCGGTTTGCAGACGATACATTGCCTGCAAATGTTACTTTTTTTATATTTCTGCCCGAAAGCAACGGCTTTAACGCCTCATTCATCTTTTCAGAGGATGAAACAACCAAGACGCAGTATGAATGTCCCTCGTAAACCATATATGCTTCATCCCCCTTTCAAAAAATTCAGTAAATTATTTGCAGTATGTTTTAATCATCATTTCAGGTAAATGGTCTGCTATAAATCTGCTTGACTCGGCTATTTTAACAGCCTCACTTCTTGTTTTCGGCAAGCGCTTATACTGCGAGAGCGTTTTTTCATCTGCCTTATATAAATTGATATTTGCAGGTCTCGGCAGCTCGGTGTTGTTCTTTATTCCGTCAAGTCCCGCATAAATAAGCAATGCAAAAGCCAAATACGGATTTGCCGACGGGTCAGGCGAACGAAGCTCCGCACGCTTGTATTCGCCGTATGCGGCAGGTATTCTTACAAGCTGGGAACGGTTTTCGCTTGACCAAGAAACAAATTTCGGCGCTTTGTCACTGCCAAGCCTTTCATAGGACTTTTCGGTAGGATTTAAAAATGCCGTCATCTCGGAAATGTGCTCCAAAACACCAGCTATCATTGAGGTCTTTCGGTCAACGCCGTCTTTGCTTTTCACGGAAATGTTAATATGCAATCCGTTGCCCGGTTCGTCTTTAAGCGGTTTCGGTGAAAACGAGGCATAAAGTCCGTTTCTTGCGGCGATAGCGCTTACAACATTTGCAAATGCAATGGTATTGTCAGCCGCCGAAAGAGCGTCCGAATATCTGAAATCTATTTCATTCTGCCCGGGGCCCTCCTCATGGTGGGAGCTTTCGGGATGGATTCCCATTTGCTCAAGCGTTAGGCATATTTCACGGCGTACATTCTCACCCTTATCGGCAATTGCAACATCCATATAGCCCGCTTTATCGTAAGGAATATCGGTAGGCTCGCCGTTTTCGTCAAGCTTAAACAGGTAAAATTCCATTTCAGCACCGAAGAAAAACTCATAGCCTTCTTTTTTCGCATCCTCAACAGCTTTTATTAAAATGCTTCTTGTGTCATTTTCAAACTGCCTGCCGTCAGGGTATGTTACCGTGCAGAACATTCTTACGACCTTTCCGTGCTCGGGACGCCACGGCAAAATTGAAAGCGTATCGGGGTCGGGGTGAAGCAGTAAATCGGAATAAACATCTCCGCCGAAGCCCTCCACGGCAGAAGCGTCAATTGCAATGCCGAAGTCAAAGGCACGGGGGAGCTCGTCGGGCATAAGCGAAATGTTCTTCTGTTTTCCGAACACATCGCAAAATGCAAGACGGATAAATTTAACATCCTCCTCGTTTACAAACTGCATTATTTCCTCTTTAGTATATTTCATAACGCACCTGCTTTCTGATTTTTAAAAATAAAACGCCCATCTTGACAATTGCCAAAGTCAAAATGAACGCCATTGCTCATACATACGAATTATACATAATATATAATAAAAAGTCAATAACTGTATTTGAAAATCGGTGTCCTTCACAAATTTTTTCCTTACTTAAATTTTTTGTTGACAAATTAAAAATACAAATGTATAATTATTCTCGAAAAAGGCAATGGCGTCTTTGAGTCACAAGGCTCAATGGCGCCTTTTTTTGCGTTTTAGGAGGAAATGAAAATGTCATACGTTGACGAAGCAATTGAAAGAGTAATAAGAGAAAATCCGGGTGAGCCCGAATTTCACCAGGCAGTAAAAGAGGTTTTGGAATCTCTTCGCCCAGTTATTGAGGCAAACGAAGAAAAATATAAAAGAGATGCTTTGCTTGAAAGGCTTGTTAACCCCGAGCGTCAGATTAAATTCAGAGTTCCGTGGGTAGACGACAAGGGCAATGCACAGATAAATACGGGCTACAGAGTTCAGTTCAACTCTGCCATAGGTCCTTACAAGGGCGGTATCCGTTTGCACCCGTCGGTTAATATCGGTATTATTAAATTCCTCGGCTTTGAGCAGATTTTCAAAAATTCACTTACAGGCCTTCCCATCGGCGGCGGTAAAGGCGGTTCGGACTTTAACCCGAAGGGTAAATCAGACCGCGAGGTTATGGCATTCTGCCAGAGCTTTATGACAGAGCTTGTTAAATACATCGGCCCTAACGCAGATGTTCCCGCAGGCGACATCGGCACAGGCGCACGTGAAATCGGTTATATGTTCGGTCAGTACAAGAGAATAAGAGGACTTTTTGAAGGCGTTCTTACAGGTAAAGGTCTTTCGTACGGCGGTTCTTTAGCCAGAACCGAGGCAACAGGCTACGGACTTCTTTACATAACAGAAGAAATGCTTAAATCAAACGGCATTGACATTAACGGTAAAACCGCTATTGTTTCAGGCTCGGGCAATGTTGCAATTTACGCTATTGAAAAAGCACAGCAATTAGGCGCAAAGGTTTTGACCTGCTCCGATTCAACAGGCTGGGTTTACGACCCCGACGGAATTGATGTTGCGGCTCTTAAAGAAATTAAAGAGGTTAACCGCGCAAGACTTACGGAATACAAAAATTACAGACCGAATTCGGAATATCACGAGGGCAAAGGCGTTTGGCAGATTAAAGCCGATATTGCTCTTCCCTGTGCAACGCAGAACGAGCTTGACCTTGAAGATGCAAAGACGCTCGTCAAAAACGGCGTAATTGCAGTTGCAGAGGGCGCAAATATGCCCGCCACTGAAGAAGCAACAAAATATTTGCAGGAGAACGGCGTTTATTTTGTTCCCGGCAAGGCGGCAAACGCAGGCGGCGTTGCAACATCTGCTCTTGAAATGAGCCAAAACAGCGAAAGAATCAGCTGGACTCTTGAAAAGGTTGACAAAAAGCTTCAGGGCATTATGGTTGATATTTTCCACAATATTGACGACGCGGCAAAGAGATACGGCTTTGAAGGCAACTATGTTGTCGGCGCAAACATTGCAGGCTTTGAAAAGGTTGTAAACGCAATGGACGCACAGGGTATTGTTTAAGCCCGATTAATTGTCTAATCCCCCTTTGCGGGTTAGAATCATAACAGCATAAAGGCAATGACGTCTTTGATTTATTATATCAAGGTGTCGTTGCCTTTATGTATTCTTAAAAGCTAAAAAAATAAAACGGGAGGCGCAGTATGAGCATTGATGACAATAATATGAGTATACATTATTTTTACATTAAAAGTCCCGATTTGACTTTTAATGCACACAGTGCAGAATTTGCATTTTCAGACAGTTGTTCACAAACAAACGAATACTGCGAAGATGTTTCCGCTTACGATTATTAAAATTGCAAAAAGCGTTTGAGAAAAGAGAAGTAACAAAGTAAACTGCTCACAGAGAGTGCCGATTGATGAAAAAGCACAGCAAGCACTTTGCGAATAACACTTTTCGAGCTGCAAGCTGAAAGGTTAAAAGCTGAAGGGAGCCGATTAAGCAAGCCGTCTGCCGTGCGTTAAACGGAAAAATATACAAAGTAAAAAAATAGGTGGCACCGCGAGAACAGCACTTGCCCTATTGAATGCTGATTACTAATTTTCAGGAGTGATATTTATGTGTTCAATTATCGGCTTTTGCGGCAGCGGCGTCACCTTTGATTTATTTAAGGAGTGCTTTGATAAAACAAAATCAAGAGGCCCTGACGACAGCAGAATAATAGATACGGGAAAAGGTCTTCTCGGCTTTCACCGCCTTGCAATTATGGGGCTCACAAGCGAGGGTATGCAGCCGTTTAAACTCGGCAAAAGCTACGCTCTTTGCAACGGTGAAATTTACGGCTTTCATTCTCTCAAAGAAGATTTAATTAAAAAGGGATATTCATTTGTGAGCGACAGTGACTGTGAAATTCTTTTGCCTCTTTACAAGGAATACGGCACTGATATGTTCCGCTTATTAGATGCTGAATTTGCGCTGATTATTTACGACGGCGAAACGGAACAGTACATTGCCGCCCGTGACCCGATAGGAATCCGTCCGCTTTATTACGGATACAGCGAAAACGGCACAATAGTCTTTGCGAGCGAAGCCAAAAACCTTGTAAAGCTTGTTAAAAAGATTATGCCTTTTCCGCCGGGTCACTATTACAAAGACGGAAAATTCATTTGCTACTGCGACATTACAAAGGTAGACACGGTTTGTCACGACTCTTTGGGAATCGTATGCAAAAACATTCGTGAAAAACTCGTTGCAGGTATTGACAAACGCCTTATTGCCGACGCAAAGGTAGGCTTTCTTCTTTCGGGCGGACTTGATTCCTCGCTTGTGTGCGCCGTAGCCGCAAGAGAAAGCAAAGAGCCCATAAAAACCTTTGCAATAGGTATGAGCGAAGATGCAATTGACCTTAAATATGCAAAGCAGGTTGCAGACTACATCGGCAGCGACCACACAGAGGTTATTATAACTAAGGAAGATGTTTTAGAGAGCCTTGAAACGGTAATTGCACTTCTCGGAACATACGATATTACAACAATCCGTGCAAGTATGGGTATGTACCTTGTGTGCAAATACATTCACGAGAACACCGATATACGCGTTTTGCTTACGGGCGAAATTTCCGACGAGCTTTTCGGATATAAATATACCGATTTTGCACCGAGTGCCGAAGAATTCCAAAAAGAGGCGGAAAAGCGTGTGCGTGAACTGCATATGTATGATGTTTTGCGTGCCGACCGCTGTATTTCGGTAAACTCCCTTGAGGCGAGAGTACCTTTCGGCGACCTTGATTTTGTTCATTATGTAATGTCAATTGACCCCGAAATGAAGCTGAACAAATACGGCAAGGGTAAATATCTTCTCCGTCACGCTTTTGAAGGTGACTACCTTCCTCACGATATTTTGTACCGTGAAAAAGCCGCTTTTTCGGATGCGGTCGGTCACTCAATGGTTGACGATTTAAAGGAATATGCGGAGAATTTCTATACAGACGAGGAATTTGCGGAAAAGAAAGAAAAATACAGCCATGCAAAGCCTTTCACGAAAGAGTCGCTCCTCTACCGTGAAATATTTGAAAAGTATTACGGCGGTCAGTCCGAAATGGTAAAGGATTTCTGGATGCCCAACAAGGAGTGGGAAGGCTGCAATGTCGACGACCCGTCGGCGCGTGTGCTTTCAAACTACGGAGCGAGCGGGCAATGACAGGTAATATTCACGAAGAATGCGGAGTATTCGGAATTTACTCCCCGAACACAATAGATGTTGCGCAGATTACCTACTGTGCGCTGTTCGCGTTACAGCACAGGGGGCAGGAAAGCGCAGGAATTGCAGTCAACGATGACGGCGTTTTTACCGTAAAAAAATCACTTGGTCTTGTGAGTGATGCCTTTTCACAGGAAGATTTTAACGCTTTAGGCAAGGGAAATATTTCAGTGGGACATGTAAGATATGCCACAACGGGCGGCGACAGTGCGGAAAATATTCAGCCTATAGTTATTAATCACCGAAAAGGGCGAATGGCATTGGCGCACAACGGCAATCTTACAAATTCCTATGAATTGAGGGAAGCACTTGAGGAAAAAGGCGCAATCTTCCATTCAACAACCGATTCGGAGATTATAGCATATACAATTGTTCAGGAAAGGCTCAAATTCGGCTCGGTTGAAGAGGCGGTTTCCTCGGCAATGGATATAATTAAAGGCGCTTATTCCCTCGTTATTTCATCTCCGTCAAAGCTTATTGCGGTTCGTGACCCCAACGGCTTCCGTCCGCTTTGTTACGGAAAAATGCCCGACGGCAGTGTTTGCTTTGCCTCGGAATCCTGTGCTCTTGACGCCGTGAATGCAACGCTTATACGGGATTTGCTCCCCGGTGAAATTGCAATAGCGGAAAACGGCAAAATCCGCTTTGACACTTCACATTGCAACAAAGTGCCCAAGAGCACCTGCGTTTTTGAATATATTTACTTTGCCCGTCCCGACTCGGTAATTGACGGTGCGAGCGTAAGTGAGGCAAGACAGCAGGCGGGTAGATTTTTAGCACAGGAGCACCCCACAGACGCCGATGTTGTAATAGGCGTGCCCGATTCGGGACTTGAAGCGGCGCTAGGGTATTCAAAAGAATCGAATATTCCGTATGCAATAGGATTTACCAAGAATAAATACATCGGCAGAACCTTTATTGCGCCCGACCAAACATTACGGGAAAAGAATGTAAATATAAAGCTCAACCCAATAAAAAGTGTTGTAAACGGCAAGCGAATTGTTTTGGTTGACGATTCGATTGTAAGGGGAACAACGAGCAGGCGGATTGTCGACCAGCTTTGGGCGGCGGGAGCAAAAGAAATTCATATGAGAATAAGTGCTCCGCCGTTTATTTCGGCTTGCTATTACGGAACTGACATTGACAGCGCAAAGGGGCTTATTGCAAACGAACATACGGCAGAAGAAATTGCGAAGATAATCGGCGTTACCTCGCTCGGGTATTTAAGTATGGAGCACGTTTTACTGCTTACAGGGAAAAACACAGGCTTTTGCACAGCGTGCTTTGACGGAAAATACCCCGTGGCTCCGTCAAAACATTCGGAAAAATCAAGATTTGAAAGAAAAATAAGCGAAGCTAAAAAGCATAAAAATTGAAATTATACAGGAGGGAAAAATTATGACAAAGTACATTTTCGTTACAGGCGGCGTTGTTTCGGGACTCGGAAAGGGCATAACCGCCGCATCGCTCGGACGGCTTTTAAAAGCAAGAGGCTTAAAGGTGGCTTCGCAAAAGCTCGACCCTTACATAAATGTTGACCCGGGCACAATGAGCCCTTACCAGCACGGCGAGGTTTTCGTAACGGAGGACGGCGCAGAAACAGACCTTGACCTTGGCCACTATGAAAGATTTATCGATGAAGACCTCAATAAGTTTTCCAACCTTACAACGGGCAAGGTCTATTGGAATGTGCTTAATAAAGAAAGACGGGGCGAATACCTCGGCAAAACCGTTCAGGTAATACCCCACATCACAAATGAGATAAAAGAATTTGTCTATTCCGTCGGCCAAAAAACGAATGCCGATGTTGTAATAACCGAAATCGGCGGAACAATAGGCGACATTGAAAGCCAGCCGTTTATTGAGGCGGTACGCCAGATTTCACTTGAGGTCGGCAGAGAAAACAGTCTGTTCATTCACGTTACCCTTGTTCCTTTCCTCAGCGGTTCTGACGAGCATAAATCAAAGCCCACACAGCACTCCGTAAAAGAGCTTCAGGGAATGGGCATTAACCCCAACATTATAGTTCTTCGCTGTGACGAGCCGCTCGAAGAATCGATATTCCAAAAAATTTCGCTTTTCTGTAATGTTAAGCCCGACTGTGTAATTGAAAACATCACGCTTCCATGTCTTTACGAAGCGCCGCTGATGCTTGAAAAATCTAATTTTTCGAGCGTTGTATGCAGAGAACTGGGGATAAACGCAAAAGAGCCTGACCTTACTGAATGGACAGATTTAGTAAAGCTTATTAAGGACGACAAAATTCAGGTTGAAATCGGTCTTGTCGGGAAATATGTTCAGCTTCACGACGCATACCTTTCCGTTGCCGAGGCTTTGCGCCACGCAGGCTACATTCACCGTGCGCACATTAACATTCATTGGATTGATTCTGAAAATATTACAACGCAAAATGCAAGCGAAATTCTCGGCGGTCTTGACGGAATTATTGTTCCCGGCGGCTTTGGCGGCAGGGGAATTGAGGGGATGATTTGCGCCGCACAGTACGCGCGTGAAAACCGTATTCCCTATTTCGGAATCTGCCTCGGAATGCAGATTGCGGTTATTGAATATGCCCGTCACAAAGCGGGAATTTCAGACGCACATTCGGGCGAATTTGACGAAAGCTGTCCTCACAAGGTGATTGACTTTATGCCGGGTCAAAGCGACGAAATTGACAAGGGCGGCACACTGCGCCTCGGCGCTTACCCCTGCGAAATACAAAAAGGTACAAAAATGGAAGAGCTTTACGGCACAAATAAAATTTCCGAGCGCCACAGGCACCGTTATGAGTTCAACAACGATTACAGAGAAATCTTAACAAAGGCAGGGCTTACGCTTTCGGGTCTTTCGCCCGACGGCACACTTGTTGAAACCGTTGAGCTTACAGACAGACCGTTTTACATCGGCGTACAGTACCACCCCGAATTCAAATCCCGCCCCAATAAACCTCACCCGCTTTTCAAAGGCTTTATCGGTGCGGCAGCAAACATCAGGAGAAATAAGCAATGATACCCCAGAAAGACAGAAAAATTATTTTGGAAAACGGCTCTCAGTATCTCGGCACAGGCTTCGGAGATAAAAAAGAAACCGTAATTGAAATTGTTTTTAACACTTCACCTGTCGGATATCAGGAAATTTTGTCCGACCCGTCATACACTGACCAGGGCGTTGTATTTACATATCCGCTTATCGGAAATTACGGTATGGCTGACGACGATTACGAAACCGAAAATCCGAGCATCAGCGCTATAATCGTAAGAGAAATAAATTTTGAGCCGTCAAATTTCAGGAGCACAAAGACTCTTGACGAGGTTATGAAGCAGTACGGCATTGTGGGCATAAGCGATATTGACACAAGATGTCTCACAAGGGAAATACGGAATTACGGCAGCTGTAAGGCGCTGATTACAGATATAAATACGCCGTATGAAAAGGCACTTGAAATACTCAAAAATACGGATTTACCGACTGACGCTGTAAAAAGAGCCAGCCGAAAAGAGAAGACAGAGTACACATCTCCCGACAGCAAATTCCACATTGTCGCAATTGACTGCGGAATGAAGCAAAACATTGTGCGCGAGCTTTTAAAATGCGGTTGCAGCGTTACCGTTGTTCCATTTGACACAACTGCCGAAGAAATCAAGGCAATGCGCCCTGACGGAGTGTTTATTTCAAACGGGCCCGGAAACCCTGCCGATGTGCCCGAAACTGTAAAAACCGTGAAAAATCTTCACGGCTTTTGTCCTATATTCGGAATTTGTTTAGGACATCAAATAATTGCCCTGTCATACGGCGCTGAAACCTACAAACTGAAATTCGGTCACAGAGGCGGCAACCACCCCGTTAAAAATCTTTTGACGGATAAAATTGAGATAACCTCGCAGAACCACTCCTATGCGGTTGACTGCGACAGCATAAAAAATACGCCTCTTGAAATAACTCATATAAATTTGCTTGACAAAACCGCCGAGGGAATTGAATGTAAAAAAGATAAGGTTTTCGGTGTGCAGTATCACCCTGAAAGCGCTCCCGGGCCGCAGGACAGTGCATATCTTTTTGACCGATTTATTCATTTGATGGAGGGAAACCGAAATGCCTAAAAGAACCGACATTAAAAAAATTCTTGTCATAGGCTCAGGTCCTATTGTAATAGGGCAGGCGGCGGAATTTGATTATGCAGGCACGCAGGCGTGTTTAGCCCTTAAGGAAGAGGGCTACGAAGTAATTTTGTGCAATTCAAACCCCGCCACAATAATGACCGACCCGTCCATAGCCGACAAGGTATATATGGAGCCGCTGACGCTTGAATATATCGCAAAAATCGTGAGGAAAGAACGCCCCGATGCGATTCTCCCGGGAATCGGCGGGCAAACAGGACTTAACCTTGCAATGCAGTTAGAGTCTAAAGGTGTTTTAAAAGAATGTAACACAGAGCTTCTCGGTACAAAGCACGAAAGTATTGAAAGAGCGGAGGACAGAGAAAAATTTAAGGAGCTTTGCCTCTCTTTAGGCGAGCCTGTTTTGCCGTCTGAAATTGCAAATTCAGAGGACGAGGGTTATGAAGTAGCAAAAAAAATCGGCTACCCTGTTGTGCTCCGACCTGCATTTACCTTGGGCGGCACGGGCGGTGGCTTTGCCGAAAATGAAGAAGAAATGTCACTTCTTTTAAAAAATGCCCTTGCGCTCTCACCTGTGCATCAGGTGCTGATTGAAAAGAGTGTTAAAGGCTACAAGGAAATTGAATATGAGGTAATAAGAGACGCAAACGACACGGCAATAACCGTCTGCAATATGGAAAATCTTGACCCCGTCGGTATTCACACGGGCGACTCAATTGTTGTTTGCCCCTCACAGACGCTTACAAACAAAGAGTACCAAATGCTTCGCAGCAGTGCTCTTAAGATTATCCGTGAGCTTAAAATTGAGGGCGGATGCAATGTTCAGTTTGCTCTTGACCCGAAATCCTTTCAGTATTATTTAATTGAAGTAAATCCCCGTGTTTCACGCTCCTCGGCTTTGGCATCAAAGGCAAGCGGATACCCCATAGCCAGAGTTTCAGCCAAAATCAGCGTAGGACTTCGCCTTGATGAAATAAAGCTTGCAAACACGCTTCCCCTTGTAAAACGCTTTTACGATATGGGCTTTAACATTGAGGCAACCGTGGGAACGGCAGATTTTCTTAAAAGTCACGGAATAAGGACAAGAGTCCGCAGAAAATTGAGCGAAGGCAGCACGGAAATTCTCGACTCAATACGGGCAGGCTATGTAAGCTATGTAATAAACACAAGGGCAATTCTTTCGGGCGTGCACTATGAGGACGGAGTAGCAATCCGCAACTGCGCCGTGGAAAACGGAATTACCACATTTACATCGCTTGACACCGTTAAGGTCTTACTTGATGTGTTAGAAGAAATCACGATGGGAATTTCGACTATTGACAGTTGAAATGACGGAACAAGAAGCATACTTTATAGTAGGATAAAATTAAAATTTAAGCAACATACTGACTTCGCATTTCTTGTGGAGTCAGTTTTGTTTTAAGGTTATGTACTTGTTTTTTGGTAAGACCAAACTTTTTGATATTTCTTTGGATATAAAAAATCCCCTTACGGCAGTTTTCTTTATTCTGCCATAAGGGGACTTTTTTCTATTGTCTGTTTATTTGCCGGAAACGATGGGCTCCACGGATACAAAATCTGAAAGGATAGTTTCAAATACAAATTCCGATTCGCCTACAATACATTGAGTTTCACGGGAATATTTTGTACCGAAAAGCCTTGTTTCAACAAGAGCTTCACGCAGTCCAAGCAGAATACTGTCAAGAACCTCCTCGTAAATTTCAACACAGCCCTTTGCTCCTTTACTGTAAGGAGTATAGATATTTATGCTTACTGTTGTCTGAACCTTTCTGTCGCCGTTTGTAATGTCGGCGCCGTCTTCGTTCTTTTGAATGATAGGGGAGCCAAGCGAGCATTTCTTTATTCCGATTGCTACATACGGCTTGTCGATGGGCACCTTTTTAATTCCGCTTTCATGTGCCAAAACCACATTTACCTTATCGGCCATAGAACGGGTAAGATTAGATAAAATTGAATTACAGTATGAAGAAAAGATAGTCATTCATTCACCTCCGTTGTTTTTCTGATTACAGCCCAAATGTAAATGCATGTGTCTTCGAGCAAAACTTTTTCACATCGGTCGATTTTGTAAGCACAACCGTCTGCATCAATCACTCTTGCATTGTCAGAAAGTTGGGTTAAATCGTGATTTGCAGGGCCTAAATACAAATAAACATCATTTTTATTTACGCCGATTTCTGTAAAATCTCCCTCTAAATACAGCTTTGTTTTATAGCGTATGGGCTGAATATATGCCTTGAATTTTTCGCTGTAATGGTTTTCTTCAAGGCGCAGGCGGCAGGTTCTGCCGTGTTTAAAAATTCCGTTAAGCGTCATTTTTATATCTCCTTGTTCTCAAAAGCCTTTGAAAATAAAGCCGATGTCAGTAAAGCAGTCAGCCTGTGAAAATGCGTTCGCAAGCAGCTTTTCCGAAGCCTCCAATATTGACGATGATGAACGGCGGACTGTTATGTCGCCTGTTTTAATATAATCGCAGTAATCGTCAAGGCAGATGCACAAAAGAGCATAACGGTATGCGGTAAATGCGGTGGCGGCAAAAACTGCACCGTCTTCTTCGCCCGTGCAATTTTCTTTCAGCCTTTTTGAAAGAGTGCTTGCCGAGGCACGGCAAAGTCCTTCAATTTTTTCGGTATCCTCTTCGGGAAAATCAAAAAGACGTTTTACCTCGTCAAAAACCGCCTTGGAATCAATCATTCTGTTTCACCTAAAGTCATAGCAACTGCTGCGTTGTTGCAAATTTTTGCAAAGCCGTAGGTTTGAGTAATTGCGGCTCTTTCAAGCTGACGGTCAATAAGCTTATCAAAATCCGTCACAATTCCGCCTGCCGTTACCATTTCAAGAGTGTGGTTTTTATCAAAGGCAATAATGCCGTTGTTAATATGCTTGTGTACTATAAGATTTGCTCCGAGCGGAGTTACAGCTTTTCCTGTTGCGTGAAAATTAAGTCCTGCGGCGGCGTCACGCATTTCAGGTAAGCACATAATACTTGCCGCAACAGACGGCGATGTTGTAATTGTGTTCATTGTGTACGGATTAAGCTCATTCCAAAGGTTAACAAGATCGGCATAAGAAACAGTGCCGGGAGTTTTGCAAAGAATACTGGGAACAGGATTGTCATTTCCGTCGCCGTCTGTAATTGATAAAATTGCATCGGTGGTCTGCATACGCGCAAGGTATTCGCCGATTTCTCTTAATGCTATTGAGAAAATATCAAGGCGCTGAAAGCGCAAAGCCTCGTAAGACGCCACAAGCATTTTTCCTCTTTTATGAAGCTTTACAAGATTTTCCTTTGTTGTAATTTTAGTTTCGGGAATATTTTCGCCCTCGCCTATGTAATTATCGTTTGTTTCTTCTTCGGATGTTTTTTCCGGAAGAGATGCAATTGTTCTGTAATCAAGACCGTTAATGTCGGTGCGTGTTGCAATAATATCGTCAATATTGCAGGGTTCCTTCATACCCTGCCTTACGGCTCTGCTGACATATTCGGGAAAAAGCACCGCTGAATCCGATGTCTGGAAAAATTTTTCTATAGGTGAAGAATCAGCACCCTTAATTTTAATGTTAAAGCGTTTAAGCTGACGCTCAAATGCGTCAAGTCCCTCAAGAGATGTACCCTTGTAGTTTTCGGACGGGTCAATGCGCTCAAGCTCAGCGTTAATGCCGAGATTTGAGCGGTAAAGTCCCTTATCAAGTTTAATTGTTTCAAATGTTGCCATATTTTTTACCTCCTAAAATTTAAATTGACTGTTAATATCGTTTGTTTCCGATTTTCTTTCCCCGAACTGTGATTTTACGGGGAATACTTTGGCTGTTTTCTTTTCAAAGCTCCCAATCAGCTCCGACAGAATATTCGCATTACAAAGATTTATAATGCAGTCTGCCGTTTCGGATGAAAGCTCGGGGAAAAGCATAGAAAAGCCTTTCTGTGCTCTTGCTTTCATCTCATTTCTGTACTGCTCGGCAAAGCTTAAGTCTTTTTCTGTCTTTGCCTTTTGAATTTGAGAATGTGTATTTTCTTTCTGTGATACTGATTTTGTAACTCCTGCATTTCGCTGTGCGGGAACGGCTACAAAAGACCATTCGTAAGCGTCTGTAACGCCGTTTATGTGTTTAAAGCAAAGAGTATCTCCGTAAAATTTACCTGCCTTGTGCTCGCAAATGCTCTCACCGCAGACGGAGCATACCTTTTCGGAGCAATTGCAGGAAACGCTGACCTCTTTTTTTATTCCGCTTTCAATGTCACGGATTAAATCTTCATTTTTGGCGCTCTTTACCGTGTAGCACCAAGCCTTTAAGTATTTGTAATCTTCGCCGTATTCGGTTTTTCTGTTGCTGTCGCACAAAAGCTCTGTCTTGTATGTTCTGCAAATTTGGTCTTCCGAGCGGTTGCTGTGATTTAAAATCCCCGTTTTGCCTATAAAGAGCTTTTCGAGATTTTTGAGCGCCTCATCCGAGAACACCTCAAAATCACGGTCGATTTCATTGTCGCAAAGTATTACCGAAAAAGTGTAAATATCATCTGCCGAAAGCTTTTTAAGACTTTGGCGGTTAATAAGCTCCAATTCCTCATCGGATATTTTTCCGCATTCTGTTTGCGCCTCATAGTTTTTTACCATTGTTTCACCTCCGAAATTAACTGTTTGATGCAGTTTTCTCTATTGCCTTCGCTTGGGCTAAATACAGCTTTGCTCTTGCTTCGTCAAGCGAATCCTGAAGCGTGATATCGTCCCAAATTACCGTAACGCCGTCACAGTTGCCTAAAGTCCGCAAAAACATATCGCAGATTTTTTCAATAACAGGGGTCAAAAGTCTGCGGTAGCTCCAAAGCTCCGTTGTGAGAACATCTGCCTGAATTGTGCTCATACGCTCCGTGGTTGACCAGGAAAGACCGAGCATAAACGGCGGCAGTGACAGCTTTGAAAGAATTTGCTCTAAAATTTGCCTTACGGGAACTTCACTGTCAATAATTTGATTGTCCGCACCTATAACTTTGATGTTAACATCGCCAACCGCAACAAAGTCACGCACCTCTGAACTGTCCATGGCATTTGACCATTCGGCGGCAATTTGCTCGGCACGCTCTTTCGCAAAGCTGCGGTCGATTAAATCGCTTCCCGGGTTGTAGGTTACGGCAAAACGAAGATTACCCATTCTTTCAAAATTTTTGCCTATCGACGAGTAAATTTTCATAAGAATATCGCTCATAAAGGGCAGTCCTTTAAGTATTGAGTTTCCGAAAATTTCGCCTGCATCGGGGTTTAACGCCGTGTAGAACAGGAGTTCCTGAAAATTTAACGGCTCGCCAGAAAAAGAATCGGGACGGCAGATAAGCACACGGCTGAAATCGTCTTTACTCCGCTTTAAATTTATATCCTTTGCAGGTACTGCATAAAGCGAATGAATATCGCCGTTTTCGTTTAAAATTATTTCACCTGCCGCCGTTCCGTAGGTTAAAAGTTCAGTAAAATAGGTGTCGGTGAAAAGCTGTAAGCCGCACCGCCCCGAGCCCGCGTTAACCGTCTTGTAAAATTTGTCAAGAGCCTTTTGGTATTTTTCGTTATTTGCTTTAACTGTAAATCCGCCCGTAAGCCGCACGGTTTTGCTTATTGCGGCGTCAATCACGGGAACACTGTCACGAAGGCTCTTGTAAAGTGACAGATTTACATTTCTTTCGGGAAATCGGAAAAGTGTATTTGAAGAGTATTCCGAGGCAGTCTGTGCCGCCTTTACGGGAGTTCCTCTTTTAATGAATTTGTCAAATACGCTCATAAATTCTCCTTTCTGTTCTCGGAGCAGACAGGGCGAAAAATCCGCCGTCATTTTGTCTGTGCGTAGTTACAAAATAGCGAATATCGTCCATTGCGTGGTCGTTTTCTTTCTTCGGAGCGTCTTTACCCGCATTTTCGTCCCAGCGGTAAAGCGAAAATTCACGGATTGCATCTGTGCAGGAAGTGTGAATTTTGATTTTTCCGCTTTTTAAAAATTCAGACACCTTTCGTATTCCGTAGGCAACGTCATTTTTAGCAGGGATTACCTTAAATTTTCCGCCTCGGCGGATGCACTCAATAAACGATGCTGCCGATGGGTCAACAATCACTGCGCTGATTTTTCTGTTGCCTGCAAGCTCGCAGAGCTTACCGTAATATTCCGAGTCGGTCATCTGAAAGCCTTTCGCACGGGAGTCGTGATAAAATTCGGAAATTCTGTACCAAATTCCGTCCTTTTCACCCCAAAGCCCCATTGAGCAAGGGTTTACCGTTCCGTAATCGCAGGATATGTAGTATTGAGAAAATCCGCCGATTTCTTTTGAATAGGTGTGAACACCCTCTTTAAAAAAAGGATAGACAAGTCCGTCCGTGCAGACCCATTTTCCCTCGATGAACCTTTCGTAAAACACACCTGAATAGAGCCTTTTGTAGCGCTCTCGGATTTCACTTGTGAGGGACGGGTTGTCGCTCATAAGAAAATGGAGATAAAGACAGTTTTTTTCATCGCATTTTTTTATCCATTCCTTGTAAAACCAATGGTGCGGATTTTCGGGATTGCAGTTGAACCAAAGCTTTGAGCCGTCAACCGAGCACCGTGCAATTGCCTGCTGCGTAAAGGATTTCGGCATAAGCGCCACCTCGTCAAGCATAACGCCCGAAAGTGTAATACCCTGTATGAGCGACGACGAGCTTTCGTCACGGCCGCCGAAAAGATAAAATCTGTTATGCTTACCTTTAAAGGATATGTAAACAAGATTTGCACTTATTTTTTCCGTAACCGAAAACCCCATTTGGCGTAACACGGGGATTATTGGCGTTATGACATTTCGCCGTAGTGATGTTACCGTCTTTCCGCACACGGCAAAGTCTGAATCCGAAAATCTGTAAAATGCCCAAAGTACAAACGAAAGAGTCATACAAAGAGTCTTTCCGCTTCTTACCGCTCCGTCGCAGATTATGCCGATTTTGTCTTTGTTTTCGCTTTCTTCGCACCACCAGTTAAGCACCTGCAATTGTTTCGGCGAAAACGGAGTGAATGACTTAATCATCGGTTTCCGCCTGCCTTGCACTGTTTGAAATAGCCTCGTAAATAGACATTGCTCCCGAATTTTCCTCCGCACTTTCAATTTCAGCCAGTTGTTGGAGAGCTTTAAGCCTGTCATAAAACTTAATCTCTACGCCTTTTCCGGCTGTGTATTTGATTTCCGATACAGAGAACAAATCGAGGGAATGTGTATCTGCGTTCTCTCCGAAATGCAATGCAAGGTCAACTGCATCCGCAACCGAGCCGAATGCAATTCTGCGAAGCCCAGTAACGGCTTCATTGCTTTTCGCATTTCTCTCCCTGATTTTTTCGATTTCATTTGAAATCTCTTTTTTCCGCAAAAGCTTTTCCGCCTTTTTCTGCGGAAAAACGGTGAACCCTGCTTTGTAAGCCGCCTCGCCCGTGTTGCCGAGCACTGCGGCAAGACAGCAAAATTCCGCTTCCTTTTTTGTAAGATTTTTGCCCATATCTGCCTCCTTTTTTTGGGAAATAAAACTTGTGAAAGCCTTTAAGCCTTTCCGTCAGCCGAATTTAAAGCCCCAGCCCAAAATAGGCTTCGTTATTCTCTTGAATGAGTGAACATAAATCATATCCTGCCTGCCCTGACCCTTTTTGATGCGTGTAATCAAGTTTACATTTTCAAGCTCGCGCAGGGTTTTAATAGCCTTTTCCTTGCAGCAGCCGAGCGTTTTCGCAACATTTTGAACGCTGTAATAGATGAAAATTTCGCCGTGCTCGTCAAACCATTCGTTTTTACAGGAAAGATGCATTCTGTCAAGCAAAATCCCGTAAAGTAATTTTGCGTGAACCGAAAGACTTCGGTACTCGCTGTCCTCAAAAAAGTGCTTGGGTATTTGCAGGTAATATTCGCCTTCAGGCCACAGCTCAATGTGTCCCATAAATTTCACCTCCCATAAATAGCGAAAACAGGCACCTTTTTCCCGCATAATGCGAGAATATTGCAACCTTTAGATAAAAAACATCTAAAATATTTTTAAAATCACCGGTTTGGATATAAAAAAACAGCGTATCCTGCCGTTTACAAATTTTGTTGATTATTTTTGTAAGGGCAGGTTTCCACGCCTGCCCGTATTGCCCAAAGTGCAATGAATATTGAATAACACCGAATTAAATATACCGAAAATCCATTTTCAAAATGTGCGAAGCACGTAAAGAAAATAGGCACTGTTTTTATGTTTATTATTTTAGTATTATTTATATCTTTATTATTACGGACTGTATGGCAGACCTTTTGAATTTTGCCTGACAGCCGTTTTAAAACGGTAAACCCGACTTCCGGTCATGTATTTTCGACCGCTGTTTAAAAAGTGTTGAAAAACAATAGCATTTTTGCCGAAACACTGTTCAAAACACGGCAAAGTATTCGTCCCCGCCGACCGCTAAAAAACAGGAAGAATTTTCATATAAACTCTTGACATATAGATTTTCGGTGATATAATAATTAAACGATTAACAGTTAGGTGACTAATTATTTTTTTGAGGTAGAGTATGGAAGATAAAAAAAGGGAGCTGTGCGATATGCTTCATTCTGTTAATATCGGAGAGAGGTATATTGTTGACAGACTTCTTGAGGACAAGGGAATTTATTTCGGACAACCGCCGATTTTGTGCTATTTAAGCGAGAACCCCAATGCCACGCAAAAGGATATTGCGGACTGTTTGGGCATTTCGCCTGCGTCCGTTGCAGTGTCCGTTAAACGAATGGAAAAAGCGGGCGTAATTTCACGGCAGACGGATAAGGACGACGCAAGGCGGAATAATCTTTCCCTTACAAAAAAAGGAAGAGAGCTTAACGAATTTGCACTGCAAACATTTGCACAGGTTGACAGTGCTAAAATTTCGGGACTTACAGATGAAGAAATTCAGCTTATGCTGTCTTTAATAAAAAAAATGAACAATAATTTAAGGGAAGCTTTCCCCGAAAAGACAAAAAGATTTAAATAGAAGGAGGAACAAGATGTTTAAGCTTTTAAAATATGCCGACAAATATAAGGTTTATGCATTCATTTGCCCGCTTTTAATGATAGGCGAGGTTATGTTCGAACTGCTCATTCCACAGGTTATGGCTGATATTGTTGATACAATTCTGTTAACCGAAAACGCATCAGCCGCAGTGCAGAGCGCCGCTATACACGATATTTTTGCGTACGGAGGAAAAATGCTGATTTTTGCACTTTGCTCACTTTGCTGCGGTTCACTTGCCGCGAGAATCGGCGCAGTTGCAGGTATGGGCTTCGGAGCCAGCCTTCGCCACGGGCTTATGGAAAAATTGCAGACATTTTCATTTTCAAATATCGACAAATTTTCAACTGCGTCGCTTATTACGAGAATGACAACCGATGTCAATACGGTTCAAAATACATTTTTAATGCTTATCAGAGTATTTTTCCGTGCGCCGATTATGCTTGTGTCTGCTTTGATACTTTGCATACGAATGAGCCCCGAGGTTGCAAGCGTTTTTGCGGTTGCACTCCCGATTATTGTTATTGTGCTTGCAATTTTTGCACCTATTGCAATAAAGCGTTTCCGTATTATGCTTAAAAAATTCGATAAATTCAATGCGTCTATTCAGGAAAATTTCACGAATATCCGAGTTGTAAAGGCGTTTGTGCGTACGGATTACGAAAAGAAGAAATTTAAAGATTCAAACGACAATCTTACCGAATCTGCAATCAGCGCCGAAAAAATAATGGTTTTGGGCGAGCCTGCACTTATGCTGCTCATGTACCTTACCATTATGACAATTGTTGTTATTGCGACAAAGTCAATATCCGAAATGAAGCTTGAGGTCGGTCAGTTCACGGCGATTTTCACATACGCTTTCCAGATTTTAATGTCGTTCCTTATGACGATTATGATTTTGGCTCAGTTCTTTATGGCAGAGGCAAGCGCCAAGCGTATAGGCGAAGTGCTTTACGAAAAGCCCGATATTAAAGACCCTGAAAATCCTGTTGCAGAAGTTCCCGACGGCAGTGTCGAGTTTAAAAATGTATCTTTCCGTTACGGTAACGGCGCCGATGTTATTAAGAACGTATCCTTTAAGATTAACAGCGGGGAAATGATAGGCATTATGGGCGCAACGGGCAGCTCAAAGTCATCAATAGTTCAGTTAATTCCGAGACTTTATGATACAACCTCGGGTGAGGTGCTCGTCGGCGGAAGAAATGTTAAGGATTACTCCGTTTACGGACTTCGTGAGGCTGTAAGTATGGTTCTCCAAAAGAATGTGCTTTTCTCGGGCACAATAGCCGAAAATCTTCGTTGGGGCAATAAAAATGCTACCGATGAAGAGCTTAAAAAGGCTTGTGAAATTTCAGATGCGCTCTCATTTGTTGAGTCCTTCCCCGACGGCTTTAACACTGACCTCGGTCAGGGCGGCGTTAATGTTTCTGGCGGTCAGAAACAGCGTCTTTGCATTGCAAGGGCAATTCTTAAAAATCCGAAAATTCTTATTCTTGACGACTCCACAAGCGCTGTTGACACGGCGACGGACGCACGCATAAGGTCAGCTCTTCGAAAGCTTACGCCCGATACCACCAAAATCATCATTGCGCAAAGAATTTCCTCAATTTCGGACTGCGACAAGATAATTATTCTTGACGGCGGCGCAGTTTCGGACATCGGCACGCATGAGGAGCTTTTGGCGCGCAGTGAAATTTACAGAGATATTTATGAGGCACAGCAAAAGGGCTGTGACGATTTTGATGCAGAAAGGAGTGAGCAGTAATGCCGGGACCCGGACGCAAAAATCAAATGCCGACCGTAAAGCCGAAAAATACAGGTGCAACGGTTAAAAGGCTTTTAAAATATTTGGGCAAGGAAAAAAAGCTGCTTATCGGAATGATTATTTTGGTAATTTTAAGCTCTCTTGCAACGGTTGCAATTTCAATTTTTATTGAACCGATTGTTGACGATTTGCTTACTCCCGCAATAGGAAAGGGATTTTCATGGTCGCTTTTCAGCGGAGTCAAAAAACAGATAATTTTTATGGCGATTATTGCTGTAGTCAGCGTTATTGCTTCATACGGCAAGGCAAAATGCTCCGTTTTGCTTACTGCAAGAACGATGAATATTTTCCGTAAGGATATATTCGACTCGGTTTCCGATTTGCCCATAAAATTTTACGACACACGCCCCAACGGCGAAATTATGAGCCGATTTACAAACGATGTTGAGTCTGTAAGAATGTTCCTTTCGCAAGGGCTTCCTCAGCTCGTTTCCTCAACAATAACAATTGTGGGTTCGTTTATCGTAATGCTTTGCTACAGCCGTATTTTGACACTTCTTGTGCTTGTTATGGTTGCTCTTATGATATTTCTTACAAAGGTACTGGGTAAGAAAAGCTCATATTATTTCAAAAAACAGCAACAGGATTTGGGTGTTGTTAACGGTTATATTGAAGAAATGATAGAGGGGCAAAAGGTTGTTAAGGTTTTCAACCGTGAGGAAGAAACCGTAGAAAAATTCAATGAAATAAATGAAAATCTGCGTAAGGCGTCAACGGGGGCTAATACATTTGCAAGCATTTTAATGCCGCTTATGAACAACCTTTCCCATGTAAACTATGCAATAGCGGCCGCAGTGGGTGGAATATTAGCGGTAAAAAACGGAATAAAACCGGGTATTATCGTTGCATTTTTGCAAAATTCAAAGAACTTTTCACAGCCGATTTCAAACCTTTCACAGCAGTTTAACAATGCAATTATGGCAATTGCAGGTGCTGAAAGAATTTTCGAATATCTTGACGAACAGCCCGAAGCTGACGAGGGGTATGTTACACTTGTAAATGCAAGAAAGGACGAAAACGGCGTTATTACCGAATGTCCGGAGCACACAGGCGTTTGGGCGTGGAAGCACGTGCATCAGGCTGACGGCACTGTTGAATACAAAGAGCTTCAGGGCAAGGTTGAGTTTGAAGATGTTACATTCTCTTATGACGGTAAAAAGACCGTTCTCAACAACATTTCACTTTATGCAAAGCCGGGTCAGAAGATAGCTTTTGTCGGCTCAACGGGCGCAGGCAAAACAACCATAACAAATCTTATCAACCGTTTTTATGACATCAGCGAGGGTAAAATAAGATATGACGGAATAAATATTCAGAAAATTAAAAAAGACGACCTTCGCCGTTCACTCGGTATGGTTTTGCAGGATACCCACCTGTTTACAGGCACGGTCAGGGATAACATCCGTTACGGTAATTTGGACGCAACAGACGAGCAGATTGAAAATGCCGCAAAGCTTGCAAATGCACATGAGTTTATTATGGCACTGCCCGACGGCTATGACACCGTTCTCGGCTCAGACGGCGGAAATCTTTCGCAGGGTCAAAGACAGCTTCTTTCCATTGCCCGTGCCGCTGTCGCAGACCCGCCCGTACTGATTCTTGATGAAGCGACAAGCTCAATTGATACCCGAACCGAAAAGCTTATCGAACAGGGTATGGATAAGCTGATGGCAGGCAGAACGGTGTTTGTCATTGCCCACCGTCTTTCAACCGTCCGCAATGCAAATGCAATTATGGTGCTTGAAAACGGCGAAATTATTGAGCGCGGCGACCACGACGATTTGCTTTCACAAAAGGGCAGGTATTATCAGCTTTACACAGGTCAGTTTGAGCTGTCATAAAAAATATTTTGTAGGGGACGCCGACTCGGCGTCCCGCTTTTTTTTACTGTTTTGTCCGAATGACTTTCCGTAATATAAAAAATCCTTGCTGTATTAACCGTCTTGATGTCGTATTACATCATATTTTGTAACAAAGTGCACAAATGGGTATAATAAAATTTGTGTGCGATTTGATTATTTTGTTCAAAATTCTATTGAAAACTTAAATTCGGCGTGATAAAATATATATGTATAACTTAAGTGCAGATGTCCCCCGCCTCTATAGGCGGCGGGGTCCATTTCGGAATTTCAGTGGGGGTTATAATCTCCCACTGAAACCCCGAGGAGCTAA
>DERX01000047.1:85745-93752 GCA_002361875.1 Ruminococcaceae bacterium UBA3329
CCCACTGAAACCCCGAGGAGCTAATGCTCCCTGCACAGGTTGCAATCGGTCGCAAGCTCTGCTTTTTGCAAGCAAAGCAGGAGCGTTGCTACGATTTAAATTTTGGCAGGGTGAAAGCTCCTCGCGCTCCCGTGCCGGAAAGGCTAATGTGAATTATGAAGGAAAACAAAACCAAGGCAAATTCCGTAAAAATAAATAACAGCAAGAAAACAAAAAAGAGCGATGTGAATGAGGTTCCCGTTTATCTTTTTCATCAGGGCAATAATGCCCGTGCTTATGAATTTTTAGGCTCTCACAGAAATGATGACGGCTCGGTCGTTTTCAGAGTATGGGCGCCGCACGCCGAAAGCGTGTCCGTTGCAGGCGATTTTAACGGTTGGTCAGACAGTGAAAATGTAATGACAAAAATCTCCGACGGCGGAATTTGGGAATGTAAAATTGACGGCATAAAGCAGTATGACGCTTATAAATATTCAATTTTGACAAAACAGGGCAAGCGGCTGATGAAGAGCGACCCGTACGGATTTCATATGGAAACCCGCCCGCAGAACGCGACAAAATTCTATGAGCTTGACGGCTATAATTGGAGCGACAGCAAGTGGGAGGAAAATAAAAAATCCTCTGCCGTTTACGCAAAGCCCGTTAATATTTACGAGGTGCATTTAGGTTCATGGAAACAGCATGAGGACGGAAATTTTCTTTCTTACCGCCAAATGGCTGACGAATTAGTGCCATATGTTAAGGATATGGGTTACACGCATGTTGAGTTTATGCCCCTTACCGAATACCCGTTTGACGGCTCATGGGGCTATCAGGTTACGGGTTATTTTGCCGCAACCTCACGCTACGGCACACCGCACGATTTAATGTATTTAATTGACACTTTTCACAAAGCGGGAATAGGCGTAATTCTTGACTGGGTTCCCGCGCATTTCCCAAAGGATGCAAACGGACTTTATGAGTTTGACGGCACTTGCGTCTATGAATATGCCGACCCCAGAAAGGGCGAGCATTACGGCTGGGGAACAAGAGTTTTCGACTTCGGCAAAAATGAGGTACGCTCGTTCCTTTGCTCAAGCGCAATGTTCTGGCTTGACAAATTCCATATAGACGGACTTCGTATTGACGCAGTCGCCTCAATGCTTTATCTTAACTATGACCGCAGGGACGGCGAGTGGATAGCCAACAAAAACGGCGGAGTTGAAAATTTAGAGGCGGTTGAATTTTTCCATAAGCTTTCAGAGCTTCTGTTCCGTGATTACCCCGGCGTTTTGATGATTGCCGAGGAAAGCACCGCTTGGCCAATGGTTACAAAGCCCGTGTTTATGGGGGGTCTTGGCTTTAACTTTAAGTGGAATATGGGCTGGATGAATGATATTCTCCGTTATTTCTCTCTTGACGGTATTTACCGAAAGAACAATCACGGCTGTATAACATTTTCATTCTTCTATGCTTTTTCCGAGAATTTCATTCTGCCGATTTCTCACGATGAGGTTGTCCACGGCAAATGCTCGCTTATTAACAAAATGCCGGGCACTTACGAAGAAAAGTTTGCGGGCGTTCGGGCGTTCCTCGGTTATATGATGGCGCATCCCGGCAAAAAACTGCTGTTTATGGGCAGCGAATTCGGTCAGTTTATTGAGTGGAATTACGAGCAGGGTCTTGACTGGCTTTTGCTCGATTACGATATGCACCGCAAAATGCAAGGGTTTACAAGAGAGCTTAATAAGTTTTATAAAAAGAGTCCTGAGCTTTGGCAGGTAGATTATTCTTGGGAGGGCTTTTCTTGGATTTCGTCTGATGACTGCGATAATTCCGTTATAGCTTTCCGCCGAATTGCCGAGGACAAGAAAGAAATTATAGCGGTTTGCAATTTTACAAATGTACGCCGTGAAAATTACAGAATAGGTGTGCCTAAAGCCAATGCTTATAAAATAGTGTTCAATTCGGACGATGAAAAGTACGGCGGTTTCGGCATTTCGCAAAATCCCGAAAAAATTAAGACAGAGAAAATCCCGATGCACGGCTTTGACAAGAGCATTTCTCTTGACCTTCCGCCCATGTCCGCAATCTACCTTAAAAAGACAAGATAAATAATATATAACAAAAAAATAATGTAGGGCGGGGGCTTGCTCCCGCCGAAAGTCCGGAAAATCACTGTATGTCGTCCCGTGACGGAGATTGATATAATTTTGAAAAATCAACGGGAACCCCCGGCGAGGGTTCCCACGCAAAACAATCCACCGGATTATTTTGCGTCCCCTCCCGCGCTTTTTAAATAAAATAGTTTTGCAGTCTGCGGACTGCAAGGAAAGGCTTCGCCTCTCCACTCCACCGCCTTTTGAAAAAGGCGGGCGAAAACTTTAATATTTTGCTATATTCAGTCTATAAATAAGCCTTACGCTTATTCATTTTATATGCCCGTCTGTCAAATTCTTTAGGAAAACGGTACGGCGGACAAAAATACAGAAATTCTTTTAGGAGGAAAATATATGGCTCGTAAAAAGGAATGTATTGCAATGCTTCTTGCAGGCGGTCAGGGAAGCCGTCTGGGCGTACTCACAAAGAACATTGCGAAGCCTGCCGTACCCTACGGCGGTAAATACAGAATTATTGACTTCCCGCTTTCAAACTGTGTAAATTCAGGTATTAACACAGTGGGCATTTTAACCCAATATCAGCCGTTGGAGCTTAACGATTACATCGGCAACGGCAGTGCATGGGACTTGGACCGCATTGACGGCGGTGTTCATATGCTCTCACCGTACCAGCAGATTAAGGGTATGGAGTGGTACAAGGGAACGGCAAATGCCATTTACCAAAACATAAACTTCATTGACCGTTATAATCCCGAGTATGTTGCCGTTCTTTCGGGCGACCACATTTACAAAATGGATTACAACAAGATGCTTGATTACCACAAAAAGAACGATGCGGCATGCACAATTGCAATGCTCGAAGTTCCGTGGGAAGAGGCGTCACGTTTCGGTCTTATGATTCTCAATGACGACAATTCAATTTCAGAATTTGAGGAAAAGCCGAAAAATCCACGCAGTAACAAAGCGTCCATGGGCGTTTACATATTCACTTGGTCAAAGCTTCGCCGGTATTTGATTGACGACGAAAACAATCCCGATTCTTCAAACGATTTCGGCAAGGATGTTATCCCCGCAATGCACAAAGCAGGCGAGAGAATGTTCGCTTACCTTTTCGACGGTTACTGGAAAGATGTCGGCACAATCGACTCTCTTTGGGAGGCTAACCTTGACCTTTTAAATCCGAAGGTTGACCTTGATTTGTCGGATAATTCCTGGAAAATTTACTCAAGAACACCCACAACGCCGCCGCAGTACATCGCCGCAACGGCAGATGTTCAGAATTCAATGGTATCCGAAGGCTCAAGAGTATTCGGCGAGGTTGACTATTCAATCCTTTTCCACGATGTAACGGTTGAAGAGGGTGCGATGGTTCGCTATTCAATAGTAATGCCCGGCGCTGTTATAAAGAAAGGCGCAGATGTTGAATATGCAATTATTGCCGAGGACGCGGTTATTGAATCGGGCGCAAAGGTAGGCGATTGCCCTGAAAATTACGCTGACCGTGATGAATGGGGTATTGCCGTTGTCGGTGCAGGTATAACAGTCGGCGAGGGCGCAAAGGTCGCACCGAAAGAAATGATTTCGGAAAACATTTCAAAGGAGGGCAAGTAATATGACAGGACAGAATATTGTAGGAATTGTTTTCTCAAATGCTTATGACGAGTGCTTGCCTGAAATAACAGGGCTTCGCACAATGGGTTCTGTTCCGTTCGCGGGCAGATACCGTCTTATTGACTTTGCACTTTCAAATATGGTGAATGCAGACATTGAAAAGGTCGGCGTTATTACAAAGTCAAATTATCAGTCACTTATGGACCACCTCGGCACGGGTAAGCCGTGGGATTTGTCAAGAAAAACCGAGGGAATGTTCCTGCTTCCGCCTTTTTCAACGGCAGAACAGGGCAGCAATGTTGATAAAATAGCATCGCTTAAAGGCGCAATGAGCTTTATCAGCCGTTCAAATGAGGAATATGTTCTCTTCTCCGACTGTAACACAGTGTTTAACGCTGATGTGCGTGATATTATGGATTTCCATACGGAAAAGGATGCGGACATAACCATTCTCTACAAGCACGGCAATTCTCCTGCTCTTCAGGACGCAATGATTATGGATGTTGATTCTGACGGCAGAGTTACCAAGGTTTCGTTTGCACCGTCCGGCGCTGAAGATGTAAACTATTCTCTTAATATGATTCTTATGAAGAAGAGCCTTCTTGAAAGGCTTATGAATGAGGCTATCAGTCAGAATTTGACTGACTTTGAATCCGACATTATTCAGAAAAATGCTGACAAGCTTAAAATTTACGGTCTTGAATTTAAGGATTATGCCGTTACAATCGACTCAATGGCATCTTATTTCAAGGCAAATATGAGTCTTTTGGATTCTCAAAACTGCTTAAATCTTTTCAACTCCGAGCGTCCTGTTTACACAAAGCTTAAGGATGATATGCCCGCAACCTACGGCATAGGCTCAAGCGTTAAAAATTCACTTGTGGCAAACGGCTGTATTATTGAGGGCGAGGTTGAGAACTCAATAGTATTCAGAGGGGCAAGAATTGAAAAAGGAGCAGTTGTTAAAAATTCAATCGTAATGCAGGATACATACATTGCACAGAATTCCGTTATAAACTGTGTTATTACGGATAAAAATGTTGTTGTAACTCCGAATAAGACCCTTTCGGGCGCTGAAAATTACCCCGTTTACATCGGCAAGGGAATTGTTATCTAATTACAGAATAAAGAAACAGCACTGCCATGTTTTCGGCGGTGCTGTACGGCAAATCAGTTTATATAATAATGAAAGGAGCGATACCGTGCAAAATAAGCCGCTTTTAAGGCTTATTTGTGCGAATGATGTATCGCATGGCGATAAAAATGAAAGTATTATATGTATCGAGTGAGGCACTTCCCTTTAAGGCTTCGGGGGGACTGGGCGATGTTGCAGGGTCTCTTCCGGGTGCACTTCGCAAACGCCTTATCGGCGCGCGAGTTGTTATGCCGCTTTATGACACAATAAGTCAGGAGCTTAAGGACAAAATGACTTTCCTCACCTCAATTTCCGTTCCCGTTGCTTGGAGACGGCAGTATTGCGGAATTTTTGAGGCAAAGGCAAACGGCGTTATTTACTATCTTCTTGACAATCAGTATTATTTTAAGCGTGACGGGATTTACGGCTATTACGATGACGCCGAACGCTTTGCATTTTTTGCAAGAGCAGTGCTTGAAATGATACCTCACATCGGCTTTAAACCCGACATTATCCACTGTAACGACTGGCAGTCTGCACTGACTCCCGTTTATTACACAACGCTTTATGCAAACCGTGAGGGATATGAAAATATAAAAACTGTTTTCACCATTCACAACATTCAGTATCAGGGCACATACGGTATGGAGCTTTTGGGCGAGGTTGTGGGTTTGCCTGCCGACAGAGCAAGCTTGCTTGAATATGACGGCGACTGCAACTATATGAAGGGCGCAATTGAATGTGCCGACAAAATCACGACCGTTAGCCCGTCTTATGCAGGTGAAATTCTTGACCCGTGGTATTCGCACGGTCTTGATGTTATTCTTAATCAAAGAAGCTGGAAACTGTCGGGCATACTTAACGGAATAGACACTGTTCTTTACGACCCGAAAACCGATAAGGATATAGTTAAGAATTACGATACAACGGATTTTGTTGAGGGAAAAGCGGCAAATAAAAAGGCTTTGCAGGAGCATTTCGGCTTGCCACAGCGTGCAGATGTACCCGTTATCGGTATGGTCTCCCGTCTTGTAGGGCACAAGGGCTTTGACCTTGTAAAGGCTGTTCTGGACGAACTGCTCTCAACAGTGGATTGTCAGGTAGTTTTGCTCGGTTCGGGCGAATGGCAGTATGAAAGCTTTTTCAAGGAGATGGCGGCAAAGCATCCTGATAAAATGGGTATTGAGCTTGGCTTTATTCCGTCGCTTTCAAAGAAGATTTATGCAGGTGCGGATATGTTCCTTATGCCTTCAAAGAGCGAGCCTTGCGGACTTTCGCAGATGATTTCTCTTCGCTACGGCACAATTCCGATAGTACGCGAAACAGGCGGACTTCGCGACTCAATTCAGGATTCGGGAGACGGCAAGGGCAACGGCTTTACCTTTGCAAGCTATAATGCTCACGATATGCTTTACACAATTAAGCGTGCCGTTGACGGCTTTGGGAACAGCGAGGGCTGGAATATTCTCGTTAAGCGTGCAATGGAGTGCGATAACTCCTGGGGTAAGAGCGCTAACGAGTACATTCGCCTTTATAAATCATTGCTTTAATGCAGTAGGGCGGGGGCTTGCTCCCGCCGTTTTTGCGCTCATAATGTAAGAAACTTATGTGTCCGTTCCGTAAAATTCAATTCAATTCAAATGAATGAGTAAAGGTCAGGTTTATATGCCTGTCCTTTTTGCTTTGGCAGAAAGATATGGTGCTTTATTGCAAATCGAATTTTGCGATAAAACAAACCGTCTTAATGAACTCTGAAGGTTCGGTTTGCAAACCCGCACAGCTTATTGCAAATCTAATTTCTTTATCCACCTCGAATGGCGTAGTACTGTGAGCTTTTGCTATTGTTTTAATTATCTTTTGATAGTTCATATATTCTCCTCCTTTCGCTTTATACAATACCATAAAAAAAATAAATATTTTGTCGTAAACTGTCACTAATTCCACTTAATCAGAATAATTCCATTACAGTCGCTTAAAATATTCCAATGCAAAAGGTATAATATCTAAAGAAGTGGAGGCGATACTGTAATGCAGAGAACCGATAAATTTTATAATGAAATGGGCAACCGCATTATTAAAAGACGTAAGCAACTGGGGCTGTCGCAAGAGGAGTTAGCCGCCCGTGCTGATGTTTCGCCCCAAATGGTATCAACTGCCGAGCGAGGAAGTAAGTCAATTCTTTCAGAAAATCTTTTAAAATTAAGCATTGCTTTAGGCGTTTCGGCTGATTATTTGCTGACGGGCGAAATAAATGATGCAGATGCAAATATTCTTGCACAGAAAATTCTAAACGCACCTGCCGAAACTCAAAATAAAATCGTTCAAATCGTTGATATTATGCTTGAAGAATAAAAAAATACCCTCCGTTGCACCGTGTGCTGTTTCGGAGGGTTTATTATTTTGCTGGTCTTATTATTTCTCCAAATTCCGTCTGTAATGGAACAGATATTGTTGGGCGATTCCCTCGGTGCCTTTCATGCAGGAGGGGAGACCTTCGGGGTACATTTCTGCCATAATGCGCTTTACCCAAACATCAACGGGGAATGCCGACAGCTTATGAAAGCCGTAAAGCAGGGTGCACTCGGCGACCTTTGCGCCTACGCCTTTAATTTTAATCAGCTCTTCTCTGCCGAATTCAATTGGGTTTTCGTCAATTTTCTTGAAATCAACCGTGCCGTCAGCAACCTTCTGCGCAGCGTCGATTATGTATTTTGCCCTGAAGCCTGCCCGAAGCGGCGCTAAATCTTCGGGAGTTAAATCGGCAAGCTTTTCGGCACTCGGAAAAGTGAATCCGCCGCCCGTATTTTCGCCAAAATTCTCGCAAAGCCTTGACACAATGCCCTTAATTCTCGGGATATTGTTATTCTGCGAGATAATGAACGAGCAAAGCGCCTCCCACGGCTCCTGACGCAAAATTCTGATTCCGCTGTATTCGGTGACAGCTTTTACGAGATTTTCTTCGTCGTAAGTGTCCACAATTTTTTTATAATCCGTGTCAAGGTCAAAATATTTTTTCCAAATATTTTCAAAATCCTCTTTTTCGGTGTTATAAAAAATCAGTTCGCTTTCCGTTTCTTCAATTTTTAAGAATTTTCCGAATGCAACTCCGCCAAAAACACCGTCGTCCTGCATTTCCCATCTGAAAGCCTGACCGCAGTCAAG
>DERX01000092.1:0-210 GCA_002361875.1 Ruminococcaceae bacterium UBA3329
CATATAGCAATATCAAAAATTATGTGATAGAATATTAACTGTATATTTATGTTTAATTCTGGTGAAGGAGTAAATTATGGCTTTTATTGAACTTAAAGATGTAGTAAAAACCTATAAAATGGGCGAGGTTGAAATCAAAGCGGTTAACAACATTTCTTTTCCCATTGAAAAGGGTGAATTTGTTGTTATTGTCGGCCCCAGCGGTGCCGG
>DERX01000092.1:543-868 GCA_002361875.1 Ruminococcaceae bacterium UBA3329
TATTGTCGGCCCCAGCGGTGCCGGTAAAACAACGGTTTTGAATATTTTAGGCGGAATGGACACTGCAACATCGGGCACAATTACTGTTGACGGCGTGGATATTTCCCAATATAAAGAAAAGGAACTTACAAAGTACCGCCGTGACGATGTCGGCTTCGTTTTTCAGTTTTACAATCTTATTCAAAATCTTACCGCTGCTGAAAATGTGGAAATGGCGGCGCAGATTGCAAATAATCCGATTAATTCTGCCGATATTTTGGGTGAGGTCGGTCTTGCCTCAAGAGCAGGCAGCTTTCCGTCACAGCTTTCCGGCGGCGAGCAGCAG
>DERX01000092.1:1177-18796 GCA_002361875.1 Ruminococcaceae bacterium UBA3329
CTTTCCGGCGGCGAGCAGCAGCGTGTTTCAATAGCAAGAGCACTTGCAAAAAATCCAAAATTATTGCTTTGCGACGAGCCAACGGGTGCTCTTGACTATATCACAGGTAAGTCAATATTAAAGCTTTTACAGGATACCTGCCGTGAAAAGGGAATGACGGTTATCGTTATTACGCATAACACGGCGATTACTCCCATGGCAGATAAGATTATTCAGATTAAAAACGGTCAGGTTGACAGAATACTTATAAATGCAGAACCTAAGCCCGTTGAACAGATTGAATGGTAAAGGAAATATAAAATGACTAAATCACTTCGCAAGGATTTTTTTATGGAAATAAAAAAGAGCAGCAGCCGTTTTATTTCCATTATGCTGATTGTAGCTTTAGGCGTTGCGTTTTTTGCAGGACTTCGTTCTTCAAATTCTGCAATGAAGGCATCGGCAGATGCACAGTACGATAAAGAAAATTTAATGGATATCCGTGTGGTAGGCACTTTGGGACTCACCGAAACGGACTTGAATAAAATTCGCGAGATTGACGGTGTACAAGAAGCAGAAGGCTCTTTTACAACGGATTTCGTTTGTCATGTGAACTCTAAAGAGGTTGTAACCAAGGTTGTATCAATGTCGCAAGACATCAATAAAATCAGATGTACTGAGGGGCGTTTCCCCGAAAAGTACAACGAGTGCCTTGCAAGCCGTGAATTTCTTGAGGAATCAGGGCTTAAGGTCGGCGACTTTATGACTCTTAAAACGGGTACTGACGAATCCATATTTGATACCCTTGCTGCAGAAACCTACACTATTGTGGGCGTTTGTGCGTCATCCTATTTCCTTAACGGTAATATGGGGACTGCTACTGTCGGCGACGGTGTTGTCGACGGATATGTTGTAATCCCAAAAGAGTCATTTGCAACAACGGTTTATACTTCAATTTATTTAACTGTAAAGGGTGCAGCCGGGTTAAACTGCTTTGATGAGGACTATGATGCTTTAACTGACAGTGTTATAAAAGAGCTTAACGAAATTTCAAATGACAGATGTCAAGTGCGCTACAGTGAGGTTCGCTCACAGTCAACCGAAATGCTCACAAAAGCAAGTCAGGAGTATGAGGCTAAAAAAGCAATGGCGGAAAGTGAACTCGAAAAGGCTTATCAAGAGCTTGTTGACAGTGAAGAGGCGCTGAATGAAAGCAAAAAGCTTTTTGAAGAAAAGAAGAAATCACTTGAACAGTCCGACACTGAGATACCGTTGGCAAAGCAAAAAATAGCTGATGCAAAAAAATCGCTTGAACAGCTCAAAAAACTCCGTGATGCGGCATCTGCCAGTTATGAGAAAGCGGAAGACAGTGCGCGTCCTTATTATGAGGAGTGGCAGCGCCTTCTGCAAAGCGGAGCACCTGAGGAGCAGGTAAAGGATGCCGAGCGGAAATATAATACATTGGCAGTAATAGCAGGTGTTTCTAAAGCAAAGCTTGAAGAATATGATGGAAAAATAGCTTCGGCAACAAAAGAAATTGAAGAGGGCGAAAAGCTTATTAAGGGTGTTCAGTCATCACTTTCTAATAAGGATCAGCTTTTGGCTGATACTGAAAAAAAGATAAGTGATGCTGAAATTCAGCTTCAAAGAGGAAAAGAGCAGTATGAGATAGCTAAAAACGACAAGGTTGAAGAATTTGCGGATGCAGAGCTTGAGCTTCAAAATGCACAAACCCGTCTTAACAATATGACAATGCCTGAATGGTATGTGCTTGACCGCTCATCAATTGAGTCATACACAAGTTTCTTGACAGACGCACAGAGTATCGGCGCGTTGGGTACTGTTTTCCCGCTGATTTTCTTCCTCGTTGCGGCACTTGTCTGCCTCACAACAATGACTCGAATGGTTGAAGAACAAAGAACGCAGATTGGTACACTCAAAGCGCTCGGCTACAGCAAATCATCAATTATTTCAAAATATATTATGTATGCGTTTCTTGCAAGTGCGGTAGGCTCGGTAATCGGCGTGGCGTTGGGTGAATTTTCAATTCCGTACTTAATAGTAAGAGCGTACAAAATGGCATATTATAACCTTAATCAAACAATTGTTAAGCTTAATGTGTATTATGCTGTTACGGCGTCTGCTCTGGCAATTTTCTGTACCTGCTTTGCGGCTTTAGTATCCTGCTACAGCGAGCTTAAAAGTCCTGCGGCAGAGCTTATGCGTCCGAAAGCTCCGAAAACAGGTAAACGCATACTTATTGAGCGAATGAAATTTATTTGGAACAGGCTTGACTTTGCACAGAAGGCTACATGCCGTAACCTGTTCAGATATAAACGCCGTTTCTTTATGACGCTTTTCGGTGTGGGCGGCTGTATGGCGTTGCTTTTAGTTGGCTTCGGCATTAACGATTCTGTTTCGTCAATGGCGAAAAATCAGTACGGTAACATTTTCAAATATGACGCGGTTGCATCAGTTGACAGTACTCTTACAAGAGCAGGCAGAAGAGCAATGATTTCCGATGTTCAGGATATATCAGCTATTACCGGGTTTACTCAGGCACATCGTTCAATTATATATTCAGCCAATAATTCAACAGAGGTTGAAAACTTAAAATATGCTTATTTGATAGTTCCGAACGATATTGAAAACTTTGAGGATTTTGTTAAAATTCAGCCGAGAAAGAACGGTAACGAAAAGCTGAAGAATTTTATAAGTCTTATTAAAAACGAAGAAATAACAGCTGAAAACGATGGCTTGGCTCTTGGTGACGACGGTGTAATTATCACGGAAAAATATGCAGATTTATTGGATGTTTCAGTGGGCGATTCAATATTTATCCGTCAAAGCGAGTCTGACGCTCTTCCGAAAGAGGTTACTGTCAGCGGAATTACGGAAAACTATATGTTCAACTATGTTTATATGAGCCGTTCTCTTTACAGTTACTTTTATAACGAAGAGCCGGATTCAAATATTCTTATGATGAAGTTTGACGAGAGTGCAGATACTGCTTCGACTGTTGACAGACTGCTGAAAATAAACGGTGTTAATTCTGCAACGCTTAATGACGAGGTTCTTGCAGATGCAAACGAAATGACAGGCAGACTTATTTATATTATCATTATGATGATTGTTGCGGCGGCGCTTTTGGCATTTGTTGTTATATATAACCTCAATAATATTAACATCAGTGAGCGTAGGCGTGAGCTTGCGACAATTAAGCTTCTCGGCTTCTATGACGGAGAAGTAGCAAAATATGTTTACAGGGAAAACATTGTGCTGACGGTATTGGGGACTCTTCTCGGCATCTTGCTCGGTATTGTTCTTCACAGGTTTGTTATGAATACTGTTGAAACGGATGTTTATATGTTCGGCAGAAGCCTTAAGTTCTTAAGCGTTGTAATTTCTGCGGTGCTCACAATTGTTTTCTCAATGCTTGTTAATATTATTATGTATTACAAACTCAAAAAGATTGATATGGTTGAATCTCTTAAGAGTGTAGAGTAAAAGCAGCAGATGTTTGAAAAGGGGTGATCTGTTGAAAATTATAGAAGGCTTGGAGCATCGGTTTTCTCTTGATGTAATAAAAAAAGAAGAACGCTTGTGGGCAGAGGAAGAAGGCCTCGGTGAAGAGTTTGAGGTCCGATTTGCCGATCAGAACAGCGGAAATGTTATGGCCCTTTTGCCTATTGTTACTTTGCTCAGCTTTATTACGCTTATAATAACAGAAGTTTTCAACAGATTTGGAATTTATGATGTGAAATCGGCAACTGTTTACTGTTATGCGGCACTGGTTATTATTTGCTTGTGTTCTTATTTTGCTATTTATGCAGTAGTGAGAAAAAAGCCGTTTAATGTTAAAAAAGCGAACGGAGCAATTTATGCTGTTGCGTGTGTTTTTCTTGTTTGGCTTTTTGCTTTTGTGTATTTCAGCAACTCACTTGTCAGCTCTGTAATTGTTTATGCAGCCACAATTTCCGCTGTAACGCAGACAATGGTATTAAAACCGCTGTTTTCGGGATTTTACATTTTCGGCGGTCTTGTTGTTTATTCCGCAATGCACATTTTTGACGGCGTTGAAAACTCATTTGAAACAGACTCAATACTCGGTATGGCATTTTTGTCAGTAATTTGGTATATGGTTGTGTATATGCGCTATTACAGCCGTTGCAGGTCAATTTACAACGAAAAAATCATTTCTGCCCAGAATGACAGGCTTGACGATATTGTCAAGCAGTTAATTGATGAGCGTGCTGAGCTTTCGGACGCAAAAACAAAGCTCGAAAGGGCTTATGTAACAGACAGGCTTACGGGAATATATAACCGTTGGCATTGGGACGATTTTGTCGGCTCAATTGCAGAAGATGCAATTGAAAATCAAAAGGATATTTCCGTTATAATGATTGACCTTGACAATTTCAAGAGCATTAACGATACATACGGTCACAGTATGGGCGATAAATGTCTTATTGCAGTGTCGAATGTAATTAAAGAAGCGATAAACCAATGTGAAAAAACCGAGGCGTTCCGTATGGGCGGAGAGGAGTTTGCAATTGTCAGCGCGGTGTTTGACAAGGCGGGAATCCTTAACATTGCCAACAAAATTTTAAAGGATATAACAAATATTAAAATTGACGGATTTAATACAATGCTTACGGCAAGTATAGGTGTTTACATAGGTAAAATTTCGTCAGTCGATGATGTTGAAAAGCATCTTTCCAAGGCAGATGCCCGGATGTATGATGCAAAACTCGGCGGCAAAAACAGAATATCATTTTCATTCGGAGGTTGAAGTTTAGAATGTATCAGCTTGAAAAATGTGAGAAAGGCGACAAAATCGCAACAGTAAAAACAAATATGGGTGAGATTAAAATAAGACTTTTCCCGAAATATGCTCCAAAGGCAGTGGAAAATTTTGTAACTCACGCAAAAGACGGCTATTATGACGGACTCATTTTTCACAGAGTTATTGAAAACTTTATGATTCAGGGCGGCGACCCGAACGGTAACGGCACGGGCGGTGAGAGCATTTGGGGCGAGCCTTTTGAGGACGAATTTACACCCGAGCTTCACAATCTTCGCGGCGCTCTTTCAATGGCGAATGCAGGCCCGGGTACGAACGGCAGTCAGTTTTTCATTGTTCAGGCAAAAGAGGTTTCCGAGGATATGCTCGAACAGCTCCGAATGGCAAATGAAAAATATTTCCCGACAGAGTGCATAGAGGCTTACGAAAAAATGGGCGGAACTCCGTGGCTTGATTATCACCACACGGTTTTCGGTCAGGTCTTTGAAGGAATGGAAACGGTTGACGCTATAGCGGGCGTTCCTGCCGACTATTTTAACAATAAACCGAAAACAGATGTAGTAATTGAATCAATAACAGTTGAAGAAAAGGTATAACGATGCTTTTTAAAGATATAACGATTCTCGATGAAAATTTTGACATACAAAAAAATATGTATGTGGGCACAAAGAAAGATAAAATTGCTTATATTGGAAAAGCAGAGCCGAAAGAAGATTTCGGCGATGTTTTTGACGGTAAAAACAAGGTGCTGATGCCCGGATTTGTCAATGCACATACACATTCGCCTATGACGCTTCTTCGAGGGTATGCTGAAAATCTTCCCCTTTCACGCTGGCTTAACGAAAAGGTGTTTCCTTTTGAAGACAGATTAAACTGCGACAGGGCGTATTACGGCACAGCGCTCTCAATAGCCGAAATGCTTTCAAGCGGCACAACATCTTTTTCCGATATGTATTTCTTTCAGGATGGCGTTTTAAGAGCTGTTAAGGACGCTCACGCAAAAACGAATTTCTGCCGTTCAATAGTGTCTTTTGATGATACTCCGTTTTTATCCGACGGGCGTGTTAAGGAAGCACTTGAGGCAGTTGAAAAATACCACAATACCGAAAACGGAAAGATTAAAATTGATATGTGTCTTCACGCCGAATACACAAACACTTATTCTATGATTAAACAATTCGGCGAATACACACGCGGCAAAGGGCTTGTAAATCACATTCATGTTTCGGAAACAAAATCCGAGCACGAGGAATGTAAGAAAAAATACGGCAAAACGCCTACAGAGCTTTTTTATGAGGCAGGCGTGCTCGATACTCCGACAGTGTTTGCCCACTGCGTTTGGATTGAGGACTGCGACAGGGAAATTCTTAAAGAAAAAGGCGCAACTGTTGCCCATTGTCCCGCAAGTAATTTAAAGCTTGGGAGCGGAGTGTGCGATATTTATTCACTCTTAAAAATTGGCGTTAATGTTGCAATAGGTACTGATTCAGCCGCAAGCAATAACGGTCTTGATATGTTCCGTGAGATGTATTTGGCGGCGCTTTTGCCTAAAGGTGTAAACGGGCAGGCAGATATTGTTTCGCCTAAAGAGATAATCAAAACGGCAACCTACGGCGGCGCAATAGCGCAGGGACGCTTTGACACGGGACTTATTAAAGAGGGATTTAAAGCAGACCTTACGGTTATTGATACCGACAGGCCGAGTTTATATCCCGATTTTGATATACTTAATAACATAGTTTATTCAGCCGAGAAGTCTGATGTTGTGCTTACAATGGTTGAAGGCGAGGTTCTTTATAAAAACGGCGAGTTTATGACGGTTGATATTGAAAAAGTTGGCTTTGAGGTTAACAGAATAGTAAAAGAGGTTGTCGGTGAGGTTCAAAATGGCAATTAAAGCAGCAGAATTTATAAAATCAAAAATTGATGGAGAATATGGAATCGGCATTATCTGCGGAAGCGGTCTCGGTGGACTTTGTGACTGTGTTGAAAATCCTGTTTATGTGAATTATGCCGATATTCCGAATTTTCCAGTATCAACAGCACCGGGTCACATCGGGCGGTTTGTGTTCGGCACACTTTCGGGCAAAAAAGTCGTTTGTATGCAGGGCAGGGTGCATTATTATGAGGGCTACACGCCCGAAAGCGTAATTACCCCCGTGCGTGTAATGAAAGAACTGGGCGTTAAAAAGCTTATTGTCACAAATGCAGCAGGCGGAATAAATGAAAATTTCGATGTCGGTGATATTATGCTCATAACCGACCATATAAATTTTACGGGAGTAAACCCGCTTGTAGGCAAAAATGATGACCGATTCGGCGTGCGTTTTCCCGATATGTCTTATGCTTATTCGCCGAAAATGCGTGAAATCGCACTTAAATGCGCCGAAAGAATGGAACTTCAATTGCGTCAGGGCGTTTATATCGGATGCTCGGGACCGTCTTATGAAACTCCTGCCGAGATAAGAGCGTTCAGAGTTCTCGGTGCGGACACCGTGGGAATGTCAACCGTTATGGAGGTTATTGCGGCAAATCACTGTCAAATGGAGGTTCTCGGCTTTTCGCTTGTGGCGAATAAAGCGGCGGGAATGTCGAAAAACCGTCTTACTGAGCAGGAAGTAATTGATATAGGCAAAGAAAAAGCAAATGTTATGCAAAAATTGGTTTGCGCAGTTGTGGGTGAAATGCAATGAGCTTTTTAAAAGGCGCGACTGTCGGCTACGACACCGTAAATAACAAAGCGGTGTTTATTGACCAAACTCTTTTGCCGTCAAAATACACAGAAGTTTTTACCGATGATTACGGCGAAATGTATGACGCAGTAAAAAGCCTTAAGGTCAGGGGCGCGCCTGCCATAGGTGTTTTTGCAGGTATTTGCATTGCGGTTTTAATCAATAAAGCTGAATCGGAAGATTATAACACTCTGTTTGCCAAGCTTGAAAAAATTTGCAACGATTTTGTAAAATGCAGACCTACGGCGGTAAACCTTAAGTGGGCGCTTGAAAAAATGCTCTGTGAGGGCAAACGCTCAAAAGAAGATATAAAGGAAAATCTTAAAGCTTTAGCGCTTAAAATGATTGATGACGATGTTGCTGTCTGCCGAAAAATCGGCGAATACGGCGCAGAGCTTTTAAAGGATAAAAATGCGGTTTTAACTCACTGCAATGCAGGGCGCCTTGCCGCTGTTAAATACGGAACGGCATTAGCCCCCGTTTATGTAGCGAAAGAGCAGGGGCACAGCATAAAGGTCTTTGCCGATGAAACAAGACCGCTTTTACAGGGCGCAAGGCTGACTGCCTTTGAGCTAAAAAATGATGGAATAGACACGACACTTATTTGCGATAACACCGCAGCCACGGTAATGGCAAGCGGGAAAATCCAAGCAGTTCTTGTTGGGTGCGACAGAGTTGCAAGAAACGGTGACACCGCCAACAAAATCGGAACGCTGGGCGTGGCAATTCTTGCAAAGCATTACGGAATCCCGTTTTATGTCTGTATGCCCTTTTCAACCTTTGATTTCACGATTTCTGACGGTTCAAAAATAGTTATTGAGGAACGAAATCCTGAAGAAGTAACCGATTTTTGGTATAAAGAGAGAATGGCGCCGACAGGTGTTAATGTGTTAAATTATGCGTTTGACGTAACGCCCGCGCCGCTTGTTACTGCGTTTATCACAGAAAAGGGCGTAATTCGCCCGTCTGAAATCGAAAAATATATTTAAATTTAAATAGGGTACGGAGAGGATACATTTTGATTTACAACAATGTGCTTGAGGCTATCGGCAAAACGCCGATGATAAGACTTAACAAGCTGACTGATGAAAACAGCGCTGAAATTCTTGTAAAATATGAGGGCGTGAATATCGGCGGCAGTATTAAAACAAGAGTTGCTTACAATATGCTAAAGCAGGCAGAAAAGCAGGGCAAGATAAATAAAGATTCAATAATTGTTGAGCCGACAAGCGGAAATCAGGGTATAGGCATTGCGCTTGTGGGCGCAGTTAAGGGCTATAAGGTGAAAATCATTATGCCCGATTCCGTGAGCGAAGAAAGGCGGAAGCTTGTTGAACAGTACGGTGCCGAGGTTATTTTAATTCACGATGACGGCGATATCGGCAAATGTATTGCAGGGTGTCTGGAAACGGCTCTTAAAATGGCTGAAGAAAACCCGAATGTCTATATTCCTCAACAGTTTGAAAATCCTGACAATCCGCTTGTACATAAATATCACACGGCGGTTGAAATTTTAGAGCAGGTTGAAGGTCCTGTTCACGGTTTTTGCTCGGGAGTGGGCACAGGCGGTACTCTTTCGGGGATAGGCGAGGTGCTGAAGCGTCAGTACCCCGATATAAAAATTTGGGCGGTAGAGCCTGAACATGCGGCAATTCTTTCGGGAGGCAGCATCGGGACACATCTTCAAATGGGCATCGGCGACGGTCTTATCCCCGAAAATCTTAATACGGAAATTTATGAGGATATATGCGTAATTTCCGATGAAGAGGCGCTTGAAACCTCAAGACGGCTTGCCCGTGAGGAGGGACTTCTCTGCGGAATTTCCTCAGGCTCAAATGTTGCGGCGGCAATAAGAATGGCAAAGAAGCTCGGCAAGGGCAAAACTGTTGTTACAATTCTTCCCGATACAGGCGAGCGTTATTTCAGCACAGTGCTTTTTAAGTGAGGTTATCAAAATGTCTAAAATAAAGGAATTTCTTGATTCAAAAACAGTTAAAAAAGATGTGGGAGAAGAAACATATCTTACATGGAGAGAAACAATTTCTTATGCTCTGGGCAGAGGCGCACAGGGAATGTTCACCTCAATGACAGGCTCGAAATATCTGAACTACTTTCTTTCCAATATTCTTCTTTCAAGATTTAAGAACCCTATGGGACTCGCTTCTAAAATCAGACTGTACTGCGGAATTTTTGATGCGATAAACGACCCGATAATGGGAATAATTGTTGACAAAACAAGAACAAAAGAGGGGCAGATGCGCCCGTACATACGCATGTCGCCTTGGTTCATTGCAATTGTAATGATTCTGTTCTTTTTAGGTATTCCGAGCGGTATGCCCGATTGGATGTGCGTTGCGTGGACTACTCTTTTATTTATTGGGCTTGACGTAACTTATACAGCTTTTGATATTCCTATGGGTGCACTGGCTTTTGCGATAACGCCAAACGGGACAGAACGCACAAAGCTTTACGGTGTTTCGTCAATCGTCCGTTCTGTTTCAGGCGTTTTACCCGGGCTTTTTGTGGCGTGTGCGGGCTGGCTGCCGTATTTTAATACTCACACGGCAAAGGCGTATCTTACGGGCGGCATTGTTTCGGCAATAGGTATTATTCTCTTTACACGCATAACCTACAAAAATACAACCGAAAGAACGGTACACCACGAGGACGCTCCGTCAGTTTTAGAGTGCTTTAAGCTTCTGTTCACAAACAGACCGCTTTTAATGCTGTTTATCGCAAATTTATTTTTCATTTTAGTAAAGGTAACAAATCAGATTTCCTTCTATTTCGTTGCCGATTTAATGTTTACAACCAAGTACAATGTATTTATTGACGTTATAACCTTCCCCGGATTTTTAATTGCGGGAATAGGTGTTCCGAAGCTTGTTGAAAAATTAGGGCAGAGGAGCGACCCAAGAAAGTTTTACAGAGTTTGCTGTATCTGCGCAATAGTATTTCACGTGCTTTTCTATGCACTTTGCCGTGACGGCTACTTAAATAAACCCGAGGGTGCGGTGATTTCTCTGCCGATAGGCATTTTAACCGTTATTTTCACGGGACTTACGGCAATTCCTCTTGAATGTAAAAACCTTATGCAGAAAGAGATGGAGGCGGAAACCGTTGACTATGTTGAGTGGAAAACGGGAACACGTGTTGAGGGCGTAATGCTTTCAATTATGTCGTTCACGGGCAAAATCGAAAATTCCGTATCGTCCGCAATCGGTCTTGCAATCCTCTCATATACAGGTTATATTGCACACAACGAGGGCTCTTTAATCCAGAATGCGGCTACCAACAAAGCGCTTTTCTTTATGACGACGCTTTTACCTGCAATAGGATATGCCCTTATGCTTATTCCTATGGCATTTTATAATATTTCGGGCAAGAGCCATCATATAATGATAGAAGAACTGAAAGAACGCCACGAAAAAAAGCTATCCATTGACAAAGATTAAATATTTGGTATACTAATACAGTAATTATAAGTTGAAAGGAACTTATTATGGGCTATACGAAAGAAGAAATTTTAAAAATCGCAAAAGAGAATGACATACACTTTATCAGACTTCAGTTTATTGATATTTTCGGTCAGATGAAGAATATAGCCATAACCGAAAATATGTTTGATAAAGTGCTTTCCGACGGACAGATGTTTGACGGGTCTTCAATTGAAGGCTTTGTTCGTATTGACGAGTCAGATATGTATTTGAAGCCGGATTTTGACACATTTGAAATTCTTCCGTGGAAAGAGGGAACAGCACGTATTATTTGTGATGTTTATTGCGCTGACAAGATAACGCCTTTTGAAGGTGACCCTCGTTATATTCTTCGCTCTGTTGTGAAAATGGCTTCCGATATGGGATATACCATAAATGTAGGCCCTGAATGTGAATTTTTTCTTTTCCGTCTTGATGAAAACGGAAAAGCAACGGTTGATACGAATGATGCAGTAGGATACTTTGATATAGGTCCTGCCGATGACGGCGAGCAGTGCAGAAGCGACATTTGTATAGCTCTTCAGAAAATGGGTTATGAAATTGAAGCCTCTCACCATGAGTGCGCCGAAGGTCAGCATGAAATTGATTTCCGTTTTGTCGAGGCCCTTGACGCAGCTGACAAGGTGGTTACATTTAAACATGTAGTAAAGACCTATGCAAGAAGAAACGGACTTCACGCAACATTTATGCCGAAGCCCGTTTACGGCAGTGCGGGAAACGGAATGCACACAAATATTTCTCTGATGAAAAACGGCAGCAATGCCTTTTATGACCCTGATGACAAATACGGTCTTTCCGAAACAGCATATCAGTTCATAGCAGGGGTACTACATCACATAAAAGCAATCACTTGTATTGCAAATCCTTTGGTAAATTCATATAAAAGACTTGTTCCCGGGTTTGAAGCTCCCGTTTATATTTCATGGTCGGCGTCTAATCGCTCTGCACTTATAAGAGTGCCTGCGGCAAGAGGTATGGCAACAAGAGTCGAATTGCGCTCGGCAGACCCTGCATGCAATCCGTATCTTGAAATGGCGCTCTGCATAGCGGCAGGTCTTGACGGCATAAAAAATAAGATGAAAGCTCCTGAAGGAATAACGACAAATATTTTTGATATGACGCCTCAGGAACGAAAAGCAAACGGTATAGAAAATCTGCCCGGCACACTTCAGGAAGCTGTAAGAGAGCTCCAGAAGAGTGATTTTGCAAAAGAAATACTCGGCGAGCATATCTTTAATAAATATATTGACGGTAAAAAACGGGAATGGGTTGATTACACTACCCGTATTACTCAGTGGGAGATTGACCGTTATCTTACAAAATACTGATTTCAAAAAGCCGCAGTTTCTGTGGCTTTTTTATTGACTTATAAAAAGTAATATGATAAAATATTTATGAATATTTATCTGTGAAAAGGAGAATTTTTTATGGCAAAAGGTTTAAAAGACATTGACAGTGCGGCTGCATCAAAGGGCAAGGGACTCGAAACTCTTTGGCAGTTCGTAAAATTTATTGTAGTATCCCTCGGTGCATTTGTTATCCAGACATTTTTACCGTATCTTATCAAGCTCCCTATGAGCGAAGAATTTTTACATAAACCGTATCATTTCTGGATTTTCCAGAATGAGGCTCCCGATGCTGCAACAGGCATCATTGCAGCGGGTCTTGGCGTGTTCATTGCGGCAAATGCAAGTAATATCATTGCTCAGATTGTTTCTTTCTTCATCAACCGTGATAAGACCTTTAATTCCGACGCAAACATTGCAATTACTCTTCCGATTTACATTGTGTTCACAATTGCACTTATTTGCTTCTCGGCTTGGCTTTCACCCACACTCATTACATTTTTCTGCAATCATAATATGGAGGGTGCGTCGCTTGCTCTTTCCGGTGCTATTTGCGGTGCAATTCAGTTCTTCCTTTATTTCCCTGTTGACAAAATTCTTTTCTCAAAGAAAAAGGAAAAAAAGGCTGAATAATAAAAAATATGCCCCGTCTTTTGACGGGGTCTGCTTTTTTAAGGTGATTTTTTTATGGACCAAAAAACAAACAGCGTTGCATTAAAGGTCGTACTGAAAATTTTATCGGTATTATTGACTGTTATATTTTTGCTTTCAACTCTCGGTGCAGTTGCGGTAACAGGAGTGCGTCATTTCTTTGGAGACGGCGAATTTGAAGAAATAGTAAATGAACTTGACTTAAGTGAAGTGAAATTTGTATCAAATAATAAAACATATACAGCAATTGACTATATTTACGAAGCAATAGCTGAGGTTATGCCTGATTCCGTAAGAAATTATACGAGCTTTTTGCAGTCTCTTTTTGACAGAAATGTCAGCAAAACAATTAAACAAATAATATCGTCCGAAAAGGTTAACAGTATTGTTAAAACAACGATGATGGACTGTGTGAATTACTTTTTAAACAGTGACGCAAAGGCGGCAAGAGCACGCTTGAAGAGTGAAACTCAGATTGTAGACAACTCGGCAAATTATGAAAATGTTAAAACCGTAGAGGAAGCTGTAAGGGTTTATGTGCGTTCCTTTATTATTAAAACGGTTGAAAACACGTCAGGCTTTTTGTCAGACAGAATAATTGTTTTACTTTCTAAAGATACAGTTAATTTGTTAACGGCAGCAGCAGTCATTTCGGCAATTCTTTTGATTATATGCAATTTGGGCTTTTTGTTTGATTTACTGTTGCATTTCGGCAGTGCCTCTCTTTTATTCGGAATAGTAATAAAGGTGCTTCAAGGCAAATTTGAAGCTCTTAACGGGGATAAGTCATTAATAGGCTACCAATTGCTAAAGCCTTTAGTTGACAGCTTTTCGCCAAATGCCACGGCAGGCATAATAATCGGAATTTTGCTTATCGCCGCATTTGTCGGACTGTTTATGTTTTATAAATCCAAAAATAAGGCAAAAGAAACGGAAATATTAGATAAAAATTGAGCAAATCAGAGCGTAGGGCGGGGGCTTGCTCCCGCCGCTTTTATATATCCCTACATGGAATTTTTGCTCTAATTGAGATTACGGCGACTCTCGGCTCCCCTTTCAGGGGAGACAAGAATTTTATAGAGAACGACAACCTAGGCTATCCATTGTAAAGTTTCAATTTATAACCCATTTTCTAAAGACAAAAATAAAGAAAATACAAAATAAAGTAGGGGACGATGCCCACATCGTCCCTTTTTTACTTACTGTCCTATAATATCCTTTATAACCTCACCTGCAATAATCAGTCCTGCGGCAGGGGGGACAAACGAAATGCTTGCAGGTGTCCGTTCTCCGTCCGTTTTCGGCATTTCTTCGGAATAAACCACCTTAAGCTTTTTTACCCCGCATTTTTTTAGCTGTGTTCGCATTACTCTGCAAAGCGGGCAAACGCTGGTCTTGTAAATATCGCTGACTTTAAATGCAGTCGGGTCAAGCTTGTTGCCCGTTCCCATTGATGAAATTATGGGAATATCAAGCTTTTCGGCGTTTTCCGCAAGGCTTATTTTGGCTGTCACATTATCTATTGCGTCTATGATATAGTCGTACTGCGAAAGATTAAACTCTTCTGAATTTTCAGGCAGATACATTTTTTGAATTGCAGTGACATCACATTCGGGGTTTATGTCAAGTATCCGTGCCTTCGCAACCTCGGCTTTCGGTTTGCCGACTGTTGAGTGCAGTGCATAAAGCTGACGGTTTATGTTGGTAATATCCACCGTGTCCTTGTCAACAACCGTCATTTTGCCAATTCCCGAACGGGCAAGTGCCTCGGCAGTGTATGAGCCGACTCCGCCGAGTCCGAAAATGATTATATTAGAATTTTGAAGCTTTCGTAAAGCATCTTCTCCGATAAGCCTTTCAGTGCGTGAAAAAATATCCATAAATTCACCTCTTATGTGTTAATTTCATTTTAACATATTGAAAAAAATTACGCAATAGTGTATAATATTTTCTTGAAATTCAGCAAAGAGGATGTAAACCATATGAAATTAGGTATTGTCGGTCTTCCGAATGTAGGTAAAAGTACACTTTTCAATGCAATAACAAATGCAGGCGCACAGGCGGCGAATTACGCTTTCTGCACAATCGAGCCGAATGTGGGCGTTGTTGCCGTGCCTGACGAACGGCTTGATAAGCTTACTGAAATGTATAATCCCGTAAAAACGACCCCCGCAAGCATAGAATTTGTTGACATTGCGGGTCTTGTAAAGGGAGCTTCAAAGGGCGAGGGACTGGGCAATAAATTCCTTTCCCATATCCGTGAGGTTGACGCTGTTATTCATGTTGTGCGTTGCTTCGATAATGACGACATTACCCACGTTGACGGCTCTGTTGACCCTACAAGGGATATTGAAACAATAAATCTTGAGCTGATTTTGTCCGATATTGAAATTCTTGACAGACGAATTGCCAAGACTGAAAAGGATGTCAAAGGCGATAAAACTCTTCAAACCGAGCTTGACTTTTTAAAGCGTGTGCGTGAGTCACTTGAAAACGGCATAAGCGCAAGAGCGGTTGAAACGGACGATGATGAAAAAGCAATTCTTGCGACTGTTCCGCTTCTTTCTGCAAAGCCTGTAATTTATGCCTGCAATATGAGTGAGGATGACTTTGCAAACGGGATTGACGACAATGAAAGATATAACGCAGTTAAGAAAATAGCCGAGGCAGAAGGGGCACAGGTTTTACCGATTTGCGCCGAGCTTGAGGCGGAGATTTCTTCGATGACAAAAGAAGAAAAGGAAATGTTCCTTAACGATTTCGGCATTGAAAAAGGCGGACTTGATGTTCTTATTCAAAAATCTTATGACCTTTTGGGACTTATGTCATTCTTAACGGCAGGTCAGCCGGAGGTTAGGGCGTGGACGATTAAAAAGGGTACAAAAGCTCCGAAAGCTGCAGGCAAAATCCATTCAGATATTGAACGCGGATTTATCCGTGCGGAGGTTATTTCATTTGACGATTTAATGGCTCTCGGCTCAATGCAGGCGGCAAAGGAAAAGGGTAAAATCCGCTCCGAGGGCAAGGAGTACATCATGCAGGACGGCGATATAGTCCTTTTCAGATTTAATGTATAAAAGATGAGTAGGGACAGGCTTCCACGCCTGTCCGAAAAAGTGTGCGGACGGTGATATCCTCACCGTTCCGTTGTAAAATACAATATGCGCTTGTAGCTCAGTTGGATAGAGCGTCAGACTCCGACTCTGAAGGCCGCTGGTTCGAATCCAGTCAGGCGCGCCATCAAATGGATACAAAAAAGATGTATCCCGAAAAAACCTCGGTGTTACCGAGGTTTTTTGCTGTCTATAGAGCGATTTTCAACAGTTCAAATTCATAGATGTAAAATCGCTGTTTCCCCTTTGCGAGTAGAGTTGAACCCTCACAAAACTAAATTACAAGAGCAGAATTTAAAAGTTTATACTGATTTTCTGTATATTGTTTTTAATAAGCAGAGAACAATTTCGGAACATAATTACAATTATCAAATTATAAGTATAATCATTGTTTAAAATAGCAATTCGCACATATAAAATCTATATTTTATTGAAGTTTTCTAATAATGTTATTTTAACATAATAAGTGAATTAAGATTATAATTGACATTTATATTTGATGTATGTATAATAACTTATAACACCCCGTGTTATAAGTTATATGGAGGCATGATTTTGGTTGAGCAGGATACATTGAAAAATATAAGAAATAAAAATCTGTCAGATATTTTACAGGTGCTTCGTGACAAAGGTGCGTGCAGTTTGGCAGAGCTTACGGAAAACACCGATGGTGGTTTGACCACAGTGAAAAAGTGTGTTTTTCAGGCGATGGATTTTGGAATGATTGTTGAGGGTGATATTGCAGATTCAACAGGAGGACGAAAGCCTAAACAATATCTTATCAATGAGAAATATCAGTATTTTTTGTTTCTTATTATGGATAATAATGATTTGGCTTTTAATATTCTGAATTTCAAGTTTGAATGCGTAGAAAAATATTTGGTTCATTTTGATATGAATGAATTTTTTGAAACGCTTTGCAGAAATACAGATGAAATTTTAAAGAAATATGAAGTGGGAACAATTTGCTTATCTTTGCCATGTGTAGTAAAGAACGGCGTAATTCTTGATTGGTATTACAATCCGAATATGAATGGCTTTGATTTGAAAACATCTCTTGAAAATAAGTATCATCTGAATACCATTATTCAGAATGATATGAAACTGACAGTAATCGGTGAAAGTGCAGAAAGCAGACAGAATACAAAAAATATTGTGACTATGCAGTTCGGTCATAATGGTATTGGTGTCGGTGAAATGGCAAACGGTCATTTGCTTGAGGGCAATGCAGGATTTGCAGGCGAGGTAGGTTACATAAATGATTTGCGTAAAAATATAATGGGTATTTCTTATCCTGCAAAAATTGTAAGAAATGCTGTTGTCTTTTTAAATCCCGAAGTCATTGTGTTTTACAAATCAAAACGGCAGAATCATTTTAAAGATATATTTGATAAAGCAGTTACAGGTTTGCCCTATTATGCTGTGCCACGACTTGAAATATCAGATGATTATTTTGAAAGTATACAATTCGGCTTAATCTGTTTAATTTGCTTGCTC
>DERX01000048.1:0-1376 GCA_002361875.1 Ruminococcaceae bacterium UBA3329
TCGAACCGGCACGGTATCGCTACCAATGGATTTTGAGTCCATCACGTCTGCCAATTCCATCACACCGGCATATTTGCGACTAAAATATTATATGAAAAAACAGTAGAATTGTCAAGAGAAACATTACAATATTTTACTATTTTTCACGGTTAAAATATATTCTCCATTTCGGACTTTGACGCATTGAGAAAAAATCCTTACCGTTGCCCATTATTATATGGTCGCTTATTCTTATTCCTATATTACTCATTGCAGAAACTACATTTGAAGTAAAAATTACATCCTGCGACGACGGAGCAACAATTCCCGAAACATGATTATGTACTAAAATAACATTTACGGCTTTTAAGGCTAAATCCTTTTCGGCAATACTTCGGTAGCTTACAGATACCTTATCAATTTCACCTGAACCGAGTTTTACACATTTGAGAAGATGGCACGCGCTGTCAAGACAGACCATATAAAGCTCTTCGTTGGTTTTTCCGAAATAAATTCCCGACATATAATCGGCAATTTTCTCGGGCGAGTCAAATATAATGCTGTCGGCAGATACTTTACCCTGCTCGTACCGCCCAGCCAATGCAGGTAAAAGCTTAATAAGCGTTGCTGAATATTCTGATATTCCTTTAACCTTGCACAAATCCTCAAAGCTTGCGTCAAAAACTGCCGAAAGAGAACCGAACTCATTGATAAGGTCATGTGCCAAGCCGTTTACATCACGGTTCGGAATTGCATAAAACAGAAAAAGCTCAAGTGCATTGTGATCCTCAAAAGAATCAAGACCGTTTTCTATAAATCGGTTTCTGAGCCTTTGCCTGTGGCCTGCGTGAATATTTTCGGGCTTTTTCTTCGATTTTTCGGCTTTCTTTGCCTCGGCAAGCTTTACAACATTGCCGACTGCTTGCATTTCTTCGGTCTTATCCATCTTATTTTAACAGCCTCTTAACATATTTTTGCCATTTATAAATATAAAGGGTTACAACACGGGTAAATGCAATATCATAAATCAAAAATGCAACATTGCCCGAACCCCAAAGAAAAAGAAGCGTAAATTTACCCAAAAATCCTACTTCATCATAAGAAATATTTAAAAGCTTGGAGCAAATCAAATAGCCTGTTATTATTGCAATATTAAAGATTACATATTTTATTATCCAAGAAACAGCGCCCTTTGTCCTGCTCTCAATAAATCCTTTTAAAATCGGATAAACGCCGAAAAACAAGGCGTAAAACACTGCCGCTTCTTTATTCGGAACGACCGCCAACGCCAAAACAGAAACAGCAAAATAGAGCGCAAATGCAAATTTTGAGCTAAATTCAATAACGGCAAATGCTATAAAAATTCCGCAAATAACAGGTGCGGCATAAGTCATTGA
>DERX01000048.1:1586-22118 GCA_002361875.1 Ruminococcaceae bacterium UBA3329
AGGTGCGGCATAAGTCATTGACGGAAACGAGCCGAAAATTGCCATAATTATTAAAGATATAGCGGCTGAAATTCCACCGAAAGACGCTTTAAAGGATTTTTCTTTTATCTTATTCATCAGCAACACCCACAAAGATCGCCGCCGAAGCATTCGCAAATATTATCACAGCACCAAAGAGCACAAAGGTCATCAAGACAGCCGCCTGAACAGCCGCAACAGTCACAACAATCGGCGCACCCCGAACGGTCGTTATTATTGTCAAGTTTATATCCACCGTTTGCTTTCTTTTTAAGCGAATCAAATGCCGCTTTATACTCCGCATTTTGCGAATCCATTGACACTGCATATTGAAAATAATCGTGAGCCTCGTTAAGCCAGCCGCGGCTTCGGTAAATTGTTCCCTTTAAATAATACCACTCGGCAGAATGCATATTCTGCGGAATACCGTCAAGGATTGTTTCGGCATCGTCAAGTCTGCCGTCAGCTATTAACTGACGCACATCAGGGAATTGAGTTGAAGAATAGTTTTGAGAAGATGAATAATTCGTCCCTCTTTTTTCATTGAAAATGTAATCGAAAGCAGAATCAAGCTCGTCCATTCGCCTTTGCTTTTCATTTTGCGGTAAATTTAAATTTTCAATTTCAAAAGCCTTTGCCCTGTACGCCTTTTTAACATCAGCTTCCGAGCTTTCAGGCGAAACGCCCAAAATCGAATAAGGATTATTCATCTGTCTCACCTCTCATTTTTCTAACAATTTTTTTATGCCTGTACGAAAGTCCCTCAAACACAATATTGTAAATGATACTTTTAAACTTGTAAAATTGGACTTTTTTTACATAATCCGTAAGCTCGCCTATTGAAAGATTAACGGCAAATGTCGCATCGTCAATTATATTATCGGTGTTTTTGAACGGATTAAACGAATTTGATTTAATATCCTTTTCGTAATCGTCAAAAGCGTCAAGCAAATAAACCGTTCTGCCGAGCATATACCCGATTTTAAAACTGTCGGAATTTATATCTCCGTCCGAAAGAATGTACCCGAGAGCATTGCCCGTCGGATCAGCCGCCGAATCAATCCCTTTAAAGTTTTTTTCCACATCAGCTTGGTTTTGCATATAACGCTCGACCGCAGTGAAAATATTAGGATATTTTTTCTCTGCCTTTTTCGCAATATGCTTAAAATACGGCTTTATGAGCTTACATAGCGTTCGCTTAAAAAAGCCGCCGTCGGAAATATTGTCGCAAAGCTTAAAATATGAGAGTATCACAGTGATTGCCGCCGCTTTTTTGAAAATCTCTTCATCGGAATCAATTTTCAAGCACTTTTTGCAGGGCGAAAAGCTACAATGGGATTTGGAGACTTTCATTGAACAATCGGAAACTCCCATTCGGTACAGCACATAAAATGCGGCATCGTAACTTAAAAGGAACCGTGCAAGAAAGCCGTATTCCTTTTGCATTTGCTTACAAAGAGTGCAGTACACACCCTTGTAAATGTCATAATCCTTAATTTTCAATTCAGGCTTATACACAGTTACATAACCGAACAAAATATGATACCTCTCAAATTTATATATTAGAATAATACCATATTATGAAACGATACGCAACAAATTGGGTAAATGTTAAAAAATTGTTTACTTTTGAAGAAGAGTTTTATCGGAAAGTAAATCAAATTTGCCCTTTTTGCAAAGAATGGTATCCTTGCCGTAAGGTTTGATACGGGTAACGGTATTGCCGATATATCTTACATCAATAGGACAGCGCTTTTCGCAAAGCTCACAAACAGTAATTTTGCTTTTTTCTTTAAGGACGAGTGCTTTTTCAGCTCCGCTCTTTTCACGCAATGCACCCGTTGGACATTTATCAACGCACATTCCGCAGAAGGTGCAGTCAGTTTCAGCCAATTTTTTGCCGAACTCAGGCAATACTATTGTGCCGAAACCACGGTCAACAAGTCCTAAAGCAGATTTGCCGATGACCTTGTCGCAAATTCTTACGCACAGTCCGCAAAGCACGCATTTGTCTGCATTACGGCTGATAAGCTCACTCCTGTCCTCACTGTTGCGTGAGTGCTTTTCACCGCAAAGGCGCTTATATGAAACATCGTTTTCATCAGCATATTTTACCAGCTTACACTCGTAATAATCGTGACAGCCGCATTCAAGACAGCGGTTCGCCTCCGCCCTTGCCTGCTCATCAGTAAAACCTCTGTTTACCTCGGCAAATGATTTTTTGCGTTCATCGGGTGAAAGCTGAGGCATAACGGCTCTCGCCGCCTTCTCTATACCTGAATAATCAATTTCACTGTCGTCACGCTCAACCAAAAACGGCTTTCTGTATGCGATTTTCTCGCCGTGCAAATATGCGTCTATTACCTTCGCCGCTTTTTCTGCCTCGCCTATGGCGGCAATTGCTATATCTGCGCCCTTATTTGAAACATCGCCTATCGCAAAAACGCCTTCCTGTGATGTTGTAAAATTATTTTCGGAAGCTGAAACAGTTCCTTTTCTTGTTTGTTCAAGAGATTCAAATCCACTGAGGTTAGGCGCTTGACCGATTGCCATAATAACAGAGTCAAGTGCGATAGTTTCAGTTTCACCGTCTATCGGCTCGGGACGGCGTCTGCCACTCTCGTCAGGCTCGCCGAGCTTCATTTTTTGAAGAATAACGCCCGAAACATGACCGTTTGTTTCGGTAAATTCAATGGGATTAGTAAGATATTTGTAAATTACGCCCTCTTCTTCCGATTCAAGAATCTCCTGTGGGTCAGCGGGCATTTCGTCCTTAGTTCTTCTGTAAATTACATAAACATTTTCAGCGCCGAGACGGACTGCTGTTCTGCAAGCGTCCATTGCGGTGTTACCGCCGCCGCAAACAGCAACATTTTTGCCGATATTGGGTTTACCGCCCAAACTAACCTCTCGAAGAAAGTCAATTCCGCCGAAAACGCCGTCTAAATCCTCGCCCGGAACTCGCATTTTACTGCTTCTCCAAGCACCTGCGGCAACTACAACAGCGTCATAATCATTTTTGATATTTTCAAATGAAATATCCTTACCGATATTTACATTATTTTTAAAGGTTATGCCTACCGCTTTAATAAATTCAATTTCTTTATCGAGTGTGGCTTTCGGCAAACGGTATTCGGGGATACCGTAACGAAGCATTCCGCCCATTTTAGGCATCTGTTCAAATACTGTTACATTGTGCCCTTTAAGCGCAAGGAAATAAGCCGCAGTAAGTCCTGCAGGACCGCCGCCGATTACAGCAACACTTTTTCCGCTGTTTTCTGCTTTTTGGGGCAAAAGTGAAGTATCGCCGAGGAATTTATCTGCGGCAAAGCTTTTAAGAAAAGCTATTGAAATCGCAGAGTCAACATACTGCCTGCGGCAAGCCTTTTCGCACGGATGCGGACAAACTCTGCCGATAGACGACGGGAACGGTACTTTTTCTCTTATAAGCTTTACCGCCTCGCCGTATTCTCCGTTTGCGATTAAACCAACATAGCCTTGGCAGTCTGTTCCTGCGGGGCAAGCCTTTGTGCAAGGCGCTTTGCAGTCGCCAGTGTGGTCTGTTAAAAGAAGCTCCAATGCCACCTTACGTGACTTTTTAACTCTTTCGGAGTCGGTATGAATAACCATTCCGTCCGAAGGCTTTGTGGCGCAGGCACGCAAAAGTTTTGAAACACCCTCCGCTTCAACTGTGCAAAGTCCGCAACCGCCGTAAGCCTCAACGAGTGGGTCATAGCACATATTCGGAATGTTTATCCCGTTTTCTGATGCAATTTCAAGTATTGATTTATCTGACTCGGCAATAATTTCTTTACCGTCAATTGTAATTTTAATCTGCATTATTCCACCTCCACTGCGCCGAAACGGCAAGCTGACATGCAACTGCCGCATCCAATGCAAATGTCACGGTCAATTTTATGGGCGGATTTAACCGCACCCGAAATCGCGCCTGTCGGGCACTTTCTTGCGCAGGCAGTACAGCCGCGGCACATATCCGCATTGATTTTATATTTGCGAAGTTTAGCACATTCATGAGCCGTGCAGTGTTTATTCTCAATATGGTCCGTGTATTCGTCACGGAAATATTTAAGCGTTGTAAGAACGGGATTAGGCGCTGTCTGACCGAGTCCGCACAGTGCGCCGTCCTTAATCGAATAGCAGAGCTCTTCGAGAAGGTCAATATCCTCCGGTTTTCCCTCGCCTTCGGTAATCCTTGTAAGGATTTCAAGCATTCTCTTTGTTCCTATTCGGCAATGGGTACATTTTCCGCAGGATTCCTTTGCGGTAAAGTCAAGGAAGAATTTTGCCATGCCCACCATGCAGGTGCTTTCATCCATAACAACCATTCCGCCCGAACCCATAATTGCGCCCGTTGCGGAAAGAGCTTTATAATCAATAACGGTATCAAGTAAGTCTTCGGGAATACAGCCGCCTGACGGGCCACCCATCTGAACGGCTTTAAACTTTTTGCCGTCGCGTATTCCGCCGCCTATGCCGAAAATGACATCGCGAAGTGTTTTGCCCATAGGGATTTCAACAAGTCCGCCCTTATTTATCTTACCCGTAAGAGCGAAAACCTTTGTTCCCTTGCTTGTTTCCGTGCCCATTTCAGCAAATTTTTCGCCGCCGTTCTGAATTATCCAAGCGACATTTGCAAATGTTTCAACGTTGTTTATATTTGACGGCTTATGCAAAAATCCCGACTGTGCAGGGAAAGGCGGTTTTAAACGGGGCATACCTCTTGAGCCTTCAAGAGACTCGATAAGCGCTGTTTCCTCACCGCATACAAACGCTCCTGCACCTGCCTTGATTTTGAAATCACAGGAAAAGTCAGTGCCGAAAATGTTTTCACCTACAAAGCCGTACTCTTTTGCCTGCTTTATTGCCTTTTTAAGTCTTTTTACCGCAAGCGGATACTCTGCACGGACATAAACGATTGCCTGTTTTGCGCCTATTGCATAAGCGCCTATTAACATTCCCTCAATCAGCGTATGCGGGTCACTTTCAATAACCGCTCTGTCCATAAATGCGCCTGGGTCACCCTCATCGGCATTGCAGATAAGGTATTTTTCATTGCCCTCGGAATTTTTTGCCGCATTCCACTTAAACCAAGTCGGGAAGCCTGCGCCGCCGCGCCCGGCAAGTCCCGAAGTTTTAATTTCTTCAATAACTTCTTCGGGCGTCATTTCCGTAACGCATTTTTTAATGGCATCATAGCCGTTATCGTCTATATAATCCTCAATTTTTTCGGGATTTATTACGCCGCAGTGACGAAGTGCAATTCGTGTTTGAGAAGAAAGAAAAGCCTTATCGTCATCGGATATTTCATATTCAGCCGATAATGAAAAATCGCTGCTGTTTACGGCATCTGCAATTTTTTCGGCAATTTCGGGCGTAACACGCACAAATCTGTGAAGCTCATTTCCATTGTAAACATCAACAATCGGTTCAAGGTAACACATACCTATACAGCCTGTAACAGTAAGCTCATTTTCACTATTTAGCTTTTGTTCCAAAACATCATAAGCCTTTAAAGCACCTGCGGCAATTCCGCAGCTACCCTCTCCAACTGCAACCTTCATCATTTCTCCTCCTTTTCAGCCAATTCTTTAAGAATATTTACGGCTTTCTCGGGAGTAAGAGTGCCGTATGTGTCGTCATTTACCATCATAACGGGTGAAAGACTGCAACAGCCAAGACACGCAACACACTTAATTGTAAACAGTCCGTCCTCGGTCGTTTCACCGTCAGTTATATTCAAATACTCGCTTATAGCTTCATAAATGCCGTCTGCACCGTTGACGTGACAGGCGGTTCCTTTGCAAAGCATAATTAAATATTTACCGATAGGCGTTAATCTGAACTGTGAATAAAATGTAGCAACGCCTATTATTTTCGTTACGGGAATACACATACGGTTGTGTATATGTATTATTACATCTGTGGGCAAATATCCGTAAATTTCCTGCGCCGACTGCAAAACCGTAATAAGATTTTCTGTTTCATCGCCGTATTCGGCGAGTGTCGGTTCAAGAAGAGTTAAATCGGAATCAAATTTACTGTTATAGAAATTCATACTATCCCTCCAAATGTATATAATAATACAAAATTCGCTTTTTTTCAATCAAAAGATAGACTAAATTATATTGTGATTTAAAGTAATTTATGTTAAAATAAACTATTAAAAAACGAGAAGGTTTAATTATGGAAAAATTTGTTTGTGAAATGCACGCTCACACGTCAAATACAAGCCGATGTGCACATATCAAGGCTGAGGATATGATAAAGGATTATATAGATGCCGGCTATGACGGAATTGTTGTAACAGACCATTTAAGCCCGTCAACCTTTGCGCATTTTGAGGGTAAAGCTGTATCATGGAAAGAGAAAATTGATTTCTTTCTTCGCGGGTACAATGCAGCAAAAAATGCGGCAAACGGAAAAATTAAAGTTTTTCTCGGAACGGAAATAAGATTTTACTTTCCAGAGGACGCAAATATGAACGATTACCTTGTTTACGGGGTTACGGAAAAATTTCTTTATGACAATGTTGACATTGACCGTATGCGTATTCCCGAATTTTCCGAGCTTGTTCACAAAAACGGTATGGCGATTTTTCAGGCGCACCCGTTCAGAATAGGTATGACCGTTACTAACCCCAAATATCTTGACGGAATTGAGGTTTACAACGGCTGTCCCCGTCACAACTCGCACAATGCAATTGCGAATATGTGGGCAGATGAAAATTCGCTTTTAAAGACAAGCGGTTCTGACTACCACGAGCACGAGGACACCGCACGCGGCGGACTGATATTTGATCGTGAAATTACCGACAACAAGGATTTGGTAAAAGCACTTTTAGGGACAACCCCCGAAATAATCAGGAAATGAATTAAAATAATATTCTTAATTATATTTTAAATGCCCTCACAATGTCAAATGCATCATGAGGGCATTTTTATGCAAAAACGCAGTATAAATATTATATTTATTTAAGCTTTACGGCTTCTTTTGCCTTTGCGGCGATGTTGTCAGCGTCAAGGCCGAATTCGTGGAGTAACTGAACAGCAGGTCCTGATTTGCCGAATACATCGTTAACACCTACTCTGAGCACGGGAACGGGAACGGTTTCGCAAACTACCTCTGCAACGGCTGAACCGAGTCCGCCGATAATATTGTGCTCCTCAGCAGTAACAATAACGCCAGTTTTCTTGGCTGAGTCAACGATTATGTCACGGTCGATAGGCTTAATTGTTGCCATATTGACAACTCTTGCCGAAATGCCCTCGTCTGCGAGCCTTTGGGCCGCCATAAGAGCCTCATTTACCATAAGACCTGTTGCAATAATTGTTACATCAGTGCCGTCTTTAAGAACAGCGCCTTTTCCGATTTCAAATTTATAGTTTTCATCAAAAACTCTCGGCACTGCAAGTCTGCCGAAACGCATATAAACAGGGCCGTCATGCTCTGCGGCGGCAAGAACACACAATCTTGCCTCAATATCGTCCGCAGGGTTAAGAATTACCATACCCGGGATTGTTCGCATAAGACCGATGTCCTCACAGCACTGGTGGCTTGCGCCGTCCTCGCCTACGGAAATGCCCGCGTGAGTTGCGCCGATTTTAACATTAAGATGAGGATAGCCTATTGAGTTTCTTACCTGTTCAAATGCTCTGCCCGCCGCAAACATAGCGAAAGACGAGGCAAATACTGTATATCCCGCAGATGCAAGACCTGCCGCAACGCCCATCATATTTCCCTCTGCAATGCCGCAGTCAACAAACTTTTCGGGATGTGCTTTTTTAAACATACCTGTTTTTGTTGCCGCCGCAAGGTCAGCGTCAAGAACGATTATTTTTTTGTCAGTGTTGCCAAGCTCAACAAGAGCCTTGCCGTATGCATCACGTGTAGCAGTTTTAATTATTTCACTCATTGTTTACGCCTCCAATTCTTTAAGAGCAGCTGTAAGCTCCTGGACTGCAACATTGTAAAGCTCTTCATTCGGAGCCGCGCCGTGCCAGTTAACAGCATTTTCCATATAAGAAACGCCCTTGCCCTTAACACACTTTGCAATAATCGCAGTAGGCTTGCCCTTAAATTTCTTTGCTTTCTTAACGGCGTCTTCAATCTCGTCAAAATTATTACCGTCAATAGCTATTGTATTAAAGCCGAATGCTTCAAATTTTTCAAAAATCGGATAAGGCGAATTAACCTCTTCGACTGTGCCGTCAATTTGAAGATTGTTATTGTCAACAATAACAAGGAGATTGTCAAGACCCTTTGCTGAAGCGAACATTGCGGCCTCCCAAACCTCGCCCTCTTCAATTTCTCCGTCACCGAGGATTGTATAAACTCTGTAATCTTTACCGTCAAGCTTTGCAGCAAGCGCCATTCCTGCAGCCGCAGAAATACCCTGACCGAGTGACCCTGTGCTCATATCAACACCCGGAATCTTATTCATATTCGGGTGTCCCTGTAAATATGAATCCGATTTACGGAGAGTTTTCATATCTTCAGTCGGGAAAAATCCTTTAAGTGAGAGCGCCGCATAGAGAGCGGGTGCCGCATGACCCTTTGAAAGAACAAATCTGTCACGGTTCGGGTCTTTCGGATTTTTGGGGTCAACCTTCATCTCAACATTGTAAAGATAAGCGAGAAGCTCTGCAATTGAAAGCGAGCCGCCCGGATGACCTGCTTTAGCGTTGAAAATGCCTTCCATCAGTAAAAGTCTTTCTTTTACCGCAAAGATTTCAAGCTGTTTTTTAAGTGTAGCGTCCATTATATATCCTCCTTGTAATTATCCATTATGTATTCGAGTAAATCCCCTACTGCGCCCTTATTGCAGTGACAGGCGTGATATTTTGCAATGTCCTTAAGACCTTGCGGTGCCTGTCCGCAGCAAGCAGAGAGATAAACTGTTTTTAACATATCGTAATCGTTGAAATAATCGCCTATAGCGGCAGTGTGCTCATAGGGAATACCGTACATTTCTGCAATTTCCATCGCCCCTACACCCTTATGAACGCCCTTCTCAAGCATCTCAAAGGAAGCGATTGAGCTTGACATAAAATTCGCTTTTTTATCGGGGATTGAGTCGATATATTTTCTCACTTCGGTAATAAGCGGCGGTACGCCGAGGAAAATTACCTTGCCCCAATTTTCTTTCGGAATCTTGGAAAACTTTTTATAATCCGTGTGATTAAGCTTATCCGCCCGAACCATTACGGGGCAGAAGATTTTTGAGTTAAGCGTATAAATAGTCTTGTCGGTGAGAATTTCTATTTCAACGGACGGAAAACGCTCATAAACCATTCTTACAATGTCAATTGCGCTCTCGTTTATCGGTGAAAACCTTACCATTTTTTCTTTGCTGTAATCGTAAACGCCTGCGCCGTTAAGAACTACCGCAGGTGTTCCCGAAATCGGCAATTTTTCAAAGTGCTTTCTAAGTGACTGGACATTTCTGCCCGAAGCCAATGTGAAATGTCCGCCGCATTCAAGCACGAATCGGTTTATATCCTCCAAATTTCTCTTTGGAAGCTGACGAAGCTTGTTATTAAGCGTTCCGTCAATATCCGAAACAACAAGCCAGTCCGAAAAATCTTTTTTTAACATAATTACCTCTTAAGATATTTTATTTAAGAACTCTTTGAAATACTGAGGTAAATCAGTAGTGAATTCCAAATACTCTTTAGTTTCAGGGTGAACAAAACCTATTTTTATTGCATGCAGGCACTGACCGCCGAGATAAGCACTGAATTTGTCATTGCCGTAAACTGCGTCTCCTGCAACTGCGTGCCCCAAATGAGCCATATGAACTCTGATTTGGTGCGTTCTGCCTGTTTCAAGTTTTAATGAAATATGCGAATACTTTTCGTATTCTTTAATCACGGTGTAATGTGTAACGGCATTTTTGGAATTTTGCGCAGTAACGCACATTTTTTTACGGTCTTTCGCACTTCTGCCGATAGGTGCATTCACTGTGCCGCTTTGTTCTTTAAGGTGACCGCAAACGACTGCGTTATATTCCCTTGTAAAGGAATGTTCTTTTATTTGCTCGGCAAGTCCTAAATGCGCTTTATCGGTTTTTGCTACAATTAAAAGTCCGCTCGTGTCTTTATCAATTCGGTGAACAATTCCCGGTCTTAAGACCCCGTTTATTCCCGAAAGCGAATCCTTGCAGTGGTAAAGCAAGGCATTTACAAGCGTTCCGCTGTAATTCCCGGGGGCAGGATGAACAACCATTCCTCTCGGCTTATTGACAACAAGCAAATGCTCATCCTCAAAGACAATATCAAGCGGAATATTTTCAGGCTCTGCGTCCGGAATTTTTAACTCCTGCTCGCAAATCTTTACCTCATCACCTGTCCCGACCTTGTATTTTTTATTTACATTTTTGCCGTTTACGAAAACATAACCGTTTTCGATTGATTTTTGAATTGAAGTGCGTGAAGAACCGACAACCAGGACAGATAAAAATTTATCTATCCGCTCTCCCTCATTTTCCGCATTAACTTCAATTATCAGTTCTTTCATCTCTATTTTTCTCTTCCGATTTCACGGATTTCTTTTACACAGTCTTTAGTAAGCCAAATTATAAGAAGAACAGCTCCGCAGGTAACAAGTATATCAGCAAAATTAAATACTGCAAAATCAATAAAAGTAGGTTCAATATAATCTATTACAAAGCCTCGGAACACACGGTCAATAAGGTTTCCCGTTCCACCTGAAAGCACTAAAAGAATACAAACATATTCAAATCCGAATTTGATTTTGCCGCTTAAAATGTAGTAAAAGCCGACTGCCACAGCCAAAAAAGTAACAATTGACAAAATTGCCGTATGACTGCTGAACGAACCAAAAGCAGCCCCTGTGTTTTCAACGTAATTCAAACGCAAAAATCCGTTAATAACACCAAGACTGCCAATCGGTTTAAGGCGTGCAATCACAAGCAGTTTTATGAGCTGGTCGGCAACAACTAACAGAATTGCAGATAAAACTGTATTTATTCGACGCATTATTTACCCTCAATTATTTTTTCTTGAAAAAATTTTTGAAAGAAATGGAGCTTGAACCCGCATCGTCCTCTTCCTCATCTTCGTCGGATGGTGCACTGTCGGAGGAAATGTCTGCAACTGGCTCAACTTCCTCTGCTGTTTCATCATCGTCATCATCTGAAAAATCTATCTTACTTAAATCAAGCTTAAAGGGATTTTCTTTTTTTGAAGGCTCTTCTTCTACTTCTTCTGTTTCTTCAACAGAATCGGAATAAACATCTTCAAAAGCAGGCTCTTCGGCAGTTACTGTTTTCTCTTCGGGTTCTTCTGCTTTTTCAGGCACAGCGGACTCTGCAACAGCAGGCTCTTCAGGCTCGGAAACGATTACATCTTCAGATACCTCTTCGACAGCAGCAGACTCTTCATTAGCAGTTGCTGTTTCGCTTACAGGCGTTTCCTTATCAAGCTGTTCGTCAACTATGTCGGGAAGTTGATTTATAAGGTTTATGTGCTCCTTATACATTTCAACAAGCTTATGCTTAAACTCGACTGCTTCCTTCTTTGTCATTTCAAATACAAGAGTTTCGTGAGTTACCTTACGGTTGATATTGCCGAGAATTTCATCGGATTTTTTATTGGCATCGGCAATAATACGTTCCGACTCTGCTTTTGCGCTTTCAATTATTGCGGCAGAGTCTCTTTTGCTGTTTATTGACAGTTTTTCAGCTTCCGCTTTAGCATCCGCAACCTGTTTTTCAGCTTCCGCTTTAGCGTCTGCAACCTGCCTTTCGGCAGCAGTAGCAGCCTCAGTTGTCTCTTTTTCAGCTTTTTCCTTTGCTTCGGCAACTATTTGATCGGCAAGCTTCTGCGCATTTAAAAGAGCAAGCTTTAAGCTTTCCTCGTCTGCACGGTACTCCTCAACCTTTTTGGCAAGGATACTTATTTTACGTACAAGGTCGCCGTTCTCCTTAAACATTTGCTCATAAGAAGCAGAAACCTCACTTATAAATGCATCTACATCTTCTGCGCGGTAAGATCCCCTACCGGAAGACTGAAACTGTTTTTCTTTAATTTTATCAGGTGTAAGCATAAATTACCTTCCATTCTTGCCCACAGGCATATTCTAAAACGGGCCAAACTTCGCCCTAAAAATCATATTCAGCTGATTAGAAGAACATACCGTTATTTTCCAGTTCTTCCATAAGGTCGCCCATAACATCAACATTATAAGGTGTTATAATAAAGGTGCTGTTGGCAACACGCTTGAGCTGACCGTTGTTAGCGTAAGCAACACCCGAAAGAAAGTCAATAAGTCTGCGAGCAGTTTCTTTATTAACTGATTCAAGGTTAAGAACAACAGTTCTTTTTTCATTAAGGTTGTCCGCAATACCGGAAACCTCATCAAATTTTTCAGGCTTTGCAAGAACAACCTGAAGTTGTGCAGTCGTATGAATATTAACAACCTTGTCCTGTTCAGACTGACGCTGCGGTCTGCGGTAAGCGGTTTTAGTTGTTCTTTCCTCACCCTGTTCAAAGAAACGGTCATTGGAACCGTAATCACCGTCCTGAACGTCATCGTCAGGATAATAGCCGTCCTCATCAACATTTACAATATTTTTGATTTTGTCTAAAAAGCTCATAACATTACCTCCTAATATATTCTCGGGCCGAAAATTGCAGAACCTATTCTTACAAGCTCCGAACCGCATAAAATTGCTTTCTCGTAATCTCCGGACATACCCATCGACAGGATTTGCATATTTATATTATCTATCTTTTTGCCTTTAATGTCAACATATATATTGTATATATTTTCAAAAAATTTACAAAGTATTGTATCATTTTCGCATATAGGCGGCACGCACATAAGACCTTTTACATTTATTCCGCCGATTTCGGCAATTTGATACAAACAATCCTCAAATTCGCCTACATCAAATCCCGTTTTATTTTCCTCAGCACCTATATTGATTTCAAGCAGAACATCGGTACTAATGCCTTTTTTTATTGACTGTTTGGCAATCTCTTTTGCTATTTTTACGGAATCCACGGACTGAATCATATCGGCAACGCCGACAATCTGCCCCGCTTTATTAGTCTGCAAATGCCCAATAAGATGCTTTTCAACGCCGTCCAAATGAAGCTCTTCTTTCTTGCGTAAAAGCTCTTGAACTCTGTTTTCACCAATAAGCTTTACACCGTGGTCGAGCGCATAGTTTATAAAAATAGGGTCAACTGTTTTTGTAACAGCCATAAACTTTACATCTTCGGGACTTCTGCCCGATTTTATTGCCGCTTCGGCAATCTTTTCATTTATGACATCAAGATTATAACAAATGTCTGCCTTTCGGCTTTCAAGAAATGACTTTTCCGTCATATAAATCAACTCCCTGTGTAATAACTGTGTCATACTGACGAAGGAAAGACGAATCATCATCAGTGCTTTCTATGATTGAATATTCTTCTGAAGAATACATAATATTTACCTTTTTAAACTGTACTGTATCGCCTCTCAAAACATATACGCCTTTTTGAGAATCGACCTCACGGATTGCATCGTTTGAAATTCTGAAGCCCATAAATTCATCGGTAATTATTTGAATGTCGGCAATTCTCAATTTCGCTACATCGCGGTTCATTAGACCGCATTTAAGAATGACCGAAATGCTGTCGCCCTCTTTATCGCCCTTCTTTTCAACAGTACATTCAAAGGGTTCCGATGATACAGTAGGTACTTTCACCTTAACGGTTTTTCCGACTTCTATTGAACCTGAAACATCATAAGGTACATTACAAAGAATATACCAGTTAAATGCATCAACAAGCTTTCCCATTACATTTTCGGGCGGCGTTGAAGCGGCAGATGAAAGCAGTTCATTTATTGAAGACACATTCATATTCAATACATCGCTGTATTTTACCGCATTTTCATAGCCGTCAACAGAGCCTATATAATACCCAGGATTCGGTGAGGCAATTGAAGTATAACCCGAAGCTTTATCTTTAAGTCCCAAAAGCTCTGCCTGCAATGAAGCGAGCTTTTCATCAACCGAAATAACCTTACCGACCGCTAATTGCTTTGTGGTAATCGCGTCTCTTAAATCGGAAAGTGCATCCTCAAACTCTCCGCCGATTTCGGATTTCGACGATGATATGTAATTTATGCAAGCCGAATTCACCGTATTGTTATATGATGACGGAGAATTTGTGCCGGCTCCGACCTTATTTTTGAGTTTATTGTAATATTCAATTTCACTGTTAAGCTCGTTAATTCGCACATAAATCGCGGCACTGTCAGCTGTTTTGAATGAAATAGCAACCGTTTCACCGCTGCCTACTCGTTTACCGTCCTCAGCTATTGAAACAATTGTTCCGTTTGGGTCGGACGCAGTAAGATAAGCTTCGTCACGGACTACAAAGCCTTTAGTTTCAATCGTGTTTTGAATATTTCGCTGAATTGCAGTTTCTGTTTTATACGGGTTAGAATTCATCTTAATTACAAATGTTATAAAATAAATTATAACCGCTATACCGAAAACACAGCCGATTATATATTTTAAAGAGTCTTTGTTAAACTTTGATTTACTCATCTGCGTACCTCCTCAAAAAGTTTTCAGCAATCAAAAATGCGTTTTTCACCATATCATCGGTATTTTCGTAATCATCAGGATAAATCCAATTTATATTTTCGTTTCGCCTGAACCAAGTAAGCTGTCTTTTTGCGTAGCGTCTTGTTTCTCTTTTAAGACTTTCGGTGCACTCTTCAAGAGATTTTTCACCTTTAAAATAGGGCGAAAGTTCCTTGTAGCCGATTGCCTGTGAGGCGGTTGTGTCACTACTCAAATCAAAATACTCTTTAGCCTCATTCAAAAGTCCGTTTTGGAGCATTGTGTCAACACGGGCGTTTATCCGTGAATAAAGAATTTCTCTGTTATGGTAATTTATGCCGATATACAAAGTCTCATAGGGTGACTCGGACAAACGGGAATTTGCATACTGCTGCGTCATTGTCGTGCCCGTTGAATAGAAAAGCGAAAGCGCCCTTACAATTCTGCTTTTGTCAGACGGATGAAGGCGTAAAGCGGTTTCGGGGTCAATTTCTTTTAACCGTAAAAGCAGATTTTCACCGCCTAAAGAGTCGTATTCGTCGGATATTCTTTTTCTTATATTATCATCTGTTTTCTGAGGACAAAATGAAATATTCTGCAAAAGCGAGTCAACATAAAGCCCCGTTCCGCCTGCAACTATGGGCAAGTATCCGTTCCCGTTTATTTCCGAAATGCATTTTTGCGCCGCAGAAACATAATCCGCAACACTGAAACGGACATCCGTAGGTAAAAAGTCAATAAGGAAATGCTTAATTCCGCATTTCTCTTCCTCTGTCGGCTTGGCTGTTGCAATGTTCATACCCTTATAAATCTGCATTGAATCAGCAGAAACAATCTGCCCGTTAAATTTCTTGGCAAGCTCTACTGCGAGCGCAGTTTTGCCGGAGGCAGTCGGGCCGACAACGGCAATTACGGGTATCTTTTCCATCACTGTATCCTTCCGAACTGTTTTTCAAGCTCGCTCCTTGTAATTTCAATCATAACAGGTCTGCCGTGGGGGCAAAAACGCACTTTATCATCGTTTACCACCGTTTTTACAAGCTCATAAAGCTCCAAAGGCGTTGATTTATCCCCTGCTTTTATGGCGCTTCGGCAGGCAACATTGTGGTAAATCCAATCAAGATGTTCATTGGATATATCTCTTTTATTTTTAAGAAGATAACCTGCAAGCTCGCTGATTAAAGACGGAATGTCCTCACTGTCAAGAGGAGTAGGACAGCTTCTGACTATTACCGAACCGTTGCCGAAATCCTCGATTTCAAATCCGGCGCTTTTTATCAAATCTATGTTTTCAAGCACAGCAGAATATTCATCCTTGCCAAGCGTTACGGAAACAGGCTCAAGCAAAAACTGACTGCCTAAATTCTGCTCTGTATTTTTAAGCCTATTAAAATTTATTCTTTCGTGAGCAGCGTGCTTGTCTATAACAAAAACAGAGCCGTTCATTTCAAGGAAAATATAGGTTTTGAATGCCTCGCCCAGGATTTTAAAATCCTTATTGGGTGATGTATCCGCCGTTTCTTCTATACTGTCTTCATTTTTTGTTACAACTCTTTCCGTCTTTTGAACAGGTGGAAATTCAATTTCCAAGCCGTCGCTGTCTTCATCTTCAATGTGGTACGCCTCATAATTTTTTACAGCATCATAAACAGTAAATATATTTTTAATCTGTTCTGCTTTTTTCGGCTCTTCAAAGACTGCTGTTTTTTGAAAAACCTGCGGATTTACAGTTTGAGCAGATGTAATTTTTGCCTGCTTAAAGCTGTCAATACTGTCAAGTTCGGTTTTTACTGCGTGATATACTGCATCAAACAGCGCACGCTCATCGGAAAATCTGACCTCAATTTTTGACGGGTGAACATTAACATCAATTCGTTCGGGATTTATTTCAATGAAAAGTACGCCGCCGGGGAATTTGCCGACCATAACCGTGTTTTTGTAAGCGGCTTCAAATGCGGCTGTCACAGTTGAATTGCGAATACTTCTGCCGTTCACAAAAAAGTACTGCATCCCTCTTGAGCCTCTTGAATTATAAGGCGGAGTAACAAGTCCGTGAACACGGATGCCGTTCATTTCCGAATCAACTGAAATAAGCCCGTCGCAAAAATCCTTGCCGAAAGCCGAATAGCACACATTCTTAAGTTGACCGTCGCCTGAAGTTACAAACACAGTCTTTCCGTCACGGATGAATCTTACGGAAATATTCGGGTTGGCAAGAGCGATTTTCTCAACTGCCGCTGAAACATAATTTCCCTCGCTCACATCTTTTTTTAAAAATTTCATTCTGGCAGGTGTATTGTAAAAAAGCTCACGCACAATAAATGTTGTTCCCAAAGCACAGCCTGCGTCAAAAATATCGGTTATTTCTCCGCCTTCAATATTAAGACTTGTTCCGAACTCCTCGCCCTCGGTTCGGGTTATTAGATTCACCTTTGCAACAGCGGCAATTGACGGGAGAGCCTCACCGCGAAAGCCCAATGTCATAATTGAATTTAAGTCGTCAGCACTTGAAATTTTGCTTGTTGCGTGGCTTTGGAATGCAGTTTTAACGTCCTCTCTCGCTATTCCGCAGCCGTTGTCGGTAACTCTTATAAACCTTATTCCGCCGTTCTGTATTTCAACTGTTACGGTATCAGCACCTGCGTCAACGGCATTTTCCATAAGCTCTTTTACAACGCTCGCGGGGCGTTCAACGACCTCGCCTGCGGCTATTAAATTAGAAATTTCCACGGGAAGCTTATTTATTTTTGCCATTTTCGCACCTGCCTTTACTTTATATTCGATATGATATATTGTTTACTGCTTTGCCTCGCTTGAAAGCTCATTAAGTATGCTCATAGCTTCAATGGGTGTAAGCACATTTACATCAAGAGATTTAAGCCTTTCAATTATGCTCTCTGTCCTGCCGTCGTCAAATGAAATCTGCATATTTTCTTCCGTATCAATTTCTGTCGGGATTTCCATATTCGGCTTCATTAAATCGTTATCCTCCAAGGCACGCAAAACTACCTTTGCCCTGTTTATTACTGCATCGGGAACTCCTGCCAATTTTGCAACCTCAATACCGTAGCTGCTGTCCGCACCGCCTGCAACTATTCTGCGTAAAAATGTTAAATCGTCACCGCGCTTTTTAACAGCGACATTGAAGTTTTTAACTCCGCCAACCTGCTTTTCAAGCTCGGAAAGCTCGTGATAATGAGTTGCAAATAAGGTTTTAGCACCGATTTTCTTTTTATCCGCCAGAAATTCCACAACTGCCCGTGCAATGCTCATTCCGTCAAAGGTTGAAGTACCCCTACCGATTTCATCAAGTATAACAAGGCTGTTCGAGGTGGCGAAAGACAAAATCTCCGCAACCTCATTCATTTCAACCATAAATGTAGACTGACCTGACGCTAAATCGTCTGACGCGCCTACACGGGTAAAAATTGCATCAACAATACCAATATCCGCTGAACGCGCAGGGACAAACGAACCCATTTGAGCCATTAAAACGATTAGAGCAATCTGGCGCATATATGTGGATTTGCCTGCCATATTCGGACCTGTAATTATCATCATTCTGTTTTCGTCCCTGTCAAGTAGAGTATCGTTGGGAACGAAAATATTACCCTTTTGAAGTGCCTCAACAACGGGGTGTCGCCCCTCGGAAATGCGAATAACGCCTTTATCGTTAATGTCCGGTCTTGTGTAATTATTCTGCACCGCAACTGCGGAAAGCGAGCAAATAACATCTAAAAGAGCAAGTGAATGTGATGTAATTTGCGTTCTTATGTATTCGCCTGCAATTTTTTTGCGAATGGAATTGAGAATCTCATATTCAAGGCTGATTATTCTTTCCTGTGCGCCGAGAACCTTTGTTTCAAGGGCTTTAAGCTCCTCGGTTATGTAGCGCTCGCAGTTTGTAAGGGTCTGCTTGCGGATATAATTTTCGGGGACAAGCTCCTTGTAGGAATTGAGCACCTCAAAGAAATATCCGAAAACCTTGTTATAGCCGATTTTCAGCTTTTTAATACCTGTTTTTTCCTGTTCCTCCGCCTCAAGCTTTGTAAGAATATCCCGTCCGCCGTTTACGATACTGCGAAGCTCGTCAAGCTCTTTGTTAAAACCGTCTTTAATCATTCCGCCCTCGCGGACTGAAAACGGAGCGTCCTCGGAAATGGATACATCAATAAGCGAGCAAACATCCTCCAAAACATCAAGCTCATTATATACGGACCTTAATAAGCTACATTCACTGTTCGCAATATTCGCCTTGATTTCGGGAAGCTTTTTAAGCGTTGACAAAAGTGATAAAAGCTCCTTTGCATTGGCGGTGTTATAAACCACACGGGTCATTAAACGCTCAATGTCATAAACTCCCGAAAGAAGCTTCATTTCGCTTTCACGAACCTCTGTTTTCCCGTAAAGCTCATCAACAGCATTAAGCCGTCTTGAAATTTCGGCACAGTCATAAAGCGGTCGTTCAAGGAATGAACGAAGCATTCTTTTGCCCATTGCCGTCTTTGTTTTATCAAGCACCCATAAAAGCGAGCCCTTTGTATTGCGGTCACGCATTGTTTCAATAAGCTCAAGATTTCTTATTGCGGAAACGCCGAGCTTCATAAATTTTGCATCGGTATAAAAATTGACATTTTTAATATTGTCAAGCTCTCTTTTCTGCGTTGATTTAAGATACATCAGCGCCGCACCCAAAGCCTTTACGGCACTTTCTCTTCCGTTTAGGGACAGAGATGCTAAATCGGAAATATCAAAATGATTTTTAATGACTTCGGTGCATTTTTCAAGGTCAAATTCTTCGGTTAATATTTCAACAGACGCTTCAAGCTTTTTGGATATAAATTCGCTGAGCTTCGGAAAAGAAACCGCTTCTTTATTCATAATCAGCTCGGACGGGTTATACCTGCCGATTTCATTCATTGTTCTCTGCTCGGTGTTTTCCGAAAATTCGGTAAGATTGACCTCACCTGTTGAAATATCAACAAAGCCTAAACCTACTTTGCCGTCATAAGAGCAAACGGAGGCTAAATAATTGTTCTTTGACTCGTCAAGCATGGAGCTTTCAATAACCGTGCCGGGCGTTACAATTCGTATTACATCGCGCTTAACTATACCTTTAGCTGTCGCCGGGTCTTCGGTTTGCTCGCATATTGCGACCTTGTAGCCGCCTGCAACTAATTTCGCTATATAAGAATCTACGCTGTGGAACGGAACACCGCACATAGGCGCACGCTCCTCCTGCCCGCAGTCCCTACCGGTTAAAACCAAATCAAGCTCTTTTGACGCTATTTTTGCATCGTCATAGAACATTTCGTAAAAATCGCCGAGACGGAACATAAGAATAGCGTCTTTATAATTATCTTTAATTTCAAAGTACTGTTTCATCATTGGTGAAAGCTCTGCCATATCTTATGCCCCCTCTCTTTCATTAAAAATTATTCGTGATTATGGTCGCAATCGCCGCCGCAGCAAGAGCAGTCGCCGCTACAGCCCTCATCGTGTGCTGTGGGGTCGCAGGTTGCGGGGTCGTCGCCGTTTACACAAAGAGCAAGAATACCTGTAAGGTAGTTCATCATATCGTCAATATCTTTTCTTGCCATTTCATAATTGCGCATATTAGAGTTTTGCATAATTTCGGTATATACGCCTCTGAACTCCTCGTCATAAGCCTTAAGCTTACCCTCATCGGCATTTTCTTTAGCCGCTTCATGCTGATATGAAATCTGAATAAGCTGAATTTTGCCCATAAGCTCGCCGAGAGCTACATCCTTGTCATTTGCCTCTTTAGCGGCGATGAATTTAAGATAGCGCTCGTCCTTTTGAATTTCTGCGCCAAGCTCTCTTGTAAGTTTTTCAAGATTGTCCATTGTTTTACTCCTTTATTTTTTTATCATTTATAATTATTTTAA
>DERX01000048.1:22218-22656 GCA_002361875.1 Ruminococcaceae bacterium UBA3329
CATTGTTTTACTCCTTTATTTTAAAAAATATTAAACTAATTATTTACAAGCTCGCCTCTGACTATCCAGTTAAGCGGCTCGGTTACTTTAACACGGCAGAATTTGCCTATAAGCGATTTGTCGCCCTTAAATTCGATAATAACATTTCCGTCTGTTCTACCTGCAAGAAGCTCACCGTTATTTTTGCTTTCACCCTCGCAAAGCACACGGTATGTTTTACCTTTCATTTTTGCGTTATGATTTGCCGCTATTGATTCCTGCAAATCGCAAAGCTCTTTAAACCATTTTGCTTTTTCACTGTGAGGAACGGGGTCGGGCATTTTTTCTGCCTTTGTGCCTTTTCTCGGTGAAAAAATAAATGTGAAAAGAGATGTAAATTCAACTTCTTTAACAAGTGACAGCGTGTCACAAAACTCCTCATAGGTTTCACCGGGGAAG
>DERX01000048.1:22953-25082 GCA_002361875.1 Ruminococcaceae bacterium UBA3329
TCCTCATAGGTTTCACCGGGGAAGCCTACAATAACATCGCTGGTAAGTGACAGACCGTCAATTTTCTCTTTCGCATAATTTATAAGTTCAAGATACTTTTCTCTTGTGTAGCGGCGATTCATTTCACCGAGCACCCTGTTGTGGCCCGACTGAAACGGCAAGTGAATGTGCTTTGACGCTTTTTCGCACTGCGCTATTGTATCAATCAGCTCGTGCGTGCAGTCCTTTGGATGTGAGGTCATAAAACGGATTGTAAAATCACCGGGCAGAGCGTTAATTCTTCGCAACAACTCGGAAAAATTGATATTCTCCTCCAAGCCTTTACCGTAAGAATTGACATTTTGACCGAGGAGAGTAATATCCTTGTACCCTTCGGCTATTATTTGCTTTGCTTCGTTAATTATGTCCTCTGATTTTCGGCTGCGCTCCCTGCCTCTGACATAAGGCACAACGCAGTAGCTGCAAAAATTGTCGCACCCGTACATTATGGGAAGCCATGCTTTTGCCGTTCTGTCACGGTAAACAGGCAAGCCCTCGGCAATCTCACCGTCAATATCGAAGGCGGAAACAATACGCTTTTTACGGGTTAAATACTGCTTTAAAAGCTCCGGCAAAAGGTAATGTGCATGTGTGCCGAAAACAATGTCAACAAACGGATAGCTGTTGTATATTTTTTCCCTTATATGCTCCTGCTGCATCATACAGCCGCAAAGCGCAATGATAAGCTCGGGCTTTTCTTTTTTCAGCTTTTTAACCGCACCCACATTGCCGAAAACTCTGTCCTCGGCGTGTTCACGGATTGCGCAAGTATTATAAAGAATTAAATCGGCATTATTTATTTCTTCTGTCATTTGAAAGCCCATTTCACAGAGCATTCCTTTAATGCGCTCACTGTCGGAAACATTGCCCTGACAGCCGTATGTATGAACAAAAGCAAGGGGTATTCTGCCGAAACGAAGCATTAAAAGTTCTTTTACACTTTCGGCGATTTCCATTTGCTCTGCTATTTTTTCTTTCGGGATAAACTGTGTCAATTTTGTTCTCCTTAGCCTACTTGATAACAAGTGTGAATAAATTTAAGAATATCGTTGTAAATTCTGTCATTATCCTCTTCATTAAGAATTTCGTGGCGAAGTCCGGGATAAAGCACAACTTCAGGCTCAATTCCTGCCTCAACAAGATTGTCGGCAACAGCCAAAACGCCCCTGCCCTTTGAGCCGACGGGGTCATTTGCGCCCGAAATTATGAATATCGGTAAATCCTGCGGTAGCTTATACGCCCAAGTATCTTCACAAGCCTCGCAGATTACTGCAAACATATCGCGGTAGCCGCGAAGAGTATATGTAAATCCGCAAAGTCCGTCGTTAGAAAAAGCAAGCCTGTTTTCTGCATCAACAGAAAGCCAAGCAAGAGGGTTGTCCTTTTCGCCGACGATTAAAGATGCACCCTTGTTAAGCAAATCGCCTATTGCGTCAACACGGCGTTTTTCACCGTATTTTTCACAAACAGCATCAAATAGTGGCAAAAGTGCAGAGGAAATGTCGGGGATTTCACCCGTGCCGCAAAGAATAAGCCCTTGTAGCTCCTCACCGAAATGAGCGGCATAAACCCTTGCGCAGAAAGAACCCATACTGTGACCGAAAAGGAAATAAGGCAAATCGGGATTTCTTTTTTTCATAATTTTAGTAAGAATGTGCATATCGTCAACAAGACGCTTGTCCCCGTCCACAGGGGCAAAATAGCCGATTTCTGAACGATCGTTTATGCTCTTTCCGTGACCTATATGGTCATTTCCGCAAACAATAAACCCGTTTGAAGCCATAAAGCGAGCGAAAGAGTCATATCTGTCAATATGTTCTGCCATTCCGTGGGTAAGCTGTAAAATACCTATCGGAGCTGCGGAATCATCTTCCCAAATTAAAGTATGTACACGATTTACACCGTTTGAAGAATTAAAATAAGCCTCTTTTTTGACAATAGCCATAGTTTTCCCTCCGTAACACATAGCAATACATCATAAGTAGGATATATTATACTATAAAACGCAAATAAAAACAATGTTTTATACTAAAAAATTAAAATAATAATTTTCATATAAATTACTATTTAGCGGCACTGTATTTCGTTGT
>DERX01000058.1 GCA_002361875.1 Ruminococcaceae bacterium UBA3329
TAAAAGTGTTTTATTTGTGAATAAACTCATTTTTCATACTCCTCTTATGCATTGTTAGATTTATTTAGTTTTTTTAATGTTTTTTCATTTTGAAGATTTTGGAAAAACAGTAACGGCAGCAGTGCTGTTACATTAGCAATAACAACACCTATCCATTCACCTGTAATTTTTACAAATATCATTGATAACGGTATTTTTAATATTGCGCCTATAATTGACCATACTACTTGACATTTCAGCATATTTAAACCGTTCGCTAAACATGACGATGTATTTATTAACAGTGAAACAATCGTAAAAGCACTAAAGGTTACCGAATACACAATACTGCTTTGTACAACATTTTCACCCAGCCATATTACTACTATTTTATCAAAAACTAATGCTAATAACACAGTTAACAGACTGCATCCCACTGCAATCAGTTGAAATTTACGGTATGTTTTCTTAATCCAAATATACTGTTTATTTACATTTGCCTGTGTGAAAGAGGACCACATTGGTTGACAAATTAAAGAAAACAGTGTTACTACCGTATAAAAGACTCTGTAATACGCTTGATATTCAACAACAAACGCAACATTTGAAAGTCTGCTGATTAAAATTTCATTTGTTGATGTAATTATCATCAAACATATTTGAACAGACAAGAACTGAACGCCAAGATTCATTATTTGTTTTCCTGTCGTTAAATCAAATGATTTAACTGACGGTTTATTTTTTTTCAGCACCGTCATAAAAATAATAATTGTAGTTATTAACAGCGGCAAGCATGTTGTTATTACCTGCGCATACGACAGCACTATCAGCCTATCCTCCATAGCTTCAGGCTGATATATCAAAACGAACAGCAATATTGATGCCGAGGATATTAAAGTGAGAAGATTAGACAGGGCGGTTTTCCGCATTGCATATAATACCGATGTAATAATTCGCAAAAAGAACTGCAAAACTATTCCCGAAAAAACAATTCTGACGCAGTACCGCAATACAGACGGTAAAAAAATATCTTTTGAGATATTAAATACCCCGTTTACATCAATAAACCCTATGCATATATTGCCTATTACCAAAAGTAAAAGAGAAACAATTCCTAAAAAATAGTACGCAGATGAAATCAGCTTCTTTACCAAAACGTCGTTCTTTTCCGATAAAGCACTGACTAAATTATTTCTTAAACCGTTACCTATTCCTAAATCAAATGTTAATATCCAATTTAAAACAGACACTAAGCTAAACCAAGTTCCTACTGCTTGTTTATCTTCAAAATATTTAATATAAACCGGCATGGTAAACAAGGTTAAAATCATTGCAATACCTTTAATAAGCAATGTCCCTGCTATATTATTAACTAATATTTTATTATCTTTTTCTTTATAAAACGCAAGCAATTTGTTCAGCATTCGTCAAATAAATCTCCACTCTGTTGTATTGTTCTTCGGTCATTCTTCTATAAAATAAAAAGATATGATATATATTATCGGGAAAAAAGTTACAATTTCTACATTAAGCAATATTGCCCACGCCAAGCAAAACAGTACACACATCAGTTTTGTCCATTTTTTATATCTGATTACCGATATAAAATGAATAACCATATAAATAATGCCCGTCAATCCAAACTGAGCGAAATAAAGCGTCATAGTTGATGTCTGTGAGCCGTTCGTCATTTTAGAAAACATCATATTTGTTTCTACAAGTCCGAATCCCCATAGAGGCGATTTCATAAATATCTCGAGATTATACATTATAGAATTAATTCGAGCCGTCGTTGACGAGCTATTGTCAATAAGTTTAGAAAAAACACGCGGGGACAACCTCAACAATGCGTTTAAAACCGTATTTAAATTAAATATCGAAAACATTACCAAAAATACTGTTATAAACAAAAAGACAATTTTTATTGCAGCTTTATTTTTTCGCGTATATACATAAGCAAATACAATTATCATTATTAAAAAATAACCGGTGGTGGAAAATGTACTGAAAAGCGTAAGCATTAAAACAGCAAGTTGTAATTTATTTAACTTTTTTTTATCAAAAATCAAGAATAAAACTGCAAGAGCAATAAAAATTGCAAATATGCCGGGTTCCCAGAAAACGCCTATATTACGCCCTCTTGAAAAATCGTCCATAGCAAAAAAGACAACCGCATCATAATATGAAACGCCGTTTACATTAGATATAATAGGTAAATCGTAATAATAGCCGGAAAAAAAGCCTATTACAAAGCCAACCAATGCAACAGATGATATGAGCGTCATACATTTTATATAGATATCTTTAAATTCTCCAAAACTCATTTCAGCAGTAAAAATGAGTGAAAACATTAAAACCGAAAAAAAGCGAATTGAGTAAAGGAAATTATTCTCAAACAGTATATTCATAACTGCATCAATTATGAAGGCTAAAATAATAAATGCAAAAATACCGATTGACTTTGGATTCACTTTTTTCTTTCTTATTCCGTGTAAAACTTTCCCTGTTAACATCAAAATCAAGGTTGCAAATAAGATATAATTGCACAAATTCCCCTTGGTAACAGAATAAACATGTCCGCTCGATAAAAAAGCAACACCTATTAGTATGTAATGATATATGGTATATATCGTTTTTTTTCTTTTAGCTGCAGCGGTACTAATCATATTGCTAAACTATTTTCTCCTTTTGTTTTTTAATAAATATGATAAACTGTCATATTTATTTAAGCCTAAAAAGAATTTAATTATAAACGATAATCTATACTGAATTTGTGTTTTGATAGGCCATGTAATAATTTCGGATATTTTTTTCTCATATTCAGCATCCTTTTTAACTTCGGCAGGCTTTACTAAAGGAAACGATAACGGATAGGCTTTCATAGAGCAAAATCTGTTCGTCATCTCTATCTTTTTTGACACTCCGCCATGTGTAGAATCCTCATCTACGCCGATATTTTTAATTTGATTTTTAGAAGGCGAAATGCCGTATAAATCATTGCTTCTTAAAGAAAAGCACATTTGAAAATCCCATGAAACAGGATGGTTTAATTCAATTTTCCTTTTTGTTGAGCATATTGAGTACTTTTGCTGTTTAAACAGCATTTTGCTTTCATAGCTTTTTTCTGCTTTTTCCCAACATTCCTCATTACTTATATTGTCAAGGTAAATATCGTAGTATTTTAAAAACTTATTTGACCATGACGCCCAGCCGCAAGGCAGCAAATGCTGCGTAAACATATAGCTTGAGCCGTCTTTAGGTTCATATTCGCCAAGGTAATTAGTGCCGGTTATCCATAAAACACGCTCATTTTCTCTGTATTCTTCGAGCATTTCCTGACAGTACCGGAAAAAGGACAGCTGAGGAAGGTTATCATCCTCCAAAAAAATTGCCTCTTCTTCTCTTTCAAAAACCCACCGTGCTCCGTTTCCTATATTTTCCATTACCCCTCTGTTTTTATCGGCGTAATTTTTAGTTATTGTGCAATCCCAATCGATATATTTTTCAATTTCTTTTCTGCATTCGGATACACGCTCTTCTTCTTTTTCATCTCTTGCGCCGTCTGCAATCAAATATATATGTGAAACATTTATCTGCCTTAATACATCAATAATTTTTTTCGCTGTTTTATATCTTTTAAAAATGAACAATACCACAGGAATATTAAATTTATCCATATTCTCACCTCAAAACTAACCGATTCAGTTATCTTAAATATTGATTGTTTCAAAAAAGCTTTTTATATCAGATGTAAATCGACGGTATTCCAAAGGATTATCGTCCCGCATTTTTTGATGAATAACCGCCAACTCATCCGGTGAAAAGCTCATTGCTTTCAAAATTCCCTGTTTAATTGCAGCCTTGCTGTACCCGTCGCAACAAATTCCGGTTTCTCCGTCTTTGATATATTCAAATATATTACTTGATTTCGTAGCAATTACAGGTGTTCCGCACCCGAAGCTTTCGCTGAATTTTGTCGGGAATCCCGCCTTTGTTACACGTTTATCCTCACGGATAATAGCTGAAAAATCCGATTCTGCAATCATATTTAAGCAGTCGGTATGCGGAATTTTTCCAAGACACTCTACAGATTCATTTATATTTATATTCGGCAAGTGATTTTCTAAAAATTCACGGTCTAATCCGGCAATTTTCAAGCGGCATTTTTTGCCCTCACTGTTCAATTCTAAAACCGCACTGATAAGCAAATCCAACCGCTCTTTTTCAAATTTCAATCCGGGATGCCCTGCGTAACCTATTGTGAAAACATCATTCGGCTTATATTTATTAACCTTCTGCCATTTTTCTTCGTCTTTGTCAATTGTGCCGGGAACATAAACAGTATTTTTAACAATGCCTTTATAATAATTTTCAAAAAATCTGCTGATACAAATCATACAGTCGATTTTTTTAGGATAAATATATTTCATACGAAGACCTGTGTCAAAGTCTTTTGCAATATTCATAGGAAAACGAAGATTGGACTTTTCGTACCATTCTTCGGCATCGGCAATCAAATGTATTCCTCTTTTTTTGCAATAACCTGAAAGCCTCCACAAAGGGATTGCTTCGTATTCCATCGCTACTATTGCATAAATTCTTTCGTATCCGTAATAATCCACAACCTCTTTAAATTCTTTAACAGAAACTGTATGATGAAACCATTGCGGAATACTTTTTGGCTGAGGAACGGAAAAAGTTTCGAATCCTTTACAGAAAGCTTTAGTTTTCAAAACAGGAATATTCCTGTCCTGTTCGGAAGACATACCAACGATTACCGTCTTATACCCGAGATCGCGGAATGACTTACTGAGCGAAAGCGCTCTTTGCGCACCCGCACTTTTATCCGGTAAAAAAATCGAACCTATATACAGAATAATATCCCTCATAATTTCTTATAAATCCTTCTTAATTCCGCTCTCATAAAATCAGGAAGCTTTGATGTTCCTTCTTTGACAAAGAGCTTGATACGCTTTTTAGCCGGAAACAGTTTTCTATACGATTTAACGGTATCCTTCAAATTCTTGCCCTGTTTCAAATCGTTAAAAGCTTTTTCGCGGTATTTTTCGGTAGGATATGAATGAACGCTTTGAGCCGTCATAACCTCAATGGCATCGCCTGACTCAAAATAAACAGTTTGACCTTTTATCCCGTCAAAAAAATTTTTTCCGTTTTCTGTGCATAAAAGTACCGCTGAAATGCCGTCCTCATAATTTTGATACCGTTTTCCCCAATAATCGCCCAAACGAATATCGGCTTTTGAAACATCTTTTCTGACAGGGCAGTCAAAACAAGCCTTTGAAAAAAGTACATTATCAAAGAATGCGTGATAAAACAAATCCCCTTCGCTTGCTTCTTTATGCTCGCCCTTATCCGATTTCAATTTTATGACAAAATTATGCCAGCCGACAGACTTGTCACGAAAATTAACCTCTGTTAAGCTCTCTGTTCCCAAAGTTTGACTCAAGGACTGCAAATATTTATCCCACACACTGTAGCTTGGAACGCCGTGACAAAATAAATCTACAAGAATTGCCCTGTTTCTCATATTAAAATTTTCAAGAAGACTTGCAAGACCGTATATTTGACAAGGTGTACCGAATGCAATATATTTACGCTCGGGATTTTTTTTCATATCGTCAAGCATTTCGCCAAAAGCCTTTTCAGTATAACTCTGTATATACTTTGAACCCCTGAAAAGCTCAATATCCTCCGCAGTTTCAGCCACTTTGGATTCCGCACGGTTAGTTTTATAATTGTATATAACCCCTAACACTCCCATGCCCTTTTCAAAGGCATATTTTGACAGCTCGTAAGCAATACCGCCCGATGTACATTTTTTTACGGTAGAAATATCCGAGCTTTGTGCGGCGATAACCTTACCGTTCTTCAATGCTGCGCCGTCTTTTGCACCCGCACGCATACACACATTTTTACAAAGTCCGCAATTTACACAAAGAGATTCGTCTACATTTGCTGTAAAAAAGCCTTCTTCATCAAGCTTAAGCTTTATGGCTTTTTTTGCACACATAAACACGCATGCACCGCAGCCTGAACAGGGATAAGAAAAATCGTTAACATTGTTTTTCATATAATCTCTCTTTCTGCATAAGAAAGTGACTCAATAAGATATTTTTCGGAAAGCTTTCTTAATTCTGACAGTTTCTCATTAACCGCTGCAAAATCTGTCTTTGAAGAATTTTGAATTTTCTCCATATCCGCATAAGCTATTTTATCCAATATTCGGTCTTCAAGTCCAAAATATTTATAAAGGCTCATCAGCTTATTACTGTTCAAATCCCGAATATAATAAAATGACGGACGGTTTGTAATGATACTGAGAACTGAACCGTGAAAAGTGTCCGTAATAACCTCCTGTGCATTACGGAATATCTCTAACCACTCCATTGGATTGCAAAGAATATTTTTGTCACACCATTTGTGAAAGGTTCCGGCAGAAACTGTAATATAGCCTTTCTTTTCGGCGTATGTTTTTATAGCGTTTATTTCACTTGGCTCGCTCATCCATCTGTCCATAGAATAGACAAGCATATATTTTTTACCGTCAAGATGAAATCTGTCAATGTTTGTATGCTCATTTGTAAAATCATAAAGCATAACGGGATCGCAAACTACCGTCGGGTCAACGCCAATCAGCTCTTTGATAATTTCCGCACTGTTAACATCTCTTACGGACAATGCGTCAAATTTACTCAACCCCGATGCAATAAGCTCTTTACAGTGAAATTTTTCTATGCGTGCCATATCGGTCTGTCCAAATGAGGGCGCATAGGAGATTAAGTGTTTTGTGTTAACACCGTGCCCGTACATCATCATATTGCATCCCGTTGCTAAACTGAATACTTCATCGCTTCCTACAATAACTGCATCCATATCATCAATTGCATAAAATTTAAAATTAAAATTCCGGGAAATATATTTTTTATATAAAATCTGCTTTTTTACATTAAACCATGTTAATCTTAAGCCTTTTTTTATTAAGTATTCTTTGATAAAAAAAGGAATGTTGCCGATTGAAATATTGTATCTTTTCCGTTCTATCGGGTCAAAATCAAAGTCCTTTGTATAATTCAAAATCGAAACATTGTGCCCGTTTTTTTCAAGCCAATTTTTAAGGCTGAACATTTGCATTACCGCACCTTGATTGATAACCGTATGGTGTGTAAGTATTCCGATGTTCATATTTTCCACCGCCAATCGCCGGATACTTCGTTTGAATTACCCGAATAATTTTACAGTTTTTTAACTGCCTCGCTGTATATTTTTTCCGTTTCGCCCACAACAGTGGGTATGTTAAATTCTTTTATTCTTTTAAGATTTTCATTTTTCATAGATTCTCTGAGCGAAGCGTCCTGTAAAAGAACCGTAATCGCTTCGGAATAAGCTTTAAAATCCGTCGGTTCACACAAAAAACCGCCTTTGCCGTTTTCAATCAAATCAGTGTTTCCTCTAATTTTAGAAATCACGCAGGGCAAGCCGCTTGCCATTGCTTCCATAACCGTACGTGAAAGCCCTTCTCTGTAAGATGAAGATGCAAGCGCGTCAACTGCTCTGTATATCTCTTGTAAATTTGAAACGGTTCCCAAAAAAGTAACACTTTTTTCTGTTCCGAGCCTTTCGGAAAGCTTTTCAAGATATCCCCTCTGCTCACCGTCACCGCATACAATCAATTTTACATTTTCATTTTTCAGAACCGACATCGCTTTAATCAGCGTTTCGGTATTCTTATTCGGTTCCAGTCTTCCGACGGAAATTACTGCAAAATCATTATCCGAAAGTCCTAATTCTTTTCGTAACTCTTTATTTATTTCACCGTTAACAGTATAGAAATCAGTATCTATACCGACTCCCGGAATATAATAAACTTTTCCGTTCCCCCGCAGCTGCATTTTAGCCTTGGCAAACTCAAAATCCTCTTTATTTATTGTAATCAAAGCATCGGTGTATTTTGAAAGCAATTTTTCAATCGGATAATATATAATCCAATTAACTTTCGGCGCGCCCTTATAAAAATGAAAGCCGTGAGCTTGATAGATAACCTTTTGCACATTTAACTGTTTGCCGATTATTCTTCCGAGAACGCCGCCTATTGGTGTGTTGCAGTGAATAATATCATACTGCTCTTTTTCGGCAAGTGCCTTTAACTGCTTGTACGCTTTAATATTACCGGGATGATACGGAGCACGTACAAAATCAATTTGGTGAATTTTTATTCCGTACCTTTCCTCATCAGCCTTTTTTTCTCTGTCAGACGCATAAGACCAGTTACCGGCTATGTGAAATTCAATCCCGAGCTTCTGTGCCGCCAGCATACTTGTATATGAAAAATTATTTACTCTGTCAGCCACATTAAGTATATAAAGGAGTTTAATTTTTTTCACATCTTACTCTCCTTTAAACCTGTATTCAAACATTCTTCTGCCTTCAGCTGTTACAAACTCACGCTCAAGCACAAATCCGTTTTTTTGATAAAAACGATTTGCCGCCTCATTGTCAACTGCATCGGTTTCTAAAGTTATATAAGCATATTCATTAAAATTCACTTTTGATTTCAAAGCATCAATTAACTTTGAACCCACACCTTTGGATTTAGCATCAGGACTTACTCCGATTGAAGCAAGCTCAACATATTTTTCTTCTCTTTTAGCTTCGCCGGGTTTCAAAAATGCCTTAACTAATCTCATAAAAACAGACGGTTTTCTGAAAAACGCACCGAGGCTGTACCACGCAAACGGCAATAATCTTTTCTTTATCATATATTTATAAAGTCCGCTGAAATCGCCTGAATACGCAAGAAATCCAACAAGCTCTTTTCCGTCAAATGCCGCTAAAATGCCTGAATTATTATATTCTGTATATGAACGGTACATTAAATTCAAAAAGCCTCTTCCCATAAAGGTAAGAAAAAAGCCTTGAAATGTACTTAAATGAACGGAAACTATATCGTTGATTATATTTTTCTCAGTACTTGAGATATTTCTAATCTGCATAACACAGCCTCCTTAATCAGCTTCTTTTTTCTCCTTAAGTTGATTCACAAACCTTTTTTCGCCGACGGTATCCGCTTCATATTTCTTGCCGAGCACCGCAAAAACCGTTTTAAACATTGTGGCAATATCTCTCCAAAAGTTGAAATTTTCAATACTTTTTAAATTATAATACATCTTTTCGGGAAGTATTTTTTCTATATAAGCATCATCAATATTTTCAGCTCCGTCAAGCAATTTAGCCTCATCCTTATAAAATATACTTGCTTCAGAGGTAACTCCGGCGGGCAGCAGCAATGTAGCCATCATAACAGGAGCATATCTGTCAACATATTTCGCAACCTCGGGCCGAGTTCCGACAAAAGTCATATTTCCAAGGAACACATCTATCAGCTGGCTAATCTCGTCAAGACGGCATTTTCTTATCAAACTGCCGATTTTTGTGACCCGACTGTCATTTTGTGCCGTAATCAAACCGCCGTTTTTATCCGCACCGTTAACCATAGTGCGAAATTTATGTATGCGAAAGCGTTTTCCGTAAGCAGTAACACGCTCCTGCCGGTAAAACACCGGGCCAGGTGAATCAAGCTTTATGGCTATTGCCAAAACGAAAAAAAGCGGAGAAATCAGCACAAGCATAACAGCAGAAACAAAAATATCAAAAAATCTTTTTACTGCAAGACTGAATCGCTTTTTACAGAGAATATTGTAATAATAGCGAACCTCTTCGGTCTGCATTTCGGGCGGCAATTCGTCCCATTCTCTTATCCGCACTTCTTGTGACCCACCTTAAATGTATTCTTTCAAAACTGTGCAGTATGTATTGATAATATACTCCACATCTTCATCTGTCAGCTTTGTGTGAAGCGGCAGTGTAATCTCATTCTCATATTGTGCATACGCATTGGGATAATTTTCTATATTAAAGCCCATTTTTTTATATGCTGTATGCATCGGCAAAGGCTTATAATGAACATTGCACGAAATACCGCTTTCAGCCATTTTAACAATTATCTCATTTCTCTGATCAACCTTAATATTAGGTATTCTCGTAATATACAAATGACCCGAAGATTCATAATCGTCAGTATAATGCTTAACTATTTCAACTCCGAGAGGCGCAAATGCCGTATCGTACTTTTCTATAATCTTTTTTCTGCGTTTAAGCATTTCAGGATAACGTTCAAACTGTTTAAGTCCTATTGCGGCAGTAATATCCGTCATATTGCACTTATAGTATGTACCTACAACATCATATTCCCATGCGCCTAATTCTGTTTTAGTTAAAGCGTCTTTACTTTGCCCGTGCAGGCTTAAAAGCTGAATTTTTTTATAAATATCATCATTACTAATGCCGTCAACAGTACGCCAAGTTAAAGCACCACCCTCAGCAGTTGTAAAATTCTTAACCGCATGAAAACTGAAGCTTGAAAAGTCAGCTACTGCTCCAACCATTTTCCCGTGATATTTTGCACCGAACGCATGAGCTGTGTCAGCTAATACGGCAATTCTGCCGAATTTTTTCTGAATATCATTTTTAGGTATAAATAAATCTTTTTTTCTCTCAACAATATCAAAAATTCTGTCATAATCACACGGTACGCCGCCGAGGTCAACAGGAATAACTGCTTTAGTCCTTTCGTTAATCGCCGCCTCAAGAGCATCATAATCCATCTGGAAGCTGTTTTTTTGTGTATCAATCAAAACAATTTTTGCACCCACATGGTCAATAACCGAAGCAGTTGCTGTGTATGTATAAGCAGAAGTGATAACTTCATCACCCTCTCCTATTCCCATAATGCGGAGCACCGTTTCGGCACAGGCAGTTTGAGAGTTAAGGCATACGCATTTTTCGGTTCCTATCCATTCGGCTATCAAATTTTCAAGTTTTTTTGTTCTCGGTCCTGTAGTAATCCAACCGGAACGAAGAACCTCGGCTACCTCCGCAATCTCAAGTTCACCGATGTCCGGCGGACTGAACGGTATGTTTCTGATATTTTTCTTCATAAAATTCACGCCTTTGTTTTATGCGAACTATTCAACTGTTTATATAACCTAAACTGTTAACTGATTTGTGTACAATTCAGCGATTTTACATAATTACGCATTATGAATGATTATATAATTTTATCGTATAAATGTCAATATGCACTATACTAATATAGCTACATTTTATCATTGACAAAATATTGTTTTTTTGTTATTATTTTCGTATAAACAAAAACAAGGGGCGTTATTTTTATGAAAAAGAACTGTATTTCAAAAATTGCGGCAACAATGTTAATTATTTCTCTTATTTTAATATCTGCAATTCCTGCTTTTGCGGCTGAACCCACAAAGGTTAAGGTTGAAATTGCAGGCAATGACGGTCTTGTTTATGTCCGTATTACCGCTCCTGCGTCTTCAAACATTTCAACAATTTCCGTTCCGCTGAATTACGACAGTACAAAGCTTCAATTTAAGGAAATGAGTTATCTTAAAGACGATTCAATAATCAACTCAACAAATGCAGAAAAAGAAGGCACTGTTGTTGCAAACACGGTTATTGCAGAGTCGCTCACCGAGGAATCAAAAATATTTACATATGTTTTTAAGGTGTTGGACGGTGCTGCGGGAATATGTGAATTTTCATTCGGTACTGTAAAGGCAACCGATGTAAAAAATAATGCTGTTAATATTACATTTGACGGCAATCTTAAAGCTGAACTCTCAACACTTAAGCCTTTATCTCCCGATAAAATCCAGTCATCCTTTGACCCCACCACACTGCCCGAAGAAATACCGACAGAATCAACAACAAAAGTTATACCTTCAGAGCCGAAAACAGAAGCAAATTCGAAGGATACAACACCTGCAACAACTGCTCCCGCTAAAGAAAATAAAGATAAACCGAATATTCCGAACACAACAAGAAAAGTTGCGGCGATTTCAACGGCATCAGCAGTTGCTGCCTTGGCAATAGCTGTTTCAGCGGTTGCTGTTAAAAAGAAAAAGGATAACGAATAATTATTCGGCTTCTTAACAGCAAAACCGTTTACGAAGGCACAATTAAAACAGGACTATTTACCTTTTCGGACAGCCGCTTTTTCAGTGGCTGTCTGTTTTTTGATATTTATAAAAAGGATAAAAACTATGGAAAGAAGACTTGTAGAAACGCTGAAAAACGGAACGGAAATAATGTTTCATAATTTTTATGTAACGCTTGTGACCTGCGATATGGATTATGTACTTTGCGAAATGCCGATTTGGAAGCACTGCTACCACACCTTGCACTCCTGTGACAGGTGGTTTATTAACCCTGCAAAATATGAAGAGCCGTCTTTTCACGAAGAAGGACTTAACAGCCTTGACGTTATGAGCGAAAAGGTGCTTTCAAGAGAGGATTTGCTCCGCTATTTTGAACAGGTTAAATCTAAAATAATGGCTTATCTTGACACGCTAAATGACAAGGATTTATATGAAATTCCCGCAGGCTACATACACAACAGGCTTGAATGTATTATCGGGCAAATGCGCCATTTTTACTGCCATTTGGGAAACATAAACGCAACTACTATTATTGAAACGGGTAAATGGCCCAGAGTCGTCGGAATGAGTGCACTTACACAGGGACTTGACAAAAACAATCTTTATGAGGAATAAAAAACGGTAAATGATATACTGAATTATGACGGATTTTTTATGCCCTCCTTGTGCAAAGGAGGGTGGCGAGCGATGCTCGACGGGAGGATTGTAACACATAAAAAGGCTCAGTAAAAGTTATTAACAATCCCTCAGTCACTCGTACCTCGTGACAGCTCCCTTTACACAAGGGAGCCGGTTTTTCACACATTCAATTTACATTTTTCCTTAATTTTTTCAAAATATAAAACGGAGCAATTATGGAATTTATAAACAAAGACAGTATAATAAAATTAAAAAACACAGGTGTAACCTCTAAACAGATAATCTGTCCTGACAACTCAAACAGTGACAGGGTTACAATAACCGAGGTACATTTAGAGCCCGGGGCTGTGCAAAGCAGGCACTCGCACGAATATTCGGAACAAATTTGGTATGCGCTCAAAGGCAGCGGTAAATTACTGCTTGCCGAGGACGGCGAAATGACGTTTACGGCAGGCGATGCGGTAAGATTTGAGCAAAACGATATACACGGATTACATAACGACTCAGATGAAGAATTTGTCTACATTTCCGTGACCTCACCACCCATTGACTTCTCATACGCATACAAGGATAAAGAGAAATAAATTTACATAAAATTTTCAATTTAAGTATTGACAATACTCTGAAAATATGTATAATTAAATTGTAATCATTACAAATTAGTATTTGTTTTAATTTGGTGGTGTTATGAATACTCAACAAATTACCGAAATTTTCAAAAGCAAGGGTTTAAAGCTTACACCTCAGCGTATTGCCGTCTACAAATTTCTGAAAGAAAATCCCATACACCCCGACGCATTGACGGTATATGAAAAAATGGTTGAGAGTAACCCGTCTTTTTCAAAAACAACGGTTTACAACTGCCTGCAAACGCTCTGCGACTGCGGTCTTTTAATCCCCGTAAACATTGATAAGGACAAAATCCGCTTTGACGCCGACACGTCGTTCCACGGGCATTTTAAATGCACAAAATGCGGAGATATTTACGATTTTCAATGTACGGAAAGCAATGTTTGCGGAATCGAAGGCTTTGAAACTCTTCAAAAAGATGTATATTACAGCGGTATTTGCAAACGCTGTAAAAAATAAAAATTTTTTATTTAAAAGGAGTAAAAATATTATGGCAAAAAAGTATTACTGCCCCGTATGCGGCTACGAAAGTGACGAACCCATTGAAATTTGCCCTATCTGCAAGGCAAAAATGGCTGTAAGAGAAGAAGGCAGTGAAATGGCTTGGGCTGCAGAGCACGTTGTAGGAATTATTGACGGCGTTGACGAGGAAATCGTTCAGGGTCTTCGTGACAACTTCAACGGCGAGTGCAGCGAGGTTGGTATGTACCTTGCAATGGCAAGAGTAGCTTTCAGAGAGGGCTATCCTGAAATCGGTCTTTACTGGGAAAAGGCTGCTTATGAAGAGGCTGAGCATGCAGCAAAGTTTGCTGAAATGCTTGGTGAGGTTGTAACAGACTCAACAAAGAAAAATCTTGAAATGCGTGCTGCTGCTGAAAACGGCGCAACACTCGGCAAGACAGAGCTTGCTAAAATGGCTAAGGCTGCAGGTCTTGATGCTATCCACGATTCAGTGCATGAGATGGCAAGAGATGAGGCAAGACATGGTAAGGCATTTGAGGGTCTTCTCAAGAGATATTTTGCTGACTAATCCAGTAACATCAATGGGTACGGTTGCAAAACCGTACCTTTTTTTGCCTAAAAATAAAACGGTATGGTTAAAGCCATACCGTTTTATTTTGCTATTCACTTTAAATCAATACAACCATACTCAGTCAATCTTCCATCTTCTGCCGACAAAACGACCTGCATTATCATAATGAATCACCTTTGCATAATTACCGACTGCTGTTGCATTATCGGGAATTGATTTGGTAACCACACTGCCTGCTCCGATTGTCACATTGCTGCCTATCGTTACATCACCGACAATGCATACATTCGGTCCGATATAGACATTGTCGCCGATTACCGCTGCTTTACCATCCGTTGAGCCGATTGTCAAGCCCTGTGAAAGATTCACATTATTTCCTATAACGGCTGTCGGGTTAATTATAATTGTGGAAAAATGACCGATATACAAGCCATATCCGATTTTTACTGCTTTTGGTATCTGAAGAAATTTTTTATCACGATTAAGCTTATAGAGAAATTCGCCCCACAACCTGGACACCCCTGTTGTCTGACACATACGCAAAGCATACTGAAACCTGAAATTTCTGTTTCTCAGATAGCCCTTGACAAAAGTTTTAAAATCGCATTTTCCATAATATCGGAACAAATCGCTCTTGACATAATCATTCATAGAATATTCCTCTGCTTTATAGCTGTTTTAAATATTATAAGATATTTCGCTATTTAATGCAACTTAAATTAATTGCAGGCTTTCAAACCTTTAACGAATTATGAATTTTTAGTAATATTTAGAAAAAACTATTGACAAAACCGAAAAATGGATATACTATAAGTACAGAGTTAGCACTCAGGTGTTAAGAGTGCTAACAGATAAATTTCAAAAGAGGTGGAGGGTTTGATAAGCGAAAGACGTCTGGCAATACTCAATCTGATCATTGAGCATTATCTCAGCACGGGCGAGCCTATGGGTTCTAAAACACTATGTCAGCTTCTCCCCTACTCCGTGTCAAGTGCTACGGTAAGAAATGAAATGGCATATCTGTCTGAGCTGGGATTGCTTGAACAAAGGCACACCAGCGGCGGCAGAGTCCCCAGCAAGGCATCATACAGATATTATATAGAAAGTATGATGGAGAAAAAGGACATCAGCGATTATGATGCCCAAAAAATCAAAGAGGAATTATCCGTTAACGCCGGTGATCCCGAACGACTTTTAAGCGATGCCGCAAGGCTGATTTCATCCTACACAAACTGCGTCGGCTTCAGCTGTGCATTGAAGGATGAGCTTGACTGCATACAGGGTGTTGACCTCATCCCTGCAGGCAACTCAAAGGCAATGCTTGTTATGCTTACAGTCGGCAGTAAAATCAAATCATCGCTTATTAATATGCCCTGTGCTATTGATGATGATTTAAGATTTCTGTTCTACGAGGTTATGAACAGGCTGTTTATCGGAACACCGCTGACAGAGGTTAATCTGTCACTTGTTCAAAGTGCAATACTGATTGCCAAAAGCAGAGTTTTTGATTTACTGCCTGCACTGACATCACTTTGCTCGCTGTGCAGCGAGGCTTCACAAAGCAAGCTGAGTCTTGAGGGCGAAACAAATCTGCTGTCACACGATGAGCTTGGCAGTGACGTTTACAGGCTGCTGTCCTTTTTAACAGATAAATCGCAGATGCTCAATCTGATTAAGCAATTCTCAAAGGGCAATGTTAAAACAGCACTGTTTATCGGTGACGAAAATCCGCTGTATGAAATGAAGAACACATCAACAATTCTTTCAAATTTCACCTACGGCAACAATCAAAAGGCTGCACTGGGTATGATTGGCTCAACCAGAATTGATTACAAGCACATCATCCCCGTTGTCAGATATATATTAAACACAGTTGACACATTACTCTCAAAAGGAGGTACGATATGAGCAAAAAAACAAATAAAAATGCTGAAAAAGCAGAAGAAAAAAAGGCAGAAGAAGAGGTAAACACCACTGACGAAGCCGCAGAAGAAAAAGCAGAGGAAAATCCCCTTGAAAAGGAATTGGCGGACACCAAGGAGCAGCTATTAAGACTGACTGCGGAATATGCCAATTTCAGAAAAAGAAGCGAAAAGGAAAAGAGTGAAAGCTTCACCTTTGCCACAGCAAAAGCAGTCGGCGAAATCCTCAGCGTAGTTGATAATCTTGAAAGAGCTTTATCAAACGAGCAGGAGGATTATGACGGACTCAAAAAGGGCGTTCAGATGACCTTTGACGGTTTGATGGCATCCCTTGAAAAATTAGGCGTAACCGTCTACGGCGAAAACGGAGATTCGTTTGACCCCACTTACCACAACGCAGTAATGCATATTGAGGATGAAAATCTGGGTGAAAATGTAATCACAGACGTTTTCCAAAAAGGCTACAGAATAAATGACAAGGTCATCAGACCTGCAATGGTTAAAACCGCTAACTAATTTAATTACATTATTATAGGAGGACAAATATTATGTCAAAAATTATCGGTATTGATTTAGGTACAACAAACAGTTGCGTAAGCGTTATTGAAGGCGGCGAGCCTGTTGTAATCACCAACGCAGAGGGCGCAAGAACAACTCCGTCAGTCGTTGCTTTCTCAAAAGACGGCGAAAGAATGGTTGGTAACGTTGCAAAGCGTCAGGCTATCACAAACCCTGACAAAACAATTGCATCCATCAAAAGACATATGGGTTCAGATTACAAGGTAACAATCGACGGCAAGGCTTACACTCCGCAGGAGATTTCAGCTATCATTCTGCAGAAGCTTAAGGCTGATGCTGAGGCTTATCTCGGCGAAACCGTAAGCGAGGCTGTTATTACTGTTCCTGCATACTTCACAGACGCACAGCGTCAGGCAACTAAGGACGCAGGTAAAATTGCAGGTCTTGAGGTAAAGAGAATCATCAACGAGCCGACAGCGGCTGCACTTGCTTTCGGTATTGACAAAGAGGATGACCAGAAGGTTATGGTTTATGACCTCGGCGGCGGTACCTTCGACGTTTCTATTATCGAAATGGGTGACGGTGTACAGGAGGTACTTGCAACAGCAGGTAACAACCGTCTTGGCGGTGACGATTTCGACAAAAAGGTTATGGACTGGATTGTTGCTGAATTCAAGAAGGAAAACGGCATTGACCTTGCAGCAGACAAAATGGCTATGCAGAGAGTTAAGGAAGCTGCTGAAAAGGCAAAGATTGACCTTTCAGGTATGACAACAGCACAGATTTCTCTCCCATTCATCACAGCAGATGCAACAGGTCCTAAGCACCTTGAGCTGACACTCACAAGAGCAAAGTTCAATGAGATGACTGCTGACCTTGTTGAAGCTACAATGGGTCCTGTTCGTCAGGCAATCAGCGATTCAGGCTTGTCTATGAGCGAGATTGACAAGGTTCTCCTTGTTGGTGGTTCAACAAGAATCCCTGCTGTTCAGGAGGCTATTCAGAAGTTCAGCGGTAAAGAGCCGTTCAAGGGCATCAACCCTGACGAGTGTGTATCCATGGGTGCTGCTTTACAGGGCGGTGTACTCGGCGGCGATGTTAAGGGTCTTCTCCTTCTCGACGTTACTCCCCTTTCACTTGGTATTGAAACAATGGGCGGTGTAAACACCGTTATCATTGAAAGAAATACAACTATTCCAACAAAGAAGAGCCAGATTTTCTCAACTGCCGCTGATAATCAGACATCAGTAGAGGTTCACGTTCTTCAGGGTGAAAGAGAATTTGCTAAGGACAACAAAACACTTGGTATGTTCCACCTTGACGGTATCCTTCCTGCAAGACGCGGTGTTCCGCAGATTGAGGTAACATTTGATATTGATGCCAACGGTATCGTTCACGTATCAGCTAAGGACCTCGGCACAGGCAAGGAACAGCAGATTTCCATTACTGCATCATCAAATATGAGCAAGGATGATATTGACAAGGCTGTTAAAGAGGCTGAGCAGTTTGCTGAAGAGGATAAGAAGAAGAGAGAGGCTGTTGACCTCAGAAACAACGCTGACCAGATGGTTTATCAGACAGAAAAGATGTTGAGCGAAGATGGCGACAAGTTCTCTGCTGATGACAAGAGCGCACTTGAAACAAAGGTTGCAGCACTTAAGGAAGCACTCAAGGGCGAAAATGTTGATGCAATCAAGTCAGCTCAGGAGGATTTACAGAACAAGTTCTACGAGGTTTCACAGAAGCTTTACGAGGCTGCTCAGGCTGCAGGTGCTAATCCAAATGCAGGTGCAGGCTTTGATCCGAACCAGGCTGCAGGCGGTGCAGATGCAGGCTATACCGATGCAGATTATACAGAGGTTGACGATAACTAATCGTTGGAATATAATAAAAATGGTGGAGCTTTTGCTCCACCATATACTTGATTTCAGATAAATTACAGAGAGAATTATTATGGCAGAAAATAAGAGAGATTATTATGAGGTCCTCGGTGTTTCAAAGGGTGCTAGTGAAGATGAAATAAAAAAAGCATACAGAAAAACCGCTAAAAAATATCATCCGGACTTAAATCCCGACAATGCAGAGGCTGAGGCTAAGTTCAAGGAATGCAACGAGGCATACGAGGTACTCAGTGACCCACAGAAAAAGGCAAGATATGACCAGTTCGGCTTTGCAGGCGTTGACCCCAACTACGGTGCAGGTCAGGGCGGCTACGGCGGTGGTTTTGGCGGTGGCTTCGGCTTTGACGGAGATATTGACCTTGGTGACATTTTCTCCTCCTTCTTCGGCGGTGGCGGCGGTTTCGGAGGAAGAAATCCGAATGCTCCCCAAAGAGGACGTGATATTCAGTCAGCTGTAACCCTCACCTTCGAGGAGGCTGCAAAGGGCTGTAAAAAGACTATTGAGGTTATGCGTGTTATGGACTGCAGTGACTGTCACGGCAGCGGTGCAGCACCCGGCACATCACCACAGACCTGTCCCGAATGTCAGGGCAGAGGTGTAATTAATGTTCAGCAGCGCACTCCCCTCGGTGTTATGAGCACACAGCGCACCTGTAACAGATGCGGCGGTACAGGCAAGTTTATTAACACCCCCTGCAAAAAGTGCAGCGGCAAGGGCAAGGTCAGAACAAAGAAGAAAATTGACATCAACATCCCCGCAGGTATTGACAACAATCAGGTTGTTAATGTACGAGGATTTGGCAATGACGGCTCAAACGGCGGTCCTGCAGGTGATTTGAAGGTTGTTGTCAATATCAAGCCCCACGCTTATTTTAAACGTGACGGATACGACGTTCATTACAGCAAGCATATTTCAATTGTTCAGGCAACACTTGGTGCCGATGTTGAAATACCCACACTCGACGGCAACGTAACGCTGAATATCCCTGCCGGTACACAGCCGAATGAGGTATTCACCTTAAAGGGCAATAAGGGTATTCAGAGGCTTAACGGTATGGGCAAAGGCGAGGAATATGTTACAATCGTTGTTGATATCCCGAAAAATATAAGCGAGGAGCAGAAAAAGCTCTTAAATGAGTTCGACAAATCCTATACTCCCCCAAAGCCTAAAAAAAGAGGCTTTTTCAGATAAAAAATATCCCGAAAGCAACATTGCTTTCGGGATATTTTTTATTACTGTATCTGGAACAGTGCATTGTTCGGATTCATAATTTCGTTATTGCTTCTTGCAAATTCCATTGCAGTAAAGCAATTCTTTTCCTGCAATTCAAAATGAGTGTCCTCCATTTTATATGCAGGCTCAGGGATTACGGGCTCTATCTCTATATTATCATAGGTATAAATATACCCATAAAAGCGCTGACCGTAATGACTTGTCATATCACTGAAGGTTTTAACATCAAAATAAGTTCCGCCCCAGTGTGACTCCGAAACAGTTACTGCACCGTCATCGGAAATCTCCTCAACTACGGCAACATGATTAGACCAGCAGGCAACTGCGCCAAGCTTCGGCTCACTGCCGTAATCATAGTAATCATTATACTTGTTTATAAACCACCACTCACCTGCATTGCCGCGGCTGATTTTCGGCGCCTCACCGTTCAACTCATAAACCCTGCCATAGGCATATGCCACACAGTTCGGCATACCATATCCTGTTTTTGAATAAGCGTTAAGCTCTCTTGTATAATACGGCTCACCGCTGGGAGCTGTCAGCCTTGGCTCATACGCTTTAGCAAATACTGTTGTCGGGAAAACGGTTAATACTACAAATGTAAGTATAAGTGATATTATACCCACCTTGATTGTCTTTTTCATAATTAACTTTACTCCTTTGTAACATCGCATAAAATTGTAACATATTACACAGTTTGTAATCTACAGCAATAATAGCCAAGGTTTTTGTAACTTTTTTGTAACTATTGTAACTTTTAGACAAAAATTTAACACCTGCTCCGCCGGAACAGGTGTTTTTAGACTATTGTACATTTACTTTTTCATCTTTGCAGTTATTATGTAAAAAAGCGGTATAGTTAAAAAAACAATCCACATCGGATTCCATAGCTTAAACAGAATACCGCACAGCAGATAGATAATCACAACAAGCACAGGATAGCAGAAAATAATCGGCTTTTTCTTTTCAGGCTTTTCTTCTGCAGAATTCTCCTCAGCAAACTCTGGCTTTTGGGACAACTCCTCTGCTTTAATCAGGCTTTCAATAGGCACTGAATAAAATTCCGCAAGCTTCATAAAATTGTCGATATCAGGAGTGGATACCCCCTGCTCCCATTTTGATATGGACTGCCTGCTTAGTCCCATAGCCTCCGCAAGCTGCTCCTGACTAAGCTCTCTTTCTATTCTGAGTTTTCTTAAATATTCGCCCTGCTTAATTGACATCATTCACTCCGTAAAAACAATAAAACCATCCCGAATCGCATACAGTCAAAACGGAAATGGTTTAATAAAAAATCACTAACCTGCTGATTAGTATATCAAAAGCACTGCAAAAAATCAATATCTATAAATTGTAATTTTCTCCAAATTATAACATTTTCCCAATTAAAACATTATCACATTTTTATTAAAACAGTGTTCTCGGCAATACTAATACTGAGGTGATACTATGAATAAAAATGATTTGCCGCTCGGCTTCGGTATGGCACTTGCGCAAAACGAAACTGCAATGCAGCAATTTGAAGCATTAACCACTAAACAAAAAGAAGCCGTAGTAAACAAAACCAAAAAAATAAATTCAAAAAAAGAAATGAAAAGCTTTGTCAGCAGCCTTTCAGAAGGCTCACTGCAAATTTAATCTTCCCAAAGATAAAACCCAATAGAAAGCTAAAAACCTTCTATTGGGTTTGGTCGGAGTGACCCATCGCAAACTTATATATAAGTTCTCGAAAACCGCCTTTTAATGCGGTTTTTCTGCTCTATCTGATAATTGAAAAATAGTTTTGGTGCATTTTTGGTGCAGATTACTCTAAGCAATCAGATTTTCATTGCAATATGCTGAAAACATATCTATTGCCTTGTTCTGCCTTTTTGCAAACACATCACAATAAGTATTGATTGTAATGGATATATCTGTATGACCTAACCAAGTCATAATTACCTCAGGCGGTATATCAGCTTCAATACATCTTGTTGCAAAGGTATGGCGGAGCGTATGCTGTCCGCCTGTTGTCTGCAAGCCTGCACTTTTACATAGTCTGTGGAAATAATCGTTTGTCTGCTGTGTTGAAACAGGTCTTTTCATATTCTCATTGTAGAAAAGCAGGTTATCTTCATTTTCTACATAGTTATCTAAAACCGTTTTTAAAACATCAACAAGATAATTATTGATTGGTACATCTCTAACCCCTCTCGGAGTTTTTGTTTTGCTTCCTACTGTTGCTTTGTAATCAAGTCCTCTTGTAATTGTATTTCTTACATGGATTACTTGATTATCCAAATCAATATCATCAGGAGTTAAGGCACAAATTTCTCCCATTCTAAGCCCTGAAAAAAGTTCAATCAAAAACATTGAATTATAATCAATATTCTTTGCTCTGTACCGCTTCTTTTTCAAAGCTTCAAGGAAAATGTTTTGTTCTTCACAAGTAAAAGCGTGTATCTTTTTATCCTGTCTGTCAGCTTTCGGCTTTTTAATAAATGGACTGTCCATAAGATTATAAGTAAGTATTCGCTTGTTAACAGCGAGCTTATACGCCTTTGACAAAGCACTATAAACCTTGTTGATAACGCTATTAGAATACTTGCTCTTTAAGCTCAGCAGAAAATCATTTATTCTTGCTTCACTTAAATTTGTAATCGGAATACTTCCGATTGAGGATTGCTCTAAGATTTTAATAGTATAAATTCGTCTTGTGTATGCAGCTTCTTTTATTTCACCGATTTTATAATCATAGTCCGCACTTTCCTTTAACAAATCAACCGCCGTACAATTAGATGTATCTGTTATTCTTCCGAGAGCTAATTCTCTTTCAAACTGCTTTTTCTTATTTCTGACCTCTGTCTTGGAATTACCGCTAAAGCTCTTTCGCTTTATTTCACCGCTTGGAGTTGTATATGAAATTTGTAACCGCCATTTATTTCGCTTTTCGTCAAAATATAATGAGCCGTTGCCATTCGTGTTATTTTTACTCATATCAGCCTTTCCAAGACTATGTACTATTCACTTTTAAAAGTTCAATTCTATTATTTCCAATATACCTCATTGTCCTTACATCTACGTTCTGAAAAGAATTTGATAAACGCAGTTTTCAAAACAAGTTTTGATTTTCCAATATCAGTACAGGGAAAACTCGGATTATTAAACAGGGTTTCAACAGTATGTTTAGACCACCCTGTTATATTCCGTATATCCTCTTGCGAAAAGAAGAGCACATTATCGGTATCAAGACTGTTTATGTTTGTCTTGTATCGTTCAATTTCTGCATTCATCTTTTCAAAATCCTGTAATGAAATTGAAAAATCATTTTTCATATTGTCAAATAACATAATTATTATAACTCCTATAAAAGCAATAGTAAATAGTCTTAGCTGAATATTTATAGTGCAGTACCAATATTTGTACCATAATACAACTCCTTACGGTAAATAGCTGAAATCTATTCAGCCTTGTGCTTCCTTTCTAAATATTCTTTGACAGAGGTATATTCCGTAACATCTCCCGAAGCATTGAAAACGATAACCTTATGTATTCGCCTTAAAAAAGCCTGCCACGATTCGTTATCGTTTTTCTGCACTTCCCAATACTGTTTTTCCAAAGACCAATTTGATATTATATATACACGATTATAACAAGCATATTTATTAGCATATCTGCTTGGCAACTCTAATGGGTAAATATCACAATACAACAGCATATCTTTAATTTTAATTGATGACCTGAACTCATCAAAGGCAATTACAGGCTGAGCACTGTATGAATCAAATGGGTGCTGATAATCTGTAACACGATAAACATTAGCATAACCATTCTTTTCGAGAACTCCTCTTGTTTTGCCTGTTCCTGTTGCACCGCTGATATAGATTACCTCTAAATCAAGACGGACAGTTTCTTTAAATCGTTCTGTTAAAATTATAGTCCTTACTTTGTCTATCTTATCAATTTGCAGAATGTAATCCTGATTTTGTGCTAATATTTCAGCATTTGACATATTATCAAGCACCATTTGATATAGTTCAGACATATCACACCTTTTGCCCCTGCTGTCAGGCGGTTGTGTTCCGTATTCCTCAAATGTACCCTCAATTTTCTTTTCCTGCTTTGTTTCATCTAATTCCCATTTACCGGACTTCTTTATGTAATTCACATTATCTGATACAGAGCCTCTGCATTTTTCTATGTGAGCTTCAGGGAAATATCGTTTCAGCATACTGAAACGCACTCTTGAAGCAAATACAACAAATATGTGTGTATGGAATTGTGTTCCTTGCTCATCTGCCATACACAAGTAAGTTAAAGTTTTGAATTTGCTGTGAAAAATATCAAGTATCTGTTGATGTGTATACCCCTTTTCAACAGGGGCATTTATCGTCAATTGATACATAAATGATTGTGTATCTATATTGCTTGTCCTCCTTTTTGTTCATTTCGTTTTTTGCTGTGAACATCTTGAAAGTGCCGTATTTACAGAGCTTTTCTGTGTTTGTGCACGGTTGGGTAATACTAATCCAACCGTGTGCAATGGCTTGTGGCTTCGCCACCGCCATTGCAACTGATATAAATTACCGATTAAGTGCTTCAATACAAATTCTCTGTAATTTGTCCTCATCACGAATTACAGGCACTTTAATAAAATGCAATTCTGAGCCTTGCAGTAATACAACACCCTCTCCAATTCTGAATTCTCTGTCACCTATACGCTCAATATATTCTTTTGGTATAAGCATTTCATATATACTTTTAATAGGTGCACCGACAATTATAATAATTCCATAATTTAATCTGCTTCCTGTTGGAAACACAACAGCGTCAGGTCTTTGACAAGATACTACTAACCGAACAGCAAGAGAGCGACCGAGCATAAGTATTTCAGAAACTTTCCGCATAACCTCTTGTGCCTGCTTTTTATCTTGACTGATAAGAGCTAATATATTAGCCACATATTCATCCCAAATCAGCGTTACAGGAGTTCGTAAGGTATCTTTGCCTGACTGCCTGTTGTGTAATATTTCATACACTGTATTTAAGGCTTTTATTGTCTTGTCATAAGGATAATATCTATTGCAATTTCTCAAATGTGAAAATGTATCGTCTTGTTTGAAATCACTGAAATAGACTTTTGAATTTTCACCGCCTTGAATACACAAGCGAGCAAAAATCTGATTTGTAAGATATGATTTACCGCTTCCAGACATTCCACAGATTAAAATATGGCTGTTAGTATTAACAGATATGTCAGATAATACAGGTTCTTTCATTGCATAACCGTACCACTTGTCATAATCATAACCGAGCAAAACATCATAATTCCTCATCATACAAAATTCCTCTGCCTGTCGGTTTGCGACCTTTAGCAGTTTTGATAACAATTATTTTTCCGTTATTGTTACCTTTACCTCCGTATTGTATTTCTTCAACGAAATGCACATTCATTGCATCGGCTATGGCTTCTTTTTTCTCAATCCAAACATCATAAGGAATATTAGAATAGAACTCTCGAACTGTTACATCTGTACCCTTTATTTTTCTTTGGTTGATTAAAATAGGACAGCCATTTCTCAAATCTTTATCCGAAAATGCAACCATTAACGTATTTTCATCCCTACGAGCTGTAAGCTCTCCTATATATTCCAACACAGCAAAAATCATTATTATAGGCAGTAAAATTACAAATACATTTAATGCAACATTGAATATAGGCTCAATAAGTTGAGGAATATTTGCAATTTCTACAAACTCATTTTTTAGTACAATGATTATCGCAGTTGAAAGACCTACAAACAGCCATAGCAAATTCAGAGCAGTTCTATGTATAAGCTGTAAAGCTCCTAATCTGATTCTTAACCATTGCTTTAGGCGATTTCTGCGTTTTAAAAAATATTGATTATTTTCCATACAAACCTCCTTTCAGTCATCAGAGATGGAAATACAGCACCTCTGATAATCGAAATTTATATTAAGTTAAATTTTGTTAATTGCTTCAATCTTGCCCTTAAAATTAAAGACAATGTCAATAACATCATTGATTTTTGCTTCTTTCGGCAATGCAATATTATCTTTCAAAAAGAACTTTTCACAACGCAATCCCTCGACATTTTCGTCTTGAAATGCCACGAACAGATTAGTACCTTGCACGGATTCATTCTGATTGTTAGTAAAATTAACTTTCATAATACCAAGTAATTTTGCTTGCATATCCTTTCCCCTCCTTTTCTTTGAATTTTTCAACGCATTGAAATCATAATCGATTACATAAATTATTTTAGCTCAATTTATCATGAAATCGAATTGATTATGATTTTAAAATTTCCAATTTTCATCCAATTATGGTACTATATACTTTAGTATATAGTACCATAATTTTATACGGAGGGTTTACTATGAAAAATGAAGAAAAAATACTAAATGAGCAAAGAGAACGATTGATACAAATCTTTGATTATTTAAGACTTATAGGAGCTAATCAAAGTACTATATGTAAAAAATTAT
>DERX01000102.1 GCA_002361875.1 Ruminococcaceae bacterium UBA3329
TCTTCATTGTCGGGAACAATAAAACATCTCTTATAGCGGGGGAATTTGTGAGGAGCATTACAAGTCTGTCAATGCCGTAGCCGATGCCGCCTGTTGGGGGCATACCTATTTCAAGAGCATTGAGGAAATCCTCGTCAGTGTGGTTTGCCTCTTCGTCACCTGCCGCTGCCGCAGCGTCCTGAAGTTTAAAGCGTTCGCGCTGGTCAATCGGGTCGTTAAGCTCTGAATAAGCGTTGCACATTTCCCATCCGTTTATAAACAGTTCAAAACGCTCAACATATTCGGGCTTTTCGGGTTTTCTCTTTGTAAGCGGAGAAATGTCAACGGGGTGGTCCATAATAAATGTGGGCTGAATAAGGTTTGCTTCGCAGAACTCTTCAAAGAAAAGATTGAGAATATCGCCTTTTTTGTGCCTGTCCTCAAATTCAATATGGTGCTCTTTGGCAATCTTCTTTGCCTCTTCGTCGTCCTTTATTTCATCAAAATCAACGCCTGCATATTTCTTAACAGCGTCAATCATTGTAAGGCGCTCAAACGGCTTGCCGAGGTCAATCTGATGCTCGCCGTATGTGATTTCGGTAGAACCGCAAACCTCATTTGCAAGATAGCGGAACATGTTTTCAGTCAAATCCATCATGCCGTGATAGTCGGTATAAGCCTGATAAAGCTCCATAAGTGTAAATTCGGGGTTGTGACGTGTGTCAACGCCCTCATTACGGAAAACTCTGCCGATTTCATAAACCTTTTCAAGTCCGCCGACAATAAGGCGCTTTAAATAAAGCTCAAGAGAAATACGAAGCTTAACATCTTCATCAAGTGCATTGTAATGCGTTTCAAAGGGTCTTGCCGCCGCACCGCCTGCATTTGAAACGAGCATAGGAGTTTCAACCTCCATAAAGCCCTGCTCGTCAAGGTAACGGCGGATTGAAGAAATTACCTTACTGCGCTTGATAAATGTGTCCTTAACCTCGGGATTTACTATAAGGTCAAGGTAACGCTGACGGTAACGTGTGTCTGTATTTGTAAGACCGTGGAACTTTTCGGGAAGAGAAAGAAGTGACTTTGAAAGAAGTCTTATTTCCTGTGCATGAATGGAAATTTCCTCGGTTCTTGTTTTGAAAACAAAGCCTTTAATTTCAATAATATCGCCTATATCCCATGATTTTTTGAATGAAGTATAATTCTCCTCACCCACATCGTTAATTGAAATGTAGGACTGTATTCTGCCGAGCTTGTCCTGAATTGTGGCAAAGCTTGCCTTGCCCATAATGCGCCTTGCAATCATTCTCCCGCAGACAGAAACGGTTTTGCCCTCAAGCTCATCATAATTCTCTTTTATTTCAATGCTTTCATGGGTTTGATTTGCCGTGGTAATCTGAAACGGGTCTTTGCCTGCATCCTGCATAGCTTTGAGCTTGTCAATACGAATCTGTCTGTATTCATTAACATCTATTTCTTCAGTTGCAGGTGTATTCTTATTATTCTCTGCCATTTTTAACTCTCCTTTACCGAAATTATGAAAACAGGGCGGTTACCGCCCCGTTAATCTTGTATGACGAACATTAAAATTATTTTAAAATGGCGGTTATTTTAAACTGAAGCTGGCCTGAAGGAACTTCAACTAATACTTTGTCGCCCTTTTTGTGACCGATAAGTGCTTTACCTACGGGGGATTCGTCGGAAATTTTACCGTTTACGGGGTCAGCCTGTGCAAAGCCGACGATTGTATATGTGAATTCATTTTTCTTTTTGTCCTGAACGGTTACTGTTGAACCGATGTGAACATTCTCTGTTCCGAGAGAGTCAACGTCAATAATCTTTGCATGTTTAACTATATTCTCAATTTCATTGATTCTGGCTTCAAGCTTTGCCTGGTCACTCATCGCTTCATCATATTCTGAGTTTTCGGAAAGGTCGCCGAAGCTTCTTGCTACTTTAATTTTCTCTGCGGCTTCTTTTCTGCCGACTGTTTTTAACTGTTCAAGCTCTGCCTCAAGTTCTCTTAAAGCCTCTATGGTAAGTTGTGTTTCTGCCACGATAAAAAACTCCTTTCATTTTCCGTGAAAAAGCACACGGTAACAAAGGCATTTAATATGCCATATATTAAAATATTATATTAAAAAATTGCCCGTATGTCAAGCAAAATAAACATTTCCGACGCTCTTTTTTTCTCCGTTCACCGTTACAAAATCAAAACGGCACTCCCCTATCGCAAAAACTCCGCAAAGCTCATACAGTGCGGCGGCAAAAATATATTGTTCAATTTCAGAAGGCTTCAATGAACGGTAATGTTCAGCTAAATTAAAATCATTTCTGTCTTTTCCAATTTCGATTACATTTTCACGGTATGTAATTATTCCGTTTTTTTCGTCATACAAGGCTTTGTCACCGATTTGTTGAAGCATAAAATCCGCAGTATTAGCAAGGAGTTTTTTATACAGCAAATCGCTGTTAAATCTGCCTATTCCTTTGATTTCCGGCAGTATTATATTATCGCTTACCAACAGCCTTTGAGCACACCGCCCAACCTCAAAAATCACCCGTTCAAAGTCAATTCCTTTTTTGCCCGTGTTCACAGTTAAATGATAAAAAGGTGCGCCGTGCAATACCGGCACTGTTAAAAGAGTGTAGCTGTCTTTTTTTAATTTTCCGAGAAGCTTTTCCGAAATATTGTCTTCTCTTCTTTTTACTGTCAGCACACAGAACATATAAAATCACCCCTGCACAGTATATGCAAGGGGTGAATTATGTTATGCTGTTAAGAATTGGTTATTATGCTGAAAGCTTTTTGATACTGCGCATCCTCTTCAAGAGAAAGCATAGGCAGTCTTTCATTCTGTTCAGCCGAAAGGGCAACCTCATAATCACATTTCAGCCCTTTTCCGTCATAGCTTTCGCTCTTATAAGGCAAAATCTTTGCAACGGTAAGCTTTACCGCGCCGCCATCTGAAAGCTCAAATATTTTTTGCATTGTGCCGTTTCCTGCGGTAGTTGTACCAATAAGCGTAGCTTTGCCGAAGTCGCGCAAATCGCAGGCAAAAAGCTCCGACGCACCCGAAGTATCTGAATTTACAAGCACGCACAAAGACAAAGAAATCGATTCTGAATCGGATGTAAATGTCTCAATTGTGTTTCCGTTTTTATCAATCGCCGTGGCAAGTGCGCCAGTTCCTTCAGTTGCTACGGGAACAATAAGGTCAATACAAGCGGTAGCATACGGCACCAAACCGTCGGAATTTCCACGCACATCAAAAATAACGGAAGACACTGACTTTTCACTCATAAAATTAATAGCTTTTTTCAACTCTTCGGCTGTATTTTTATAAAAAGAAACTATTTTTATGTAACCGACATTCTCATTCATTATACTGTAATAAACGGTTTGTGCGGTATATCCCTTTGCAACCTTAACTGTTTTTTCTTCTTTATTATGAACAAATGTAACGGTAACTTCAGTTAATTTGCCACCCTCTAAATTTTGTATAAGACCGGCCGCATTCAGGGCAGTCACCTTTGTGCCGTCAATTTCGGTTATAATATCGCCTTTATTCATCCCCTGAATCTTCGCAGGTGAAGAATCAGCAATCTCGGAAATATAAATTCCGCCGCTTTTTGCATCATACACAGGAATAATTCCAATGCCGCCCTTTGTTCCTTTTTCAAGCTGTTTGTACTGAACATACTCTTCAGCATTCATATATGCGCTATACCTGTCGCCTAAACCGTCAATATAGCCTTTTGAAATCATTGAGTTGAGAAGATTTTCGTTAATTTCTCCGTAATAATTTTCACGGATTGCATCATCAATTTCAGAAAGACCCGAATACATTCCCGAGCGGTCGGAAACATCTTTAATAAGGTTGTTATAAGTCAGCATCGAAACGGCCATTGTTACCGTGACCGCCAATGCAACCGAAATAAATATCAAAGAAAAAGTGAGCCCTAAAGGAACTTTCTTATTCAAATCAAATCAATCCTTTTTATCCTATCGGTGAAACGTACCCGCCGTTTGCTCTCTGAAGATAATTTTCAGGAGCTACCTGTGAGCCGTTAACAAGAACCTCAAAATGAAGATGCGGTCCCGTTACAGCTGCACCGGTGCTACCCACATAAGCTATTACCTGTCCTTGAGTTACCTTTGCACCTTTACCTACTGCTAACGAACTGCAATGGAAATATCGTGTGGACACACCGTTGCCGTGGTCAATAACAACATAGTTACCTCCCGTTGACTGGTATGCCGACGCTAAAACAGTTCCGTTTGCAACGGCATAAATCGGTCTGTTAAGAGAAGAACCGCCTCTTGAACCCATATCAGTAGCTCTGTTATGATAGCCACGTTTAGCATGATTCCAAGAATATTCTCTTATTTCAACTGCCGCTCCCTGAAGCGGGCAGATAAGACCTTTGGTCGAAACCATAAATTTATGAGATGCATTGGATGAGTTAACTGAACCGTCACCTGTTGAAGTGTTTAGTTTGCCGAGCTGAATCTCAAAGCTTTCCATATCTTTATTAGCTTTTTCTATCATTTGCTGATAACGGTCACTTTGCTGATTAAGAGAACCGATGTAACTGTTTACCATATTGATTTTTGACTGAATTGAAGCAACCTTTTGGTCTACAACGGCTTTATTCTTTTTAACCGTTTCCCTTGAAGCATCAAGCTCTGCACGCTGACTGTCAAGTAAAACCTTGCTTTCTTCCAAATCAGCTTTTTTCTTATCAAGTTCTTCAATCATTTTATTAAGCTCGCTGATTGATGTCCTCAAGCTGTCAACAATTTCATTGTCATGCTTTGCAACCTGGTAAACGAGTTCTGAACGCTCAATAAAATCGGAAAAATCTTTAGCAGAAAGAAAGACCTCAAGCATAGACGTTTCGCCTGCCATATAAATTGCACAAAGTCTTTCCGAAAGACGCTCATAAGCCTCGTTTATTTCAATTTTCTTTTCGGCAGTCTGTTTATTTATCTTTTCAATGCTGTCTTCAAGATTTTTAATTTTTGCTTCAAATTCAGCAATTTCACCGTCAAGAGTTGATATTTTTTCATTAAGCTCATCAATTTGCTGACCCAAAAGAGCAACTGTGTCATCATAAGCATGTATCTGCTTTTGAAGCTCATCAATATACTCGTCCTGCTTGTCCGCATTACCTTGAAGGGAGTCAATTTTCTGCTGATATTGCTCAATCTCTTTTTCCTTCTGCGCAATTTCTGCATTAAGATTTGCTGCTATCTCCTCTTTAGATACTGCAAAGCCGTTAAGCGGGATTAAACAAAGAATAACCAATGAAAGCAAAACAGCAACAGTCTTTTTAATTATCCTCACTGATAACGCCTCCCTGCTCTTTCAGGTACTTGCCCATTGAAATAAGACTTCCGACAGAACCCGTAAATACACCTATTGCAGCAAAAATTCCGAGTATATACCAAGCGTAATCCCAAAATTCTACAAGCTTAAACTGAGCAATAAGACCCGAACAGATATACTGTACACCGGAATAAATTCCTATAAGCACAACAAATGAAACCAAGCAAGAAATAATACCTAAAACTATACCCTCAATCATAAACGGCCAACGAATAAACCAATTTGTTGCGCCGACAGCCTTCATAATGCTTATTTCAAGCTTTCTTGAGAACATTGTTATTCTTATTGTATTTGAAATGATAAACAGCGAAACAATAAACAACAGAGATACTATTCCTATGCTGATAATTGTTACTGCCTTTCTTATATTAACAAGCTTTGAAGCAATATCACTGTTTTCACGGACACGCTGAACGCCTTCAATAGCCTTCAGCTGAGCAACGGTGTTATCAAACCGGCTGAGGTCTTTAACAACTACCTTATAAGCATCGGGAAGAGGATTTGCCTCTAATCCGTCTAAAAGTGCAGCATCCGCTCCCATATCCTCACGCTGAGCCATTAAAGCGTCATCCTTCGGAACGAATACGCAGCTTTCTATATTTTCAAGAACTTTAATTTTATTGCCGATTACGCTTACCTCTTCATCGGTTGCATCATTTTCGGCAAATACCATAATAACATTCTGATTTTCAACATTATCGAGAAGAGAGTTTATATTAAAGAATATCATCGCACCAAGACCTATAATCACAAGGCACGCCATAAGAACGGCTATAGACGCAAATGACATTAACTTGTTAACCCAAACACTCCTGAAGCCTTCTTTTGTGAGATATTTAAGACTTGCGCCTTTCATTCTGCGTCACCTCCGTTTTTGTCGTTAAGATATGCAGAATAATCCACATCTGTTTCTTTGCCGATGTCATTAGAATCAATACCGTAATTTTTCATAAAGTCTTCAAGGTCTTTATCACTATTCGGCTGAATGTAATAAGAAGAGTCTGCCTTATCAACTATATCCGTGCTGGCAGCAGCTTGCTCCTCACGGATTTTGTCAACGCTTGCCTGAATATCCTGATGAGCCGCCTCAATAAGCTCCTGCTTAGTAGCGGTTTTTTCATCATCGGAAAAGGCTGCCTTGAAAGCCGATTCCGGAGCAGATTCAGGTTCGGTGTTTGCCGTATCCGAAATAACCTCACCGTTGTCAATAGTAATAACACGGTGATTAAACATACGCACCAAATCATGCTCATGGGTAACCATTACAACGGTTGTCCCATTTGCATTGATATGATTTAAAAGATCAACTATTTCATATGACATTTCGGGGTCAATGTTACCTGTAGGCTCGTCCGCAATAAGAATACCTGCATTATTTACAAGCGCACGGGAAAGAGCAACCCTCTGCTGTTCACCGCCGGAAAGCTGATTCGGCATCTGGCGTGCCTTTGAGGTGAGACCTACAAGACTTAAAACATAGGGTACGCGCTTGCTTATTTCTCTCTCCTTGGCGCCGATAACACGCATTGCAAATGCCACATTATCATAAACCGTCATATTGGGAATTAAGCGGAAATCCTGAAAAACAATTCCCATTGTTCTGCGGAATTTGGGAATATCACGCTTTTTAATTCTGTTAAGATTATAGTCGTTAATGACAACAGTACCTGAATTCGGTACCTGCTCACGCATAATGATTTTAAGGAATGTGCTTTTGCCCGCGCCTGATGCACCGACTACAAAGACAAACTCACCGTCATTGATTTTCAGTGATACATTTTTGAGTGCCGCTGTTCCGTTGTCATAGGTTTTTGAAACATTATTAAACTCTATCACAATTTTTACCTCTTTTAAACAAAGTTACACATTATAACTATTATTGTAAAGCATTATACCACAAAATATAGTGTTTGTAACGCATTTTATAAAAAATTAACATTTATCGTCGATTTGCACAAAACTCAGTCACATTTATATGGTATGTATACAAAAAAAGAGCCGACATAATGTCGGCTCTTAAATAATCAATATTTAACCGGATGAGAGTAAAGATATTTTTTAACCATCAGTGCTACCTTAAACACGATGGCATCGTCAAACTCGCGAAGATCAAGCCCTGTCAGCTTTTTTATCTTTTCAAGTCTGTAAACCAAGGTATTTCTATGAACGAAAAGCTTTCTTGAGGTCTCGGAAACATTCAAGTTATTTTCAAAGAATTTTTGAATGGTGAAAAGCGTCTCGTGATCCAGACTTTCAATCGAACCACGCTTAAAAATTTCCTTAAGGAACATTTCACAAAGCGTTGTGGGAAGCTGATAAATAAGTCTTGCTATACCGAGGTTGTCATAGCTGACAATTGTTTTTTCCGTGTCGAACACCTTGCCGACTTCAAGCGAAACCTGAGCCTCACGGAAGCTGCGTGCAAGATCCTTAATGCTATCAATTGTTGTGCCGATACCAACAAGAACACGGGTATAATACTCAGTGCCCAGTGAATCAACTATTGAGCGTGCAAGCTTTTCAAGGTCTTTCGTTTCATTGCCCGCCTTAACCTCTTTCACGAGAGCTATATCGGTTTCATTTATATTGATAACAAAATCCTTTGTCTTGTCCGGGAACAAATCCTGAATAACATCAAATACAGACACATCGTTATGCTCGGCAATTCTAATAAGAAGAACGGCTCTTGCTGCGTCATTGTTAAAACGAAGCTCCCGTGCCTTAATGTAAATATCACCGGGAAGTATATTTTCAAAAATTACATTCTTAATAAAATTACCTCTGTCATATTTTTCATCATAATACTGCTTAATAGTGGAAAGTGAAACAGAAAGAACCGCAACATAACGGGCAGCAATCTCGTCATTTCCTTCAACAAAAACAGCATATTCAGGATGCATATGAGCGCCGAACGCTTTATAAGTATAGCCGTCGGAAACTGAAATTTCAGACGATGCAAAAGCAGTAGACAGCGCATGCGGCTGAATCTCACCTATTCTGCCAAGCTCACTGCACGAAATAACTGTGCCTGTTTCATCTATTACGCCAAAGGTTCGGTCAATAACCTCAACCATCTGGTGAACTATTCCTTGGAACAATCTGTTTGACATTAGGAAAACCCCCATTTTTTGTGTTTATACAAAAAACACAATTACAATACTATGTATTTTACACAATATTTTCGTCTTTTGCAAGCAAATTTTTGAATTTTTTCGTTTTTTTCAAACATTTTTCACAAAAAAAGACCTAAAAATTAGTCAAACAACGCAATTTAAGGCTTTTTTGTCCCGTTTTTTTATTGTTCAAAATCACTAAAAATTTTTCCTAACTCAATTTTTAACAGCTCTTCGGGTGTAATTTCACGGCATTCTCCGGGTTTCAGCGATTCGTCTAAATTTAAATTTCCCATTTTAGTCCGTTTAAGAGATATAACCTTATTTCCTGCCGCCGCAAACATTCTTTTGATTTGATGATATTTTCCTTCGCAAATCTGTATCTTCACAAGAGGATTATCCCCGTTTTCAAGTATTTTTACTCTTGATTCAAGACAGACTGTCCCGTCCGAAAGCATTATTCCGTTTTGAATAAGCTCAAGCTGTTCCTTTGACAAAGGCCGGTCAAGCCTTGCCTCATAGGTTTTTACAATGTGATTTTTGGGCGATAAAATTCTGTGCGCAAAATCTCCGTCGTCGGTAATAAGTACAAAACCGACCGTGTCCTTGTCAAGTCTTCCCGCCGGAAAAAGTCCTGAACGGAAAAGCTTTTCAGGTACAAGGTCAACTACCGTTTTCTCCGATTTTGAGTCGCTTGCGGACACAACGCCCGCAGGCTTATTGAGCATTAAATATATATGCTTTTTCAAAATAAGCTCTTTGCCGTCCAAAGAAACAGTATCATTTTCGCTTATTTTAAACGAAGAATCTCTGACCGTTTTTCCGTTAACGGCTACTCTTCCGCTTTTTATTATTTCTTTTACATCTTTTCTTGACGACGTACCCTGCGACGCAAGAATTTTATCAAGTCTTTCCATAATACTGTTTATTCCTATTTCTGCGGTTTGGAAAACCCGTGCATAAAGCCGCCAAGCTCAACAGAGCAAACATCTCCGCCTATTACCTTGCCGTCACATACGAGTATATTTATTCTTATGCAGTCTTTATTTTCAAAGCCTTCGTAATTTTTTACAGCATAAGTCCATCTTTTGACTCTTGTCCCCTTAAAGGAAGTCAGGTCAAACCCTTGAGAAAGCTGGATTTCGTTGTATTTTGTATAAACCTCATCAAACTCTTCGGGAATTATTATTTCACGAACCTCGTTAGGTTCCCCTGAAACCTCCCACCCGAACTGCGAAATAAAGCTCATTCGCTCGCTTTCGTTTGAAGCCGAAAGATTTACTGTGTTATTGTTCTTTGAAACATTTTCACTGTCTTTTGAGAGAAAAATAAGCACACTGACTGTCAGCACAACAAAAAGGATAATAAGAATTGCCCTTATTTGCTTGGATTTAACCGTGTAGATAAACATAAAAACACCTCGAACACATTTTTATAATAAATATGCTGCGAGGCGATTTTTAATGAATATAATTTTATTCGTCTATACGCTTTGACTGAGAAGCGGCTCGAAGCTGCTGGCGTGTACGGCGGATTTCATTTACAGAGTTTGTAAGAGTTTCATCGGCAATGGCAACTATGTTTTCAACATATTCGCTTGCGCTCTGACGCATTTCTCTTGACCAATTCTTTGCCTGCTCTGTAAGCTCTGTTGCAGTGTTTCTCGCCTGCTCAACAATATCGTTTGCGGCATTTCTTGCCTGCTGCATAATTTCAGCAGCCGCAGCCTCAGCACCTCTTGTAATTTCATCCTCAGATATTATTTCCTTTGCACGAAGATGTGCCTGCTCAATAATGTCATCAGCGCTTGACTGTGCGCTTGCAAGAATTTCTTTGCGCTCCGATGCAATTTTTCTTGCCTGTGTAAGCTCGTCGGGCATATTAAGCCTTATATCCTCAACAGCCGTTTTAATTGCCTCTGCATCAACCAAAATGTTTGATGTAAAGGGAACGCTTTTACCCTCGTCAATAATACTTATTATCTCGTCAAGTAAACTTTCTATGGTCATTTTTCTGCACCTCTCATAATTCTTTTAACTATATCATCACGAACTGCTTCGGGAACGAAATCACTTATGTCCCCTCCAAGCTCGCAAATTTGCTTTACAACGCTGGAGCTCAAATACATATTTTCGCTTCTTGTATTTATAAAGATTGTTTCAAGGTCGCCGTTCAGCTTTTTGTTAAGCTGTGCCTGCTGAAACTCATACTCAAAGTCCGACATAGCACGAAGGCCCTTAACGACTGCTACAGCGCCGCATTCCCTTGCGTACTCCGCCAAAAGGCCGTCGGCAACTCTGACTTCAACATTCTGCAAATGCGAGGTACAGCGCCTTATAAGCTCCGCACGCTCTTCCGGAGAAAAATAAAAGCTGTTTTTCTTTGACGGATTAAACATAACAGCAACTATTACTTTATCAAAAAGCAATGCGCTGCGCTCAATAATATCAAGATGACCGTTTGTAATCGGGTCAAACGAGCCCGGACAAATAACAGTTCTCATAATAACTTATTCTTTCTGTATGTGGTAATCTTTATTTTACCGTATTTATATTCACGGGCGACTGAAAAATCCCCTGCCGTTTCGGGAAGCATTTCCTCGACAGCTGTTTCGCAAACGATTATTCCGCCGTCGCTTACTTTTCCCGCCAATATCGGCAAAACCTTATCAATAATCTGCTTTCTGTAAGGCGGGTCAAGGAACACAATGTCAAACACATCGTGAGTAAGCTCGGCATAAGACACACCGTCACCCGAAAAGGTGCTCGCTCTTTTTTCAAAGCCGCAAATCTTAAGATTTTCCTTTACGGTGTCAAGTGACCTTTTTGACGAGTCCACAAAACAGCAGTGCTTTGCCCCTCTTGAAATTGCCTCAATTCCGAGCTGACCCGAACCTGCAAACAAGTCAAGAACATTAGCACCCGGAACATCAAACTGAATAATATTAAATATTCCCTCTTTTACCTTGTCGGTAGTAGGACGAACATCATCACCTTCTAAAGTGACAAGCCGCCTGCCTCTTGCTTCGCCTGTAATAACTCTCATAATTCGCTCCAAACCGAAACTTACGATATTCCAATATTATATTATTACAATTTTTCGTCGATTTGTCAAGTTTTTTAGCAAATCCGCCGATTTAATTCAGTAAAAGTCTTGTAAGCTCCCGTGCATTTTCTGCAAAAACAGTTGCGCCTGCCGACTCCAAAACCGATTTGTCGCGAAAACCCCAAAGCACGCCAATAAAGTCAATCCCCGAATTTGCGGCAGTTTGCACATCAACATCGGAATCGCCTACAAAAAAGGCATTTTCTGCCTTTGCGCCGAGCTTTTTAAGTGCCTTGAGCGTAGTGTCAGGGTACGGCTTATGCCTTGTATTCTCATCTGCACCGACTGCAACAGTTATTAAATCGCCGAATATTACCTTGCAGAGCACCTGCGCCGCAAAATCCGCTTTATTTGTCACAACAGCCGTTTTAAAACCCGCTTTTTTTAATTGAGACAGCATCTCTATAATTCCCGAATACGGTTTTGTTTTGTCATTCATATGCTTTTCGTAAAATATGCAAAAATCCTCAAAACATTTTTGGAGCATTTCTTCACTGCAATTTTTCGGAACAGAACGTTCAATAAGCTTTTTTATTCCGTTGCCCACAAAAGATTTAATTTCTTCCGTGCTGTGAATTGGAAAATTATTCTTCGTCAAGGCGAAATTTACCGCATCGGTCAAATCGTCAAGCGTATTTAAAAGTGTTCCGTCCAAATCAAAAATTACCGTATTCTTCATTTTCTGCTCCGTTATAATACAAATAAATTTTTTCTGCCAAATCCTTATTTATTCCCTTTACCCTTTGCAAATCCTCAACGCCTGCGTTTTTGATTGCCTTTATAGTTTTAAATTCCTTAAAAAGTGCCTTTGCCTTTTGCTCGCCGATGCCGTTTATTTGTGTAAGCGAAAGAGTAAGACCGCTCTTTGCGTGCTTTTTGCGATGATAGCCTATTGAAAAGCGATGCACCTCCTCCTGAATTTCGGAAACGAGAGTAAAAACAGAACGGTTATCGTTAATTGTTATTTCGCCGCCGCCCTGCGCTATCGCCCTTGTGCGGTGTTTATTATCCTTTACCATTCCGAACACGGGAACATCTAAATTAAACGGCATTAAAGCCTCTTTAACCGCATTAACCTGTCCTATTCCGCCGTCAAGCAAAATAAGGTCGGGCAGTTTGCCGAAGCCCTCTTCTTCGCCGTCGTCTCTTTTGAGAAGATACTCGTTAAAGCGCCTTGTCAGCACCTCACGCATTGAGCCGTAATCGTCCTGACCTGTAAAAGATTTAATTGCAAAAGTGCGGTATGCCCTTTTTAACGGTCTGCCGTTTTTGAAAACAATCATACCCGCGACATTATCCGCACCTGCGGTATGAGAAATGTCGTAGGATTCAATATATTCAGGTGTATTTTCAAGGCCTAAAAGCGTCTTTAACTCTTCAAGCGCACGGATTTCAGTGCCTTTTCTTCCCTTTTTCTGGGCAAGCTTTTCAAATGCGTTTTCACGGCACATATTGACAAGTCTTACGCCTTCGCCACGGGACGGCACCGCAATAGTGCATTTTTTGCCCAAAAGCTCCGTAAGATACTGCTCAACAAGCTCGCTGTCGTCGCACATTTCGTCTAAAATAACCTTTTTCGGCACTGAATTTCTCATTCCGTAATACTGCATAAGAAAATCAGTACGCATTGCACCGTTTGCCTCGCCGTCAAGAAAAAAATGCTCGCTGTCGCAAAGCCTGCCGCCGTTAAAGCGCAAAACCGCCACGCAAACATCATCGCCGTTTGATGCAACTGCAAAAACATCTTTAGACTCGTCCGTTTCCGTAACAACCTTTTGCTTTGACTGCATATTTTTTATTGCGTTTATTTTATCTCTGAATCTTGCGGCGGCCTCAAACTGAAGATTTTCAGATGCCGTCTGCATTTTCTTTTCGAGAGATTTAATTACAGAGCTTACATCGCCCTCAAGAAATTTTAATGCTTCATTCACAGACTCCTCATATTCGGACTGCGGTATTTTGCCCGTGCAAACGCCCATACACCTGTCAATGTGGAAGTTAAGACACGGTCTGCCCTTTTTAAAATCTCTCGGGAAGACCTTATTGCACTGCGGCAGTTTAAAGATTTTATTTGCCTCGTCAACTGACTGCTTAACTGAATAGGAGCTTGTAAAAGGGCCGATAAACTGCGAGTTGCTGTCATCCTTTTGCAGAACAGCGGATATTTTTCTGTACGGGTCATTTGTGACTTTTATATAGCTGTAACCCTTATCGTCTTTGAGCAAAATATTGTATTTCGGCATATTTTGTTTAATAAGGCTTGCCTCTAAAACGAGCGCCTCAAACTCGGAATCGCAGAGAATATAATCGAAATCGTCAACATTTTCAACCATTTTGCGAACCTTTAAGGAATGTCCGTTTTGCGAGCCGAAATATTGGCTGACACGGTTTTTGAGCTTTTTAGCCTTGCCGATATATATAATTTTGCCCTTTGCATTTTTCATAATGTAAACACCGGGAGTGAGCGGAAGCTTCATCGCTTTTTCGCGCAGTATTTTCATTTTCGGGTTCAACCGTGCCACCTCCTAATAAAAAAACAAGGCACACCGCAAAAGCGATGTGCCAAAAAGTCAAAATTACTCAGCAAAGCCTGACTCAACAAGTTTCACAAGTTCATCAACAGCCTGCTCTTCGTCAGAACCGCTTGCATGAATACGAATTGTTGTACCGCCCATAATGCCGAGAGACAGTACGCCGAGAAGGCTCTTAGCGTTAACTCTTCTGTCCTCTTTCTCAACCCAGATTGACGATTTAAATTCGTTAGCTTTCTGAATAAAGAAAGTAGCGGGACGGGCATGAAGACCTACCTGATTTTTTACTTCAACATCTTTTGTGTACATAATGCAATTCTCCCAAACAATGATAAAATAAATATGGTTTATTAGATTTATTGTCTTATTACTCTCATATTATAACATAAAAGTTCAATCCGTCAACGAATTTTGCACCTTAAAAAATTATTTCGGTTAGAGAAACAAAAACCGCAAAAAAACCGGTTTTATCTTTGTTTAAATTGACAAGAGTGCCTTAAAA
>DERX01000006.1:0-26255 GCA_002361875.1 Ruminococcaceae bacterium UBA3329
TCTGCACAACTTGGGGCAGTTCAGAACTCAGAGGCTGTTTCTTATATGCAAAAAACTGCTGTTTTATCTTATACCGTATTTTTCAATAATATAATCCATATCCTTATCGCCTCTGCCCGAAAGGTTAATAAGAATTGACCCGTGATTCATCTGCTTTGCCATTTTAATGGCATAAGCAACAGCGTGCGAGCTTTCAATAGCAGGAATAATTCCCTCAAGGCGCGAAAGCTTGTAAAATGCGTCAATAGTTTCTTCGTCGTCAACAACGTCATATTTCGCTCTGCCGATTTCCTGAAGAAATGCATGCTCAGGGCCTGAGGACGGGTAGTCAAGACCGCTGGCAACCGAATAAACAGGCGCAGGGTCTCCGTTTTCGTCCTTGAGCATAATGCTGTTAAAGCCGTGCATAATACCTTCTGTGCCGTATTTAAGACTTGCGGCGTGGTCGCCGAGCTTAGGACCTCTGCCGAGGGGTTCAACACCGATAATGTCAACAGGGTCGTTTAAAAAGCCTGAGAAAAATCCCGCAGCATTTGAACCGCCGCCGACACATGCAACAACAGCATCAGGCAAATGACCTGTCATTTCCGTGAACTGCTCTCTTGCTTCAATTCCGACAACGCTCTGGAAATCACGCACCATCATCGGGAATGGGTGAGGACCTACAACCGAGCCTATGCAGTAAATGCATTCTTTATATTCCTTACTGTAGGCGGCAAATGCTGCGTCAACAGCCTCTTTAAGAGTTGCAAGTCCGTCTGTAACCTCAACAACATTTGCACCTAAAATCTTCATTCTTGCAACATTGGGCGCCTGCTTTTTGATGTCAACCGAGCCCATATAAATGTCACATTCAAGTCCGAAATATGCCGCCGCAGTAGCAAGTGCAACGCCGTGCTGACCTGCGCCTGTTTCGGCAATAACCTTTTTCTTGCCCATATATTTAGCAAGGAGAGCCTCACCCATACAGTGGTTAAGCTTGTGAGCGCCTGTGTGGTTTAAATCCTCACGCTTTGCGTAAAGCTGAACATTGCCGAGGCTTTCCGAAAGCCTTGCAAGGTGTGTTACAGGTGTGGGTCTGCCCTGAAATTCCTTGCGGATTCTTCTCAGTTCTGCAATGAAATTGCGTGACTGACCAATGGTGTAGTAAGCCTCTGTGATTTCCTGCATAGCCGCCTTTAATTCGTCGGGAATATATGCTCCGCCGTATTTGCCGAAATACCCGTTTTCATCGGGATAGTTTTTAAAATAGTTGTCGAAATCTACATTTTGAAATTTCATAATAAGTATCTCCTTTATGTGTTAATAGTTAATAGAAAAAATTTATTTTGACTGATTAAAACAGCCTCGCCATCGCTTTTTAAGTATAAACATTATTTTCACTCCTAAGAAAAATAAAAAACCTGCCACAGTAAAAACTACTGGGACAGGGAATAAACATTAAACCTGCGGTACCACCCAAATTCATATCTTGCGATATGCACTCACTGCGTACTAACATACGCTAAACACTGTAACGGTTGCCCTCCGTCGCCCCTAATCGTTTCCTTTCGGTTTGCCCTCAAAAGTCCATTCACTGAAATTCCCGTTACCGCACTCACACCGACGGCGGCTCTCTTAAAACGCTTCGTAACAGCTACTACTCTTTCTCAAAGGTTTGCGTGGAATATTGAATTTTTTAAAGTTTAACACGGCACTCGGAATTTGTCAACACTTTTTTGCAAATTTTTTAAAATTTCCTGTTAACGGGCAAAATTATATGGAAAATATATGTGACTTGTGATACAATATATAATGAGAAAATTTAGAAATTTGCGTGGAGACAAAATATGAATATACTTGTTATTGACGGAAACAGCATATTAAACCGTGCCTTTTACGGAATACGGCTTTTAACAACAAAGGACGGCAGATTCACAAACGGAATCTACGGCTTTATGAATATTTTTCTAAAGCTGCTTGATGAAACAAAGCCACAGGGCGTTGCGGTTGCTTTTGATTTGCACGCTCCTACATTCCGCCACAATATGTATGACGGCTACAAAGCGGGGCGTAAGGGTATGCCGCCTGAGCTTGCAAGCCAAATGCCCGTGCTGAAAGAACTGCTTACTGCTCTCGGCTATAAAATCCTTGAAAAAGAGGGCTTTGAGGCGGATGACATTCTCGGTACTGTTGCTGATTTGTGCGATAAAAACGATATGTGCTACCTTGCAACGGGCGACCGTGACTCGTTTCAGCTTGTCCGTGACAATGTAACCGTGCTCTTGCCGAGGACAAAAATGGGAACAACCGTAACTGACCGCTATACTCCCGAAAAAATTATGGAAGAGTACGGCGTAACGCCCATTCAAATGATTGATATTAAGGCTTTGCAGGGCGACAGCTCCGACAATATTCCAGGCGTTGCAGGTGTAGGCCAGAAAACTGCTGGCGAGCTTATTAAAAGCTTTGGCTCGATTCAGTATATTTATGATAATTTGGACTCTTTGCCGATTAAAGAAAATTTACGGGCAAAGCTTCAAAACGGTAAGGAAAGCGCGTTTTTAAGCTATACACTCGGCAAAATCGTAAAGGATGTTCCCATAGGCACTTTGGAGGATTTAATTCCTGCCGAGGCAAACGCAGAAAAAGTAAAATATATACTCTCCGACCTTGAAATGTTCAAAATTCTCGATAAGCTGAATTTTGACTCCGTGCCGACTGCAAATGAAACAGAAAATAAAAAGCAGGAGCTTGAATTTGCGGAAGATTTTGATTGCGTTGAGATGCTCAAAAAAATTAAAAATGACGGCAAATATTATTTTACGGCGGATTATTCCAATCTTTCTTCTCCTGAATTTTACTTTTTAAATTCCAATGTTATTTACCGTTTAACGGTTGATAAAGCAGACGGATTTGACTTTATTTCAGCCGTATTAACCGATAAAAGCATAGAAAAAATAACGGATAATTCAAAGCATCTTTACAGATTCGGATTTTTAAATGATATAGAAATCAGTGCTGTTTCGCTTGATACATCGCTGGCGGGGTATATCTTAAATCCCTCATCTCCCGACTATTCTGCGGTAAGACTTTGCGGTGAATACCACATTCCTGCTCCGACAGTGCAAAGCGACAGTAATTTTGCGCAAAACTGTGCGGTACTTCGGGCAATAGAGCCTATTTTACGCTCAAAAATTGAGGGCAACAATCAAAACGAATTGCTTTATGAAATTGAAATGCCCCTTGCAAAGGTTTTAGCCTCAATGGAGCACATCGGCGTGAAAGTTGACACAGACGGAATTGCGGATTTCAGCGAAAAAATCAAAAAGGATATTGACACTGTGAGGGACGAGATTTATTCCCTTGCAGGGCAGGATTTTAATATAAATTCGCCCAAACAGCTCGGCATTGTACTCTTTGAAAAGCTACAGCTTCCGTCGGGCAAAAAAACAAAAAGCGGCTATTCAACAAATGCCGAAATACTTGAAAATCTGCAAAACGATTACCCGATTGTGGGTAAAATCCTTTGGTACAGAACGCTTACAAAGCTTTATTCCACTTACTGCGAGGGGCTTTTAAAGGCAGTTTGCGATGACGGCAGAATACATTCGTCGTTTATTCAGACCGAAACGAGGACGGGCAGAATTTCGTCAACAGAGCCGAATTTGCAGAATATCCCCGTGCGCAAGGAAATCGGCAAGGAAATGCGCAAATTCTTTGTAGCGCCCGAAGGCAGTCTGCTTGCCGACGCTGACTATTCGCAAATTGAACTTCGCGTGCTTGCTCACATTGCCGACGACAAGGTGATGATTGACACCTTTAACGATGAAATTGATATTCACACAGTAACCGCATCGCAGGTTTTCGGTATGCCGCAGGAAATGGTGACACCGTTAATGCGAAGCCGTGCAAAGGCGGTAAATTTCGGTATTGTCTACGGAATAGGCGCATTTTCACTTGCTAAAGACATCGGCGTAACACGGAAAGAGGCGGACAATTACATTAAAGGCTATCTGAACCACTACGGCGGCGTTAACGAATATATGGAAAATATCGTTAAAACTGCAACAGAGCGGGGTTTCGTAACGACTTTGCAGCAACGGCGGCGCTATCTTCCCGAGCTTTCCTCTTCAAACGGAATGCTTCGCGCATTCGGTCAAAGAGTAGCAAGGAATATGCCTATTCAGGGCACTGCGGCGGATATAATTAAAATAGCTATGGTGCGTGTATATGAACGCCTTTTAAAAGAGAATATGAAATCCCGCCTTATTTTACAGGTACACGACGAGCTTATTGTAGAGTCGCCCGAAAGTGAAATAGACAAGGCGTCAAAAATTCTCAGCGAAGAAATGGAAAATGCCTACAAAATGAAGGTAAGACTTCGTGCAGATGTTGGCGTTGGAAAAACTTGGTACGATGCCAAAAATTAAATCTCGGCGCCCCTGAAAGGGGAGCTGTCGAGCGAAGTGAGACTGAGGGGTTATCTTGGCGCCCCTGAAAGGGGAGCTGTCGAGCAGAGCGAGACTGAGGGGTAAACATGAAGAAATATAACTTTACCGGATATAACAATAACCTTAAAAATCAGTCAAGAGAGCTGCGAAAAAATATGACTGAACAAGAACGGCGGCTGTGGTTTTGCTTTTTGAGAAATTATCCAATCAAAATATACAGACAACGCAGTATAGGAAATTATATTGCAGACTTTTATTGTTCAAAGGCAAAAGTTATAATAGAAATTGATGGAAGTCAGCATTTTACGGACAAAGGTATGAATTATGATGATTACAGAACAAAAATGATAAATGAATTTGGTGTATCGGTTATAAGATATTCTAATTACGATGTTAATACAAACTTTGAAGGAGTTTGTTTGGAAATTGATAGAGAAATATGTGAGAGATTGGGAATCAAAACATTTTTCTGTCCTTAAACCCCTCTGTCACTTCGTGACATCTCCCCTTTCAGGGGAGACGAGAAAGGCAAGCTATGAAAAAAGTAATGTTTATATGCAGCGGAAATACCTGCCGCAGCCCTATGGCGGCGGCACTTTACGCTGACTATCTAAAAAAGAATAAAATTGACAGAATTGAGGTTGCGAGCGCAGGCGTTTCGGCATTTTCGGGGGACACGGCAACGCCCGAGGCCATTGAGGTTTGCAAGGAGCGAGGCGTTGATTTAACATATCACCGCTCAAGGCGGCTCAATTTCGAGGATTTGAATACAACCGATTTATTCGTTTGTATGACGGAGTCCCATTCAGACATTATTCACGGGCTCGGCAAAATGAACACGGTAACTCTCGGTGTACCCGACCCTTATTGCAGAGGAATTGAGGCTTACAGGGCGTGTGCCGATTTGATAGAAAAAGGCTTTGAGGCTTTAACAGATGCCCTTTTGGAGATGCCGGAAATCTGCACTATGGCGAAAGAAGATATTGCGGATATTGCAAGGCTCGAAAAGGAGTGCTTTTCAAGTCCTTGGAGTGCAAAACAGCTTGAAGAGGAGCTTGTCAATCCTACCGCACGCTTTTTGGTGCTCAAACAAAACGGAAAAGTGCTTGGATATATAGGCGCTAACAATATAGCTAACGAGGTGTATATTACAAATATTGCCGTTTTTCCCGAATACAGAAAAAATGGGTACGGCGAAAAGCTTTTGTCACGCCTTTGCTATATAAGCACTGCCGAGGGTGCGGAGTTTGTAACTCTTGAGGTCAGAAAGTCTAATAAAAACGCAATAAAGCTTTATGAAAAATGCGGCTTTGAAAGAAAAGGGGAGAGGAAGAATTTTTATTCTGACCCTACTGAAGACGCTTATATTTATACGTTAGATTAAGAAGGAAAAAGTGGAAATCTATGAAAATTTTATCAATTGAAAGCTCCTGCGACGAAACAGCGGCGGCAGTTGTGGAGGACGGTCGCACTGTTCTTTCGTCAGTTGTGTCAACGCAGATTGAAAAGCATAAAATATTCGGCGGCGTAGTGCCCGAAATAGCATCAAGGCTTCATACGGAAAATATTTCATATGTTGTAAATAAAGCGTTGAGCGACGCTGATTGTACGCTTTCCGAAATTGAGGCTATCGCCGTAACCCATGAACCCGGGCTTATCGGCGCTCTTTTGGTAGGCGTGAATTATGCAAAAGGGTTGTCATTAGCATCGGGAAAACCTCTTGTCCCCGTGCATCATCTGCGCTCGCACATTGCCGCCAATTACATAACGCACAAAGGCTTAAAGCCGCCGTTTATGTGTCTTGTGGTGTCGGGCGGCAACACGCTTCTTTGCAAGGTAAAGGACTATACCGATTTTGAGGTTATCGGAAAAACCCGTGACGACGCCGCGGGCGAGGCGATGGACAAAGCCGCAAGAACCTTGGGACTTTCGTACCCGGGCGGAGTGAATTTGGATAAAATATCAAAAAACGGGGATGCTTTAAAATATAAATTCCCCCACCCAAAGGTTGAGGGTGCGCCTTATGATTTCAGCTTTTCGGGACTTAAAACTTCTGTTATCAATCTTGTGCATAACGCTTCTCAAAAGGGCGAAAACTTAAATACGGCAGATGTGGGCGCATCGTTTATTAAAGCCGTTACGGATTCTCTTGCTGAAAAAACGGTGAATGCAATGGCTGAATACGGCGAAAAAACGCTTGTGCTTGCAGGCGGCGTATCCGCAAATTCAGTATTGCGTGCAAGAATGGAACAAGAGGCTGAAAAACACGGATGGAAGCTTTATTTGCCCGATTTGTCCCTTTGCGGAGATAACGGTGCAATGGTTGGAGCACAAGGGTATTACGAATATATAAGCGGAACAAGAGCTGACCTTTCGCTTAACGGCAGAGCGACTGCGGACATTACCGAAAATTAACATATTTTTGACAAATTATTCACAATTAGGTATTGAAAACCAAATTCAAAATGTGTATAATATACTCAATTTATAATAGCGAAGAATGTGGATTTTTTCTTTGCGTTTATATAATTAACAATTTCGGATTACCGAATAAATAATACATTATTTAAAGGAGAAATTATTTATGGCACTCACAAAAAACAAGAGTATCCTTAATTGGATTGACGAAAAAGCAGAGCTTGTGAAGCCCGACAAAATCGTTTGGATTGACGGCAGTGAAGAACAGCTTGAACTTCTTCGCAAGGAAGCTTGCAGCACCGGCGAAATGATTAAGCTTAATGAAGAAAAGCTTCCCGGCTGCTATTATCACAGAACAAAACCCAATGATGTTGCCCGTGTTGAGGACAGAACCCTCATCTGCTCAAAAAAGGAAGAGGACGCAGGCCCTACAAACCACTGGATGGAGCCTTCAAAGGCTTATGAAATGCTTTATGACATTGCCCGTGATTCTTACAAGGGCAGAACAATGTATGTAATCCCTTATTCAATGGGCCCCGTTGGCTCACCTTTCTCAAAGGTTGGTATTGAGCTTACAGACTCAATTTATGTTGTTCTTAATATGGCAATTATGACAAGAGTCGGCAAAAAGGTTATGGATGTTTTCGGCGACGAGTCAAATGACTGGGTTCGCGGACTTCACTGCAAGTGCGATGTTGACCCCGAAAAGAGATGGATTTGCCAGTTCCCCGAGGACAATACAATTATTTCGGTAAATTCAGCATACGGCGGAAATGTTCTTCTCGGCAAAAAGTGCTTTGCACTTCGTATTGCGTCTTATCAGGGCAAAAACGAGGGCTGGCAGGCTGAGCATATGCTCATTTTAGGTATTGAAAATCCGCAGGGCGAGGTTAAGTACATCTGTGCCGCATTCCCGTCAGCTTGCGGTAAAACAAACCTTGCAATGCTTATTCCGCCCGAGGGCTACAGAGCAAAGGGCTACAAGGTTTGGTGCGTTGGCGACGACATTTCATGGATTAGAAAAGGCCCCGACGGCAGACTTTACGCTATCAACCCCGAGAACGGCTTCTTCGGCGTTGCTCCCGGCACAAACGATAAATCAAACCCGAATGCTCTTGCGGCAACAAAGAAGGGTACAATCTTCACAAATGTTGCAAGAAATCTTGATGATAACACTGTTTGGTGGGAAAGCCTTGACAAGAATCCCCCTGTTAATGCAGAGGAGTGGACAGGAATTAAGACAAACGGAGTAGAGTGGAAAGCAGAGGGCAAAAACCTTGCTCATCCGAACTCACGTTTCACCGCTCCCACAGAAAACTGCCCCTGCCTTTCACCTGAATTTGAAAACCCGCAGGGCGTTCCGATTTCAGCATTCGTATTCGGCGGCAGACGTGCAAAGCTCGCTCCCCTTGTTTATCAGTCAAGAGATTGGAATCACGGTGTATTCGTAGGCGCTACAATGGCTTCCGAAACAACAGCGGCGGCCGCAGGCGCAGTCGGCGTTGTTCGCCGTGACCCGATGGCAATGCTTCCTTTCTGCGGTTATCATATGGCTGACTATTGGCAGCACTGGATTGACATCGGTAAGACTCTCGACCCCGAAAAAGCTCCCAAAATTTTCAATGTTAACTGGTTCAGAAAAGACGATGAAGGTGCTTTTTTGTGGCCCGGCTTCGGCGACAACCTTCGTGTTCTTGAATGGATTATCAAGCGTTGCGACGGTGAGGTTGACGCACAGGAAACTGCTATCGGTTATCTTCCCTATGCGAAGGACATCAACCTTGAAGGCCTTGAAGGCGAGGTAACAGAAGAGTCACTTGAAAAGATTCTTGATGTTGACAAAGACCTTTGGAATGAAGAAGCAAAGGGTATTGAAGAGTTCTTTGCAAAGTTCGGCGACAAGGTTCCCGCAGAGCTTGAAGAGAGCCTTGCAACTCTCAAAGCAAATCTTAAATAATTTTATTGAATTATTCATTTACAGCCTGACGGAAAATCCTCTGTCAGGTTGTTTTTCGTGTTGAAATATGCTGCTGTTTTTGATAAAATAAATACAATAATGATTTTTATTGTGAGTGAAAAGATATGGAGCTTAAATTTAATAACGGTAAATTTCGCATTATGCAGATTGCCGATACACAGGACACAAACAAAACCTCACCTGTAACGGTGGAGTTTATACGATATTCCCTTAAAATCGTAAAGCCTGATTTTGTAGTGTTCACGGGCGACCAGATAAAGGGTTACGGTGTGAATCTTGCGGTTGGCGACAGGAAAAAGAATGTGACAGCGGCAATCAACAATATTTTAAAACCTGTTGACGAGGCAGGCGTGCCATTTACCTTCGTTTTCGGCAACCATGACGATACGACCTTTTCAATATCGAAAAAAGAACAGTTTGAGGTTTATAAAGCACACAAAAATTGCTTGGCTTTTAATGCTGACGACAAAATTGACGGTTACTGCAATCACAACCTCACCGTCCTCGGAGAAAACGGCAAGGCGAAACTGAATATTTTTCTGATTGACAGCCTTTCAATGAGCGCAGGCGGTACTTGTGCCCACGTAAGTGGCAGTCAGCTTGACTGGTATAAAAAAACAAGAGAGTGTTTAAAAGAGGAGAACGGCGCTTATGTTCCCTCAATAGTATTTCAGCACATTCCCGTACCCGAAATTTATGAACTTTTGGAGGAAGTCCCCAAAGGAACAAAGGGCAGTGCAAAGGGGTACAGAAAATACAGCGGAAAATATTTCGGACTTAACCCCGAAACGACGGTAATTGACGAACGCTCATTTGTCGGCGAAACCCCAAGTATTCCTGCGGAAAACGGTGGGGAATTTGATGTTCTTAATGAAAAGGGCGATGTCTTTGGCGCTTTTTTCGGTCATGATCATAACAATAGCTTTGTGGGCGAGTACAAGGGTATGAAAATGGGCTACTGTCAAGGCTGCGGATTTAATATTTACGGTCCGGGTAAGAACAGGGGTGTAAGAATTTTTGATTTTAACGAGGAAAATCCTGCCGATTTTGAAACCTACACGCTGACAGTTAAGGATATTGAAAACTTTGATGTAGGCAACCACTTGAAATACGCCGTATATACATACGCTCCGTCAAGCTTTGATTCCGTAAAGCCGTATATTAAGGGCGGCATCGCCGCTGTGATGGGCATTACAGGTGCGGCTGTTGTAAATCATATGATAAAAAGAAAAAAGTAATGTCATAAAATTCGGGCGGTTCGTTTGAGCCGCCCGTTTTGCTGTTTTTCTATTTTACATCAACCATTTTCATTTTTGAAAATTTCTGCCCCCATGCGTTTGCCCAGCCTTCGCAGTAAAGCTTATAATAAGAAACATTGTTTTTCTTTCTGTACCCCTCAAAGAAATTGCACCAAACGGCAGAGGGGAGAGCGATTACGATGTAATACAGCGGGCCTAAAAGTAAACATTGCCAAGTATGTCCGTATTCGTGTATGCGTGTGTTATACGTCCATTTTTCGCTCTTGTGATTATCTTTCATAAATATGAAAAGTCCCATTGAAAGTCCGCCCGAGTTCCACGGCAAGAACACAATATTGGCATATCCGAATTTTTGGTGGCGGCGGTGAAGCACCTTTGTGCAGATTAAATAAGCAATTCCGCCAACAATATTAACGGGCAGACCCCAAGTCCACTGAATAAGGTAAAACAAAATATCAATCAGAGTGTTTTTTGCGTTTCTCGGTCTTTTATCGGGTTCGGTTTTTGTAATATCAATATCGGTCATATTTCTCAGCCTTTCTTTTGTTGATGTTCAGCCTCTTCAAGCTGTTTTTTCTCATTTTCTTTTTCGATAAGGATTAAGTATTTTCCATCTTCGTTCTTATCAAGCCTGTGTTCTTCCAAAGGATTATTATTCTGTCCGAGCCATGTGTTCTCATATTTCTGACCCGAAATCAGCTCACAACGCTCAATTTCTTCATTTGACAGAGTCACTGTTCCGTATTTATGCTTTGTGGCAACTGCGGCGCGAATCATTGTGTGGTCGTCGCCTGTCATTTTGAATTTTTTAAGCAAATAAAGCGAAATTATTGCGGAAATTATCGGGATAACCGCAACGCAGATTCGAACGCCGAGTATGGCGTTTCCCGACTGCGCAAAAATCTCGCCCGTTGTCTTTTCATACTGTGAAACCGTGTCGCCCGTAACAAGTCCGAAGCCTTGAAGTGTGAAACCGACCATAGCCGCCATAACACCGCTGATGCTCTTTTTAATCAGCGTGCTGAAGGTTGAAATAACGCCCTCGCGCCGTCTACCCGTTATCAGCTCGTCAACGTCTGTAAGGTCAGGGAAAATGTTGGTTGAAACAAAGCCCAGACCCGACATTCCGAACGGGTACAGAATCATACTGAGAAGCATTAAAAGAACCCATATCAGGGAAGCCTTTCCACCGCCGTGTTGCATAATAAGGCCGATTGCAAGACCTGCAATCATCAACGGCGTTACAAGACTTCCGCATTTTTTCTTGCCGTATTTCATTGTAAGGGCGTAATTCAGCGGAAATGCGCCTGCCTCTGCAACGCCTGCAATGGCATTGAACAAAGCGTATTTATTGTACTGATTCGCAAGGTATTTTATGTAGTAAACCTTTGAATTATTGTAAAATCCCGTTGAAAACTGATAAGCAAGGCTCATAAAGAAATACTGCCTGAATGAGCGGTTTTTGAATACAAGAACATATTCACGCAAAACATACTTTATGTCAAGCGGTTCGTTTTTTATATCAAGAGAGCTTTTCTCGCGCGTAGTTTTAAAGGTCATAAATACCGCCGCAGAGAAGAATACGGATAGAATTATGCCTATTATTAAAAACGGCTTTTTAGAAGCGGATGTAAGGTCATCGCCCGAGCCGCACAGCGCCAAAATCAGAACAACAATGCCGAATGCAGGCACCATTCCCGCCGAATTGAAAAGATAGCCTACGGAATTATACTGTGTTCTCAAATTGTATTCGGGAGCAAGCTCGGGGAGCATTGCCGTGTGGGGAACTGATATAATTGTAAATGCTGTTTTGTAAAGCATATAAACGAGAATGAAATAAACCATTGCGCCTGTTGGATTTTCTTTTCCGTTAATCCCATAGGAGTTCCATAAAAGCGAGTATGAAACAAGCAAAAGGGGAAGACCCCAAAGCAAATACCGCCTGTGCTTACCGTATTTTGACCGTGTGCGGTCCGTCACCATTCCCATGACGGGGTCTGTAACGGCGTCCCAAATTGTCGCTATCATAACAACGGTGCTTGCCTGTCTTAACGAGATGTTGACAACATCCGTCAAGAAAATTGTGAAATACATACTGATAATGTAGCCCGCGCCGCCAATGAACATATTGGTGTAACTGTAATTTATCATCGGCAGTATTGTCGATTTAAAATCGCCCTCAACGCCGATAGCCTTTTTAATTTTTTCTCCCATAATATCTCCCCATTAAATTTTATGTTAATATTTTAACACAGCGTGAGGCTTCGGTCAATAAAAAATAAGCCCCCTTAAAAAGGGGGACTTAAAATTAAAGCGTTTAGTTAGATGCGCTTGACTGCTGTTGCTGCATTCCAAGTATTGTTTCGTTAATATGCTTTGACTGCTGCTTGAATGCCCATTTAAGCAAAACATTGTCCATATTAACCTTCTTAACATAATCGGTGTCAACTTTTGTAATTATATCCTGTTCAGCATCGGACAATATTTCGTTTTTAATATTCTCCTTCCAGGTTACACCCTGAGACTTAACATAATACATAATGTGATAGCCGAATTCAGTTTCGATAATTTCAACATCGCCTGTTTTTCTTGAACTGTCAATTGACCACTTAAGGAAGTTTTCAACATAGCTTGATGAAGCAGTAATTCCCTCGTAAAGACCGTCGTTGTTCGGATTTCCTTCCGTGTCAACATCTTCTGTATGTTCTTTTGTAAGATTTATAAAGTTTTCTTCAGTGGGGTTAGCCTTATAAAGCTCAAGAACCTTTTCTGCCTCTGCACGGACAGTAGCCTTCTGTGCGTCTGTAATAGCAATTTCTTTTCCGTCGGCATCTTTTTGTGCTTCGGGGAACTTGAAGAGAATATGTCTTACATCGTTGCCTGAAGATGATGTATCTTTATGAGCAGTTACTGTGAGCATAACAACAAAGAAATCATCTTCCGTAGCAGCAAATACCTTTTTGTCGCCTGCTTTTGTATCAGCATTAAATGCCCAATTAGCGGCCTCTTCACAAATGTTTGACGTAATGTTTGATTTATAAGCATTCGTCATAGCTGTTGTTGCATCAGCGTCATTGTCTTTAGTTTCGTCGTTCTTTTTAAGCTCTGTTGCAGCAAGCTCAACAAAGCTTTTTGCATCAGTTACTTTTTCAAGGAATTCGTCAGCGTTTGCTTTTGCCTTTTTGCGAGCTTCAGCTTTAGTTGCGTCATCTGCATCTTCAGCATATTCTGCTGCGAAAGGATAAGCACGAAGGCTTACAATATCATAAGTGTCGCGTGCAGCATTATATTTCTCGTTAATCTGTTCATCAGTAATAGCATTTTTTGTGTCAGTATTGACTTTTTCAAAATAATTATTTGCAAGAGCCTTCTGCTCCGATGTTTCACGGATAAGCTTTTCTGTAATGCCGTTGCCTAAAATCTGACGGAGATATCTGCTTGTTGAATAATCCTGCTTACTTGCAGAATCTTCATATTGCTTAATTAAATCGTCAATCTGAGTTTGCTGCTCGGGAGTGATGTTAAGCCCTGCTTCTTTAGCCATTTTTGCACCGTATTTTATCTGCATAATCTGTTTGATTGCATAGTACTTAAAAATATCAGACCATGTTGCAGATTCTTTGCCGATATCTGCAAGAGTAATTCCTGTAAAATTGCTGTAGTCGTCTTTATATTCCTGTGAATCAGGGGACTTGGTATAGTCATAACCGGTAGCCATTACTCCGCCGCCGGACATACCGTACTGCGAATACTGAGACTCATACTGAGCTGCTGTTTGCATAATTTGATACCATACATCGTAATAGTAGTAATTGAATTCTGCTAAAGTGAATGAGAATTCTTTGTTTCCCGCTACACTGACCTTCAAGGTCTTTTGCGGAGTTCCGAAGAAATTAAGTACACCGCCTACTGCGCCTAAAACCAAAGCAACTACTAATACGGCAGCAATTACTTTGCCTAAAATTCTTTTTGCCTTAGAAAAAACCGGGTTTTTCTTGGCCTTTTTTGAGGCTGCTTTAGCAAGACGCTCTTTGCGCTCCTCACGGTAAATTTCAGCTTGAGATTTGTTATTGTTGTCCATTAAAAACATCCTTTGCAAACAAAATTACAATAAGTGTATTTATTCTACACTATTTTAAAGAATTATACAAGAGTAATATTGAAATTATTTTTATTAAGCCGATTTTTAGACTGAATTATCGGGAAAAAACCGTGCATTATCTGCATTTATACGATAATTTTTGAAATTTTTTTGCTGTATTTATATTGATTATAATGGAAAAGTATATTATAATTACTTGGATAATTACATTTTATTAGAATTTGGAGAAATGAGCTTTGAAAAACAAGGAAATTCTTGAAAAAATTAAAGGCGGACTGATTGTATCCTGCCAAGCACTACCTGAAGAGCCGTTACACAGCTCTTACATTATGTCGAGAATGGCTTATGCGGCATATCTCGGTGGTGCGGCGGGAATACGCGCAAACACGGTGGAGGACATTACCGAGATTAAAAAGACCGTTGATTTACCGATAATCGGTATTATTAAGCAGGTCTATGACGATTCGGATGTTTATATTACTCCTACATTAAATGAAGTTCAAAAGCTTTACGATTGCGGAGTGGATATAATCGCAGTTGACACAACTGCCCGTTTGCGTACCGGCGGTGTTTCCTTTGAGGAATTTTTTACCGAGGTAAGAAAAAAATTCCCCGATCAGTTATTTATGGCGGATACCTCTTGCTTTGATGAGGGTAAAAAAGCGCGTGAGCTTGGAATTGACATTGTAGGAACAACAATGAGCGGTTATACGCCTTACACAAAGGGGACTGTATTGCCCGATTTCACTCTTATGGAGCGTTATGTCAATGAGCTTGATTGCCCCGTTATTGCCGAGGGTGGTATCTGGACTCCCGAACAGCTTAAAAAAGCGTTGGATATAGGCGTTCACGCCGCTGTGGTAGGTACGGCGATTACCCGTCCGAGGGAAATAACAAAAAGATTTGCTGATGCAATAAAATAACAGGAGAAAACAGTATGGGAATTTTAGTTTTTGACATAGGCGGAACTGCTATTAAGTACGGTCTTGTAAGCGACAGCTTTGAAATTATTGAATCAAATGAAATGCCGACTGCCAATGAGGGTGGGAAGGCAAATGCAAAAACAGTTTTGCAGAACCTTGACAGAGTAATGACCGAATATAAAGGGCAGTATAATGCTATCGGCATCAGCACGGCAGGACAGGTTGATTTTGAAAGAGGTTTTATTGTTTACGGAACGGACAATATTCCCGGGTTTACAGGTACCGATATGAGAGGTATCTTTGAAAGCAAATACGGAGTGCCTGTGGCAGTTGACAATGATGTTAACTGTGCAGGTCTCGGCGAGGCGCATTTCGGCGCAGGCAGGAGTTCGGATTATTTTATCTGCCTGACCTACGGTACGGGTGTCGGCGGTGCAATTTACCTTAACGGCGATCTTTTAAGAGGAGCAAAATCAGCAGCAGGTGAATTCGGCCACATGGTTACCCATGCGGGCGGAGCCCGGTGCACTTGCGGACGAAAGGGCTGTTATGAAGCTTATGCCTCATGCCGTGCTCTTACAAACAGAGTTTCAGAGCATTTTGGAAGATATGTATCGGGAAGAGAAATTTATGAGCCGCAGATGCTCGAAGATCCGTTTATTAAACAGGCAATAAGCGATTGGGAAGATGAGATTGTAAACGGTCTTGTTTCCCTCAGTTATATTTTCAATCCGCCCCTTATTGTTCTCGGCGGCGGAATTATGTCCGAGGAACAGCTTGTAAACAATATCCGCAAAAAGCTTATCGAGAGAGTCGGCATAAATTATCAAAGCGTTCAGGTTGAAAAGGCACAGCTCAGGAATAAGGCAGGTATGCTCGGAGCGGCATATATTGCAAAGCAAAGGCTTGACAGTTTAAAATAAAAATACGGAGGGCTTATCAATGTTTTCATTTACGAAATGTCCCGAAGCAAAGTATTACACAATTCCCCAGTTGGATTTATCCGAAAAAACAGGCGATACACCGCCTGAGCTTGACTATTTATTTGAAAAATATGTAGTTGATGACAGCAAAGCGTATTTAGGGCACCCTGACAGCATTTTATTAAAAAACGGCGATATTTTAACATTTTATCCCGAAGGTCACGGCAAGGGAAAAATAATAGTAAAAAGAAGCACCGACGGCGGAAAAACCTATACCGACGGGCTTAAAAATATGCCGTCATCTTGGGCAAATTCTCTTGAAACTCCTACAGTATTCAGATTGGATTTTCGTGACGGCAGTGAAAAGCTACTTTTGGTTTCGGGTAACCCGAAATGGCCTAAAACTCCTACACCCCTCGGCTTTAATTGCTCGATTTCGGATGATGAGGGTGAAACATGGACTGAATTTGAACGGTTTTTTGACAGAAAAAGCGATTTTACAATTTGTCCCGTAGTTTCAATGGCGAGCCTTATTCACCTTAAGGAAAACGGTGAGTTCGTTGACAAGTGGATGGGAATTTTCCACGACAGAGGCTTTAGAAATTATAAAACAATTCTCACCTTTGAAAACGGTAAAATGCATTGGTCAACGCCTGAAAAATATCTTTCCGATTACCGCAAAACAGAAAAATATACAGGTATTTGCGAGGTTTGCGCTGTTCGTTCAGACGGCGGAAAGGGAGATAGAATTTGCCTTATAGCCAGGGCAAATAAAAAACGCTCTAATTCTATTCTGTTTATTTCCGATGATGAGGGTAAAACATGGTCAGAACCTAAGTTTTTGCCGACGGCGCTTACAGGCGAGCGGCACAAGGCGGTTTATTTACCTGACGGCAGACTTTATATTACTTTCCGTTCAATAATCCTTTCAAAAGAGGATGTTATAAAGCAACGCAGTAATTACGGCGAGAAAAATTGGTATTCCGAGGGCTTGGTTGCTTGGGTCGGCACATTTGACGACCTTGTAAACTTACGTGAGGGTCAGTACAGAATAAAGCTTGCCCATACATATTTACCGAAGCAAAATGCACCGTCGCTTGTTGCAAATGCTGACACAGGATATTGCGGAAATGTGTTGCTCCCCGACGGAACGGTAGTAACCTCATCTTACGGAATTTTCTTTACCGATGAAAAGGAGCACGGCGTCTACAATACGGATAAAGGCCTTCAAAAGCGCAAAACCTGCGTTGTTGCAAAGCGTGTTAATGTTAAGGATACAGATAAGCTTTTAAAAGATATTCTTGATTGATATTTTTTCCTTTTCTCTTATATGGCGGACTCTTTCCGCCGCAACAGAAGACTGTTCTTCAAGCCTTTCCGTATTGCCCTGACGGGCAAGCACGGGGAGGCTTTTTACTGTCTTTTCAATTTCGTCAATTTCGCTGTGGTCCACCAAAAGAGAAATTTTTCTTTCTTCTTTATCCCAAAGCTCAAGCGCTTTTTCTGTAAGCTCTATTGCTTTTTCACTGTCCTTAAATTCAGCCGCACTTTTAATTTCGTCAAGATTTTCGGATAAATTTTTGCAAGATGAGTCAAGTGACAATACGCTGAAGGATGCAACAGCGATAACTAATATCAGCGCAATAACCGAAACAATAATTCTATTCATTAAATATCTCTCCCGATTACAACAGTTTTACCCGATTTGTCAACGGTCATAAGAAGCGTATTGCCAACATCGATTTTTTGACTTTTTATAATACTTTTCAGCTTTTCATCAGTCATATTGCAGTCGTCAAAGGAGCTTCTCTCAATTTGCCCGTCTGTAATTACAACGCACGGTATTCCGCTGTCATCTGCGGTAATGCCGGCGTTTTTATTTGTGACCGTTTCAAAGTCCGGCTTTAACATAACGCTCATTCTGCCGTTTGTTTCAATTATTCCGTAAGACACAAGGGATATATCGAAAATATCCTTTTGCCGTAAAGCCTCTAAAATATCGTCAATGGTAAGCCGTAGCTTTTTCATTTCCTTTTGCTGTAATTCTCCGTCACGGATAATAATTATCGGGTGGCCCTGAACAAGAAATCTGAATTTAAGACTTTTCATACTGACGGCAGATGTAATAATTTCAAATGCGACAAGGAGCATTACGGGCACAACGGTTGAAATCAGCGGAATATCGTTGTCTTCCATAGGCATCGCAATAATTTCAGATAAAAGCAATGTAATAACAAGCTCAGTCGGCTGTAATTCGCCTATTTGCCTTTTACCCATAAGCCTTACAACGCAAATTACAATAAAATAAAGAATAACTGTACGAATAATTGTTACAAACATAAATAATCACCTCAGCTTATATATTTTTTACGAAACATCGCTGAATATTACAAAAAAAACGGGGAAAAAACAAAATGGTGATAAATGTGAAAAATTGGTATAGGAAAAAGGTTGACGAAATAACTGCACCCACAAAATCGGACGACGAAAAAACACCTGTAAAGCCGACTGTTGCGGAAAATCTTGAATATCTGAAATCAAAGCTTACGCCGTCATTTGATGTAAAATACCGCAAAAGCGAAGTGGACGGAATAAAATTCGGCTTTGTAATGCTTGACGGAATGTGTGACAACGAGCTTATTACAGAGCAGTTAATTATTCCCATTATGAGGGGAATTTACGAAACCGCAGACGGAGAAAAGGTGCTTGAGGCTGCGGCTGATTTAATTTCGGGCAGCATTGACAAATCAATTCAATATGAGCTGAATGCGTCAATCCGTGAAATGCTTTCGGGCAGTCTTTTAATGTTTGTTGAAGGCTCTGAAAGGGCAGTTTTATTCGGCGTTCAAAAATTCCCCAAACGGTCAATAAGTGAGCCTGACTCCGAAACACAGGAGAGAGGCTCAAAAGAGGGATTTTCCGAAAGCTTCAAGGATAATGTGGCACTTTTGAGGAGAAAAATCCGCACACCTGTTCTCAAAACCGAGATTTTAGAAGTGGGCGCTACAAGTAAGACAAGGGTTTGCATTGTCTATTTGTCCGACAGGGTAAATGAAAAAACGCTGGAGTCGGTAAAAAAGAAGATAAAAAACGCCTCGTTTGATGTGTGCCTCGGTTCGGGCTACCTTGAACCGTTCCTCGGGACCGAAAAAGCATCTTTCTTTTCGGGGGTAGGCTCAACAGAGCGCCCTGACGTTTTAACGGCAAAGCTTTCCGAGGGAAAAATCGGAATAATAACCGACGGCACTCCCTATGCTCTTTTTGTGCCGCATCTTTTTACCGAATATTTCCATTCTCTTGACGATTATCTTAAAAAGCCTTATTATGCCGTTTCAATACGGCTTCTTAAAATTGCCGCATTTTTTGTGGGAATTTTTCTTCCCGGAATTTATGTTGCAATTTGTACCTTTCACCAAGAGGTAATTCCCGAAACTATGATTTTCGATATATGCCTGCAGGAAAGCTTTGTGCCGCTCCCAGTGATGATTGAGGCGCTGATAATGCACACGGTGTTTGAAATTGTAAAAGAGGCGGGACTCAGAATGCCCAAAAGCATCGGCAATGCTGTTTCAATAGTGGGCGCACTTGTTATCGGCGACGCGGCAGTTAGCGCAGGGCTTGTTGCCGCCCCTATGCTTATAATTATAGGTTTAACTTCCATAAGCTCATTTGTTATTCCGTCGCTTTATGACGTTTCGTCGCTTTTAAGAGTAATACTCATAATAGTCGGCGGAATTTCGGGATTTTACGGAATAATGCTTGTTTTTGCGACCGTTATTATTAATATGGCGGCGGTTGCACCTTACGGTATTCCGTTTACTTCTCCGTTGTCGCCTACAAAAACAGGTGCGTGGCGGGATTCTGTTTTCCGTGCTGATTGGCGGACTTTAGGCAAAAAAAGATTACAGACAGACAGGCTTGATAAATAATGAATTCAAAAATTTCTGCATTTCAGTTTTATTCAATATTGCTTTTAAGCCGTATTTTGATAACTCTGACCTATACTCCGAAATATACTGAGGGCATTACAGCGTCGGATATGATTTTTCAAACGCTTTTCAGATTTGCATTCGGCATAATCATCACATTGCCCGTATTTTTGCTGAATAAGAAAAATGAAAATGAGCTTCAAAATAAAAACGGTACATTTCCTAAAATAAAAGCACTGATTTTTTCAGCGGTTTTCTTTTATTTTTCGGTTACTACCGTGTCTCGTCTCGACCTTTTTGCAGGCACGGTAATGTTTCCCGAAACAGATGTAAAATTCTTGATTTTACTCGTTATTGTACTGTGTGCATACGCCGCTTCTCTCGGCATAGAGCCGATAGCAAGAAGTGCGGTGATGTTTGTAATTCCCGTGCTTTTGTCTTTGGCATTTATCTTTATTTCTCTTGTGAAAAAGATGGATTTTCTCAATTTAACTCCGCTTTTTTACAACGGAGTTTTTCCCGTAGTAAAAACCTCATTAAACGCCGTGGGCAGAACGGTTGAATATGCAGTCATAGCTGCTTCACTTCCGTTTGTTAAGGGCAACAGCAAAAAAGGGTTTTTTATATGGATTACGGTGCAGACGGCAATTACAGCAATAATTTTCTTTTTCGAGGGAACCGTTCTCGGAGAATTTTCAAATATGCAGCTTTTCCCTGTTTATACAATTGCGTCAATGGCACAGTTTTCATTCTTCAGGGGTCTGGGTGCAATTATTACGGGCGTTTGGATACTGTGCGCTTTCCTAAAAATATCACTGCTTATTTTTCTTCAGTCAAAGCTCATTTCAGAGGCGTTCGGCATAAAACAAATTACCGTTACGGTAGTTTCAGCGGTGTTGCTTTCGGTTGTATGCCTGTTTGTTTCAGGGAATGTCAGCAGGTTTAATGCTGTTGATTCGTCGCTTATAAAGTTTGTTTTAATTATGGTTTCCGTACCTGTTTTAGCGATTGCGGAGCTTATAACAAAGAGGGTGAAAAAATGCGTAAAGCAGTAATGATTTTAATTGCACTGATTTGTGTGGGTACGGCAGTAAACCGAAATGCGTTTAAATCCGACATCAGCAACAGAGATGTTGTGCAGGGAGTGGGAATTGATATAAATAATGACGGGAGCTATACCGTTACGCTTGAAACAATAAATACCGAAAATTATTCAAATGCCGACGGTGCGGCAAAGCCTGTAATGAATTTGCGCACACTTAACGGTAAAACCGTAAGTGCGGCAATTAAAAGCGCTTATTCGATTGACGGCAAAACTCCCGTTCTGTCGCAAAACAGAGTAATAGTAATAGGTAAAGAGCTTGCAGAAAAGGGAATACTCCCGTCTCTTGATTTTTTTATCCGTGACGCCGAAAATTACCCCACTGTGCAAATTGCCGCAGTTGAGGAAAAGGCATCTGACTTTTTTAAAAATGCGTCGAGCGAATCGACTGTTGTTTCAAGAAATATAGAAAAAATTTTGCTTACATCAGATGATGATATGGCAGTTTCGTCAATAACCTTATGTGAGCTTATGAATCGCTCAAAAAGTGCGGGACATTCGTTTTATGTGCCGATTATCGAGACCTTTAAGGAGAAGGACAGACCTGAAATAAAGTCCAAGGGCACGGTAGTTTTTAAAGAGGGAAAATATTCTTGCAGTCTTAATGAGGAAGAAACGGTATCTTTAAATTTTCTTTGCAATAAGGCAAGAAGGGGGTCTGTAGATTTTAATACCGACAGCGGTGCCGCGGCAATAAGCATAATCAAAAGCAAAACCGTGCGTAGTGCGGATTATTCCGCCGACAAGCCTGTATTCAATATTAAAATAGAAATAGACGCTGATATTGCGGAATCGGATACTGACGCAGGGTATAATCTTTCAAAAAGCGAGATTAGCTCATTAAAAGGCTATGGTGAAGAAAAGGTGAAAGCGGATGTTGAAAAACTTATTCAAAAGCTTTATTCGGATAAAAAGGCGGATGCCGCAGGGCTTTCACGTCTTATTTACATTCATTATCCCGATTTGTTCAGGAAAAATGAAAAAAACCTCAGCGGAATAATGACAGAAAGTCAATATTCCGTTGAGGTGGAAATATGTGTTCGCCGTATAGGGCAGGATTATGTATCGTGATTTTTATTCTGTGTGATAACTGTTTTTTGCAATTCTTCAAATGTCATAGGCTTGCCGAATAAATACCCTTGAATAGTATTGCAGTTCAGCTCTTTAAGATAAAGGTACTGTGCCTCGGTTTCAACACCTTCGGCAATAACCTCAATGTTAAGCCGCTTTGTCATATCAAGTATACATTCAATCACGGCTTTGCCTCGGTCATCCTCACAGCTGTCAATAAACGATTTGTCAAGCTTTAAAATGTCAATCGGCATAGATTTTAACAATGTCAGTGAAGAGTAGCCGGTGCCGAAATCGTCAAGAAGAATCTTAAAGCCGTATTTTTTGAGCTTGCGCAGAATTTTAATAAACAGCTTTTTGTTTTTAAAGATGGTGGTTTCCGTTATTTCAATGTGAATACAGCTTATGTCAGCGCCCGTTTCTTTTACTTTTTCTGCACATTTTTCGGCGATTCGGTCAGATGTAAGCGACTTTTGCGAAAGATTTACAGAAAAGTCAATAGGCGGAAGACCGAGTGACTGCCACGCAGCCTGGTATTTACAGGATTCTTCAAAAATTAAACGGTCAAGCCGATTTATAAGGTCTTTTTCTTCAGCGATAGCAACAAATTCATCAGGCGGAACAAATTCACCGTTGGCTCTTTGCCAGCGAACAAGTGCCTCTGCACCGCAAATCTTTTTGGTAACGGCATTTACCTGCGGCTGGAAGAAAATTTTAAGAGTTCTGTTTTCAATTGCGTGCTCAAGCTCATCTTCAAGCGCTTTTCGTTCATTCAATGCAAGATTTAGCGATTGACTGTAAAATGCATAAACATTTTCACGCTGACCTTTAACCGTAGATTTTGCCATAACTGCTTTTGTCTGTAAGGTGTGAAGCTTGGTTTCGCCTTTGTTTACAAGATAAATACCGATACTCGGCGTGAGTATGTAGTCCATTGAATTATCCTTGTAATATTTATGACAGCGTTCAACAAATTCGGCGACGGTTTTTTCAGCCTGTTCTTTTGAGCTGCAACGCATAAGAACTGCAAATCGGTCAGCGGCAATTCGGCAAACGGCATCGTCAGGTCCTAAAAGCTCCTTCCAAAGTGAATAGATAAATCGGAGCGTTTTGTTGCCGTGCTCATAGCCGTAATAGCCGTTAACGAGCTTAAAGTTGTCAATATCCATAACTATGTACGCAAAGTCACCTTTGTTTTTACGGAGCAGTTTTTTTGCATCAACGCAGAATTTAGCATAGGACGCACCGCCCGTAATGCTGTCTGTGTAAAGCAATTGGTCGATTTCCTTTTGCTTTTGATTTTCTTCCGTTGCAATGTAAATGCCGAACAGTAAAAATACGGTTATAAGGAAAAAGCACATAAGGAAAATGTATGTGAGCACAGTGTTTCTTGAAGAGTTAACAACGCTTTGCGGAACATAGCTTACTATGTACCAATCGTTAAATTCAAGCGGAGAATAGTAAATGTAATAGTCAAGTGTTTTGTAAATATTATTTGCACGGATAGTTCCCGACTGTTTATTTTTTATATCGCCTGAAATTTTTTTGTATACCTTTTGAGAGTTTTGCCCGTTTTCGGACATAGCGTCAAAAAGATTTTTAATGTTCTTTTTGTCAAATACATCAAATACGGGGCTTGCAATAATTTCTCCGTCACTGTTTATAATTGCAAAATGCTCCTGACCGCCGAATGAGTTTGAGCTTAAAAGCTGTCTTATGTCGTCAATGGCATAAGTAAAGTAAAAAACGCCTATTGCACTGCCGTCTTTAACAACGGGAATTTGAATAATAAACACATCGGTTTTATTGTCGATGCTTTGGCTTTTGTCAAGCTTATATATTGTTATTCCGCCTGCATTTACAGCATCTTCAAGGTGGTTGCTTTCAGGGATAGTTGAATAAGCACCCGTTCCGTCCTCCGAAATGTAATAGCAATGCCTGTCAAGGGTGGCGAAGCCGTAACGCATAAGTGCACCTGTCGAGTCAATTCCTCTAAGGCGTTCAACTGCCGCTTTCATATCGGTTTTGACTATATTTGTGTCAATTTCTTCCGATAATTTTTCAACCGTGTCGCACTGGCTTTTAAGCTGATACCCTATAATTGAGGCGTTCTTTTTAGATGCTTCGACAAGTGTGCTGTCAGTAACTTCGTCAAGCTTTTCCGTTAGAAACAGGGGAAAGAAGATAAGAACTGCGGCGGAGAGCAGGCACAGCATTGCAATTATTAAAATTTTGTTTAAGCGTTTTTTGCCGTCCGTATTTACCACCGCCGTTCAAAAAGATAATTAAAATCTATCAGTAAATTTCACCTGTTTTAATGTTAAAGGAAAGCCTTTGTTTGCCATCCTCGTCAATGTACTGAATTTCAATTAAATCGTTTGTAACAAATTCAGCGGTAATAAGCTCCGGTTTTTTACCGTTGAAAACCTTAAGGAGCGCTTGCATTTTTTCGCTGTCGTAATCATCTACATTGTCAGATGTAAATAGGAGACTTCCGAAAATGCGGTTTATATCAGCAATTATTTTTCTCTGCGGAAGAGTCATCTTCATATTGTTGTCACGCAGGAGGAAAACATCTGGGTCGTTAAGGAATGCTCTGCCGTCAAGCCCTCTTCTGAAAATGCTGTTGCCGAGAGCGGCACGGGTGGAAACATCTTCACGGTGAATACCGAAATTTTTATTCCAGTTAAGACCCATATCAGCGCCTATTCTGCAGTAATCAACCTTGCCGAATGCAGGAGCCAACGGTACACCGCAGCCGAGAATGAGCTTATCGCCGACACATTCCCTGATAAAGTCCATAGCCTCGCACATAAGCTGTCCTCTTGACTTGTTGTAGCCGGGAACAATAGATGCCGCATAAAGGAAATCAAGCTTAACCATATCGTAGCCCCACTCGTTTAATACTACATCAAAGAAATGTCGTACATATTCTCTTGCCTCGGGGTTGTTTATGTCAATACCGTAGAATCCTCCCCAGTTCATTCCGCATTTAACGGGCTTACCGAATTTGTCTTTAATAAGCCATTCGGGGTGCTCTTTGGCAACCTTTGACTGGTACTGTGCACCTAAAGGAGCGAGCCAAAGACCTGCCTTCATACCCTTTTCATGAATGCGGTCGGCAATATATTTCATTCCGTGGGGAAATTTTTTGCCGTCAATGCTTAACCAGTCTCCGACAGCTGTCTGAAAACCGTCGTCAATTTGGAAAAAGTCAATTTTTGCGTCAACCTTTGAAAGAGCCTCAAGGTCATTTATAACAATGTTCTCGTTAACATTTGAATAGTAATTGTACCATGTTGTGTATCCGTTAGCACGCTTTGCTCTCGGCTTTTCTATTTTCATTACCTCAAAGTATTTGTCAAAGACCTCATCCATAGTGCCTGTGAAATGGATAATATCCATAAGCACATATTCGCTGTCAATTGTAACGCCCTCAAGCTCTTTTTCAAATACAATTTTGCTTTCGGGGCAAACCGTATTGATTATTGTGTAGCCCGAGCGTTCCGAAAGCGAGCCGAAAAGATTGACGGTTTCGCCGTTTCTTATATAAGCGTAGGAATAGCCGTGGAAAACGCCCTTGCGTTGGTCATATTTCTTAAAGGTGTAGTCGCCGGACGCTCCCATAGGAGAGAACAGCAAGGGAATAAGGCGTGCAGTGTGCATATTTACGCCGATTTCGTCAATGAAAAGCTCGCGGCAGTCAGTCCAGGACTGATAGCCGTTTAAAAATATTCTGTCGTTGCAGTCGTAACTGAACGGAACAGTCATTTTGAATTTAAGGTTGCTCAAAGGTAAACCTTTTGTATTTAATACAATTCTTATGTGGTCATTATTTGCAACGGTACTCATTGAGTAATGGTCTGTTTCAAAGAAATTACTGCTGTAATTTACACCGTTTGCGGTATATTTAAAGCTGATTTTAAACTTATCCATAGCTATAAATCTCCTATTGAACATTATTATTAAAATTATACCAAAAAATGCCTTACAAATATATAGTAATATCAAACAATAATAGAATATTTATTTATTGATTTTAACGATATATTTTAAATTATTTTTCTTTGATAAATTATTGAAAATTGCAGATTAAAGTATTAAAATATACAAGATT
>DERX01000006.1:26500-26816 GCA_002361875.1 Ruminococcaceae bacterium UBA3329
TATAATATTTTTCACCGTAAATTTATACAGTACGAAAAGGAACGAAATTTATGACAGTAAATGAGCTTAAAGCGCTTTGGGAAAGCTTTGACAAGGAAACCCAAAATGAGCTTTCAAAAATAACGGACGAAAAAGAGATAGAGGATAGATTTTACAAGGAACTGTCATTCGGCACAGGCGGACTTCGCGGCATTATGGGCGCAGGGCCTAACCGAATGAATAAATACACCGTTGCTCGGGCAACACAGGGATATGCTGATTATTTAAAATCCGAATTTGACGGTGAAATTTCAGTTGCAATTGCATACGATTCAAG
>DERX01000038.1 GCA_002361875.1 Ruminococcaceae bacterium UBA3329
TAGATTCAGGTTCTAGTGAGGGTTCCCTCATACAGGTTCAAGTCCTGCTATCCGCACCAATCGAGAGCCTCGACACGCAATTCGCGTGTGGGGCTTTCTTCTTTTATAAAGCTTAAATGCTCGTGCTAAAGATACATTTTTTCGTACCCCACATACAAAAATAAGAGCGAGGTTTGAATGACAGGCGATGCCGAACAACCGTACGATTGACTGTTTCGACTGCGAGCGACCAACGCACATACGAAACGGATTCATCCGTTCCGTAAAAACACCGACCACGTTTGGCGGAACGCAAAAATGCGTTCCCTACAAGGTTTCTTCCGCACCCTCAACAAGAATGCTATAATTTTGCTTACTGCTTAATATTTCTTTTGCTTTAAGAGCACATTTTTTATGTAGGCGAAGGTTTTGTCCTCGCCCTCGTCGCGGAGCATTGTAAGCAATTTTTCAAGCAAATCGGATGTTTCGGGGTGGATTATTCGGTGGTCTCTCCCCTTTTCAAAATATTTAAGCGGAAACTCGTCAGTATATTTGTCGCCCTGATAAATTTTGCTTGCGGCAACACGGTCACAAAACATTTCTATTACATATTTTAAAGGCATTTTAACGGGCGTATTTCTTTTTAAAACGGGACTGTAATCATTCCAATACTCAAAATGATGGCGGTTTCTGCCCTTGTGGTGCATCCAAGCCTCGGAATAGCCTTTGTCCTCACGCTCAAGCTCATTTGGACTTCTGCTGCCGTCATAATACTTTGCTCCGTTCAAGAATTCAATCGGAGCATATTTTGATAAATCGTGCCGAAGCCCCTGAAGGCCGATGCCCGCTTTAAAGCAATGAACTATCACCTTATGCCTGTGTTTTGTAATTGTCTTAAAATGTCCTATTGCGTTTGACATTTAATCTTCTCTTTTCGCTGTTTTTTCTTTTATATTATACATAAATTTCATAATTACATAAGTCAGCACTGCTCCGCCAAGCATAAAGTACAGATACATATTTTTAATATTAAGAGCGGTCTGTGCGCTTTGGTTTGCGCCAAGCTCCTCAATGTATCCGCAGGCGGCAAGTGCCAATGCGCAAATTGACGAGCCGACGCCCTGTGCAAGCTTTCTGAAAAACGAATACAGCGCATAAGTTGAGCCTTCGTCACGGACTCCCGTTTTTTCATACTGAAAGTCAATACAGTCAACGACCATTGCCCAAACAAGAATCTGAAATACGGCATTGCCGATATAGAAAAACATAAGAAGAATTATCCAAACGGGAATTGATGCTTTAGACGCAGGGTTCAGCGGTAAAAGCAGGCTTATAACACCGGTAACCGAGCCGATAGCACCTGCAATAACGCTTATACCCTTTTTGCCTATTTTCTGCGTTATTTTTCCGATAAACGGCATAAGCGCAACAAGCGGAATATATGCAATAATATTAACGACTGACACTAATTTCGCATTTTTAAAATATGTTTGGAAGATAATTGTATTTACCGTCGTCATTGACATAAAACAAATTATCTGAATAAAGGTTACAATTGTTATTGCAATAAGAGAACGGTTTGAAAAGAAGTTTTTTATTGTCCTGAAATAATTAAACTTTTTCTTTTCGCTTTCAATGTGAACTCTTTCGGTAACCAAATACCGCACCGATAAAAATCCTGCAAATCCGAATAGAGTGCAGACAAGAGCAATGTAAACAAAACGCGAACCGATTATTTCGTTGTTTTTATTATATGCAATCAACGGAAGAATTACCATAAGAGGCGCCTGTGCAAGACCTGCACCTATGCTTCTGAAGGTTGAAAGATTTGTGCGCTCGCTCGGCACATCCGTAATGCACGAATGAAGCGCACCGTAGGGAACATTCGCAAGAGTGTATGCCACCGACCAAATGCAATAAGATACAAGGCAGAATATAACCTTAAACATATAGCTTGCGTTTTGTATCGGAAGAAATACAAGAGTTGTTGTGAGGATAAGAGCCAAGCCGCCTACGGTTATCCATGGCATAAATTTGCTTTTTTTCGATATTCTTACATTGTCAACTATCGAACCGATAACAGGGTCGTTAATTGCATCCCAGATTTTACCCACAACGATTATCCACGCCCAGTCCTTCATTTTAAGACCGATGTACTGCGTGTAATAGAGTAGCATATAATTGGAAATCAGCGCAAAGCACATATTGCAGCCAAAGTCACCCATAGCATAGCCGAACAAATCCCTTATCCCGAATTTGCGTTTGGTCATAATCCCAATCCCCTTTCATTCAATCAACTGTCAGCTCTTTTTTATTGACTGTAAATATCCGTTGGCAAGGTCTGTAATTTCTTTTCCTTTTTTAGTTTTTTCAGCTAACTTTACCAAAGGCTTCAGCGAAATTCCGCCGAGAAGCTTCGGAACTGTAAACACCTTTCCCAACTGAGATTTCATTATTTTTTGAATTTCGGGATTTCCTATAATTGTACCCAAATCATCATTAAGAGAGAGTCTTTCACTGTCAATTGTTTCGCCTGCTTCAAACCAGTTGCGGACAAAGCTGTCGTTATTTTCGCCCAGTGAATAAGATTCATTTTCCTCTGTTACACCGTTTATTTTGATTTCATGCCTGCATCTTCCTGCGCTCGCTTTGATTACATTTTCTCCCGGGATTATATCGGCGGTAAAAATGAAAATTTTGTCGCCCTCAAGCGTTTGCTCTTTTCCGTTAACCGTGAGTTTTACTTTATTACAGTTTGAATAAACTTTGATTTGCTGTGTGCCAGTAAGCCTGTCAACGAATCTTTCGCCCGTAATATGAACAAATTTTTCATCTGACCAATATGCCTTGTAAATCCAGAAAGAATCCTTTTTAATTTTACGGTCGATTGTTACAAGTCCCTTATTGTTTCTGCCCTTAACTCCGCCTTCATTTCGGATTGCGGAACCGAAATCAAACATATTCCAAACATAAGAACCCCAAAGCCAGTCACGCTCGTTTATGGCTTTAAGATATTTTTCATGGAAAACTGCCTGATATTCCTCTGAATAATCGCCCTGAAGGGGAACGGCAGAATGAAGCGTTGTAATACCCTCTGCGCCGTATTCGGAAAGACAGAGCTTAACTTGCGGATTTATTTTATGAAATTTATCAAGCCAAACGCCTATTTGGTCGGCAGTCTGAACATACCAGCCGAAATACTGATTGTAGCCGAGAATATCCGTAATATAATTAAGCTTTGAGGTTGCAGAGCAAAACGTAAGCTGCGCACATGTTGTGGGACGGGTTTCGTCGAGATATTTCGCTATACAGTTAAGCTCTTTAATTCCGTTATATAAAGACGCAGACGGAGAGGCAATCGAAATTTCATTTTCAACGCCCCAGCAGTAAATACACGGGTGGTTGTAATTCTGGCGGATAAGCTCTTCAAGCATAAGCCTTGCCTGAGGCTGTTTTTTCTTTGAATAATTTGAAATTACGGGGATTTCCGCCCAAACAAGAAGTCCCCTTCTGTCGCACTCTTCATAAAACTTTTCATCATGCTGGTAGTGCGCAAGGCGAATTGAATTTGCTCCTACATCGCATATTAAATCAATGTCCTCTTTATGCTCTTTTACAGTGAGAGCATTGCCCATAAACTCCCTGTCCTGATGGCGTGAAACGCCTTTAAGCTTTAAATGCTTTCCGTTAAGGAAAAAGCCTTTTTCACTGTCAAATTCAAATTCACGCAAGCCGAAAGTGTCTTTGACCTCATCAATTACCTCTTCGCCCTGTTTAAGCCTTGCAGACAGAGAATAAAGATAAGGATTTTCAATACCGTTCCACAAAACGGGACTGTCAACACGGAGCTTTACCGCCTCGGCGTCACCGCTGTAAATGCCCGATGCAATGCTTTTTCCGTCGGCGTCAAAAATTTCAAATTCCTTTGTAAGTCCTGATGTATCGCCCTCGGTATAGCTTTTAATATAAACATCGCCGTTAACCATCGGGGTAATGTAAACACCGTTTTTGCTCTTATCAAGCAATGCAAAATGCGTTTCGGGAAGAGAACAGATAACATTAACATCACGGTAAAGCCCGCCGTAAAAGGTGAAATCGGCAACCTGCGGGTAAAGCAACATGTCGGAAGAGTTGTCAACGGTAATTAAAAGCTCGTTTTCATCTTTTGTGAGGTAATTTGTAATGTTAAATCTAAACATACCGTAGCCGTTAATATGCTCGCCGACAAAAACACCGTTTACAAAAACTTCAGAACGCGTATTTGCACCGTTAATTTCGAGAACTACATTGCCGTCATAACGCTGAATAGTTTTTCTGTAAGAGCATTTGCCTCTGTAATAATTTTTATCGCTTTGCCCGTCAACTGCATTCCAAGTGTGCGGAAGATTGACCTTTTCGGTTTTGTCTTCCTTTGTAAAATTCCAGCCGCTGTTGATATTTATGACCTTTCTCATAATATCTCCCCCTTTTTTATTCTATAAAACTGCAAAAGTGCTCAAGTTTATTTTACCATAACGCGTAGCGATATGGTAAAATTTTGTCCATGTCCGACGGTTTGCCGTAAGGCAGAGGAGGACGGACATATAAATCTTTTTAAAATAAACGTTTGCGTTTATTTTAACACAAATCTTCAAAAAAGCAATAATCACAAAAATATATTTAAAGCGCAACCTCTATATAAGAATTCGGCACGCTTTCAGGAGCATATTTCCCCTCACCGAAAACTCTTGAACGCATCACTGTTTTGTCACCGTAAACCGAGATTACATACCCTTGGGTCATAGTTTTAAATTCACCGTGGTTTATAACACCGACAGTGGGGACGGAAAGCGCTTTAAAGTTACCGCAGTCCTCATATGTATATTCACTTGTGCAGTAATGAAGATGTCCCGTGATATAAAATACATTTTTGCGGACGGATAAAACGCTTTTAAGCTTATCCGACTCCCGTCCTACTGACCCACGCCATTTTCCTTTACCTAAAAAGGTTTTCGGCAGTCCGTTTGTGTGCTTGAGCGCTTGGTGGTTAAACACAAAGACAGGCTTTTCATCAGGCGCTGAAAGTATATCTTTTTTTAGTCTTTCCAACTGTTTATCGCTTATGTAAGCCGCTTCAAAGGTGCTTCGGTCAGTGCCCATCATAATAAATCGGTAACCGTTTACATCCCGTGTGTAATAATAGCTGTCGCCGAAGTCCGTATCGCCTTTTTCGAGTGAAGAAATGAAATTTTGAAAACGCTTTACCTGTTTTTTGTAATTGCGAAGCCGCACATCGTGATTGCCCGTAACGGCAAAAATGCGCCCTACACCCTCGCCCAATTCATCGAGCAGTCTTTTTACAAAGCGATATTCACATTCCGTACCGTATTCGGTAATGTCACCGCAAAGCACCAATGCGTCAAGACTGTCAGCATTTTTTAAATCATTTACTGCTCTGTAAACTCTTGCCGAACGCAGCGGCGAAATAAACGAAACCTGCGGGTCGCCCCAAACGGCAAAGGTTAAATTTGCGCTTTCATCCTTTTTTATCGGCGAGCCGACATTCCCCTCTGTGTCTTTCCCGTTTGAAATAATTTTCTGCAAGCCTTTTTCCATTCGCCCGTACAAATAATTTGAAATACTCATACATTTTCCGCCCCTCATTAAACAAAATAAAATAAACTACCCGAAAGTATTGTAACACATTGCGCCGGGCTAGTCAAGCAGTAAAGATTATTCCTGCTTTTTGCCCGAATTTTATTGATTTATCAGGTGTTTTATGATATACTAATATGAAATATATGCATAAACGGATTACAGTACAATTTGTTAATAATCTGTAAACAAAGCGGATTGAATATTGACTATCAGTCATTTTGCGCTATAATCTATACCAATGACCGTTAGTCAGTTTTAGCTGAAAGGAGCTCACGGGTATGAAACACCTGCACTTGAGCGATGAAATAAAAAAGGAAATTTCCTTTATAACAGCGTGGGTTGTAATTTTCAGCGCTGTTATGCAGGGCATATTTTTAATTCTGCACTTTTTCGGCGTCGCAAAATGGGATTACACCGCAATTCTCGGCAACTTGCTCGGCGCAGTTTTTTCGGTTCTGAATTTCGTATTCTTAGGCTTTACAGTTGAAACTGCCGTAAATAAAGACGAGCAAAAGGCGCAGGCGTCAATGAGAATTTCACGGCTTCTTCGCAACCTTATGATAGGCGCGGTTGTTATTGTGGGCATATATGCTCCGATATTCAATGTCTGGACTACGGCTCTGCCTTTCTTTTTCCCTAAAATAGGAATACTTATTCGTTCAAAAATTAAAGATAAGAAAAATATCGGATGAAGAGGTGAATAAATATGGCTCACAGCAGCCGTTTCAAAATAACAGACGCACTTTTGATTGTTATGATGATTTTACCGTTGCTCACGGCAATCGTTATTAAAATCCTCACAAACCCTGAGTCGGAAGGAATTGCAATTTCGGGTGCGCTTGTGTATTTTACAATTCCGATGCCGAAATGGGATTTGCCAATTACCGAATCTCAGGTAAATTCATGGCTTATAATGATTTCGATTTTGGGACTTTGCCTTTATTTAACCCACGGCCTTTCCCCGAAGGCAGAAACAAAGCGTCAGCATTTGGCGGAATACATTGTAACGAAAACAGAAGAGCTTGTTCACGAAAATATGGGTGAGTTTTTCAGCGGCTTTGCTCCGTTTATCGGTGCAATCCTTGCTCTTTCGGCATTTTCGTCGCTCTCATCTCTTTTGGGAATTTTCCCGCCGACCTCTGACCTCAATGTAATTGCAGGCTGGGCAATTCTTGTTTTTATTCTCATAACCTATTACAAGCTCAAATGCGGCTTCGGTTATTACATTAAAAGCTTTACGGAGCCGATTGCTCTTTTAACGCCCTTTAACATTATCGGTGAAATTGCAACGCCAGTGTCAATGACTTTCCGTCACTACGGAAACATTGTTTCGGGTTCTGTTATTTCGGCTCTTATTGCAGCAGGACTTCGTATTCTCTCCTCATGGATTTTCGGCTGGCTTCCCGGGGCTATCGGCGAATTTCCGTTCCTGCGAATAGGACTTCCTGCCATTCTTTCCGCTTATTTCGACGTATTCAGCGGATGCTTGCAGGCGTTCATCTTCTCAATTCTTACAATGATAAATATTTCGGGCGGATTTGATTTTGATATCTACACCGCACGAAAAAACAAAAAATTAAGTAAAAAGCAAAAAGTAAACTAAATAAATTTACAAATTAAAATTACGGAGGTAATTAAAATGTTAGAACTCGCAATCGGTATTATTTTATGCGGATGTGCCATCGGTGCAGGTCTTGCGCTTATCGCAGGTATCGGCCCCGGTATCGGTGAAGGTAACGCGGTTGCCAAAGCTTGTGAGGCTATCGGCAGACAGCCCGAAAGCAAAGGCTCTGTTATGTCTACCCTTTTCATCGGCTGTGCTCTTGCAGAAACAACAGGTGTTTACGGCTTCGTTACGGGACTTCTTCTTATGTTCGTTGTTCCGAGGATGCTTGTTAACATCCTTATCAACGCATTAGTTGCAAACGGTGTTTTATAATAGGAGTGAAACTTAAATGCAAACCTTGGAAATCATTTCGGTAAATATTTGGCAGATTTTGATTTCCCTTGCAAACCTTGTAATACTCTTTCTGTTGCTTAAGCACTTTCTCTACAAGCCTGTAAAAAAAGTGCTTGCCCAAAGGCAAAAGGCTATTGACGACCAATATAAGGACGCCGACAAAGCCAAAAAAGCCGCAGAAGAAGAGCGCGATATTTGGGAGCAGAAAATGCAAAGTGCAGAAACGAAAGCAAATGAAATTTTGCAAAATGCAACTGCAAATGCATCCAGACGCAGCGACGCTATTATTGCCGAGGCTAAGGATAAAGCGGACGGAATTATGCGTAATGCAGAAAATGAAGCGGAGCTTCAGCGCATCAAGGCAGAGGATGACATTAAGAACGATATTGTTGACCTTTCCGCCGCTCTTACCGAAAAACTGCTTTCCCGTGAAATCAACGCTGACGACCACAAAGCCTTTATTGATTCATTCATTGAGGATATAGGTGGCGAAAATGAGTGATATTTGTAAAGAATACGGCGAAGCTCTTTTTGCATTGGGATTTGAAGAAAATTGCCTTGACGAGATTAAAAAAGACCTTGATTTAATAAAAGATGTATTTGAAGAAACACCCGAATATGCCGACTTTTTGCAAAGCCCTGCCGTTCCGAAGGCAGAAAGGCTTAAGTCAATAAACGAGGCTTTCGAAAATAGGGTTTCGGAATATACACTGTCTTTTTTGTCAATCCTCTGCGAAAAAGGGAGAAGTACGCTTTTCGGTGACTGTGCCGAAGAGTTTTGCAAGCTTTACGAAGAGAGCAAAAATATTTCTCTTGCAAGGGTTTTCAGTCCCGTTCCTTTAAGCAAAGAGCAAAAGGAACGCTTAAAATTAAAATTGGAAAAACAAAACGGACATTCCGTAAAAATGGAATGTTTTATTGATGAGACACTTCTCGGCGGCGTGCTTATTGACATTGACGGCACGCAAATTGACGGCACACTCAAACGCCGTTTACAAAACATCAAGGAAGTGATGAACAAATGAGTCAGAAAACTGATGAAATAAGCAGTATTTTAAAAGAACAGATTAAAGGCTATAAAGACCGTGTCGAAATGACCGAAACAGGTACGGTAATACTTGTCGGCGACGGTATTGCAAGGGTTTACGGTCTTAGAAACTGTATGGCAAATGAGCTTTTGGAATTTGACGACGGAAGCTTCGGTATGGCTCAAAACCTTGAAACGAACAGCGTTTCGGTTGCCATTCTTTCAAACAAAAACAACATCCGTGAAGGCTCTACCGTCCGCAGAACAGGCAGAGTTTTATCCGTTCCCGTAGGCGAAGGGTTTCTCGGCAGAATTGTTGACGCACTCGGAAATCCCATTGACGGTAAAGGTCCAATTGAAAGTTCAGGCACAAGGCCCATTGAGTCCGAAGCACCAGGAATTATTGAAAGAAAGAGCGTAAGCGTTCCTCTTCAAACGGGAATTAAGGCTATTGACAGTATGATTCCAATAGGTCGCGGTCAGCGTGAGCTTATAATCGGCGACAGGCAGACAGGTAAAACCGAAATTGTCATCGACACCATTATAAATCAAAAGAATACAGATGTTATTTGCATCTATGTAGCAATAGGTCAAAAGAGCACCTCCGTTGTTCAGTTTGCTCAGGAGCTTACAAAAGCAGGTGCAATGGATTACACAATTATTGTTTCAGCGTCTGCGTCCGAAAGCGCTCCGCTCCAATATGTTGCACCCTATTCGGGCTGTGCAATGGCTGAGTACTTCAGAGAACTGGGCAAAGATGTACTGATAATTTACGACGACCTTTCAAAGCACGCAGTTGCATACCGTGCACTGTCTTTGCTTATCCGCCGTCCCCCGGGACGTGAGGCTTACCCAGGCGACGTATTCTATCTTCATTCAAGACTGCTTGAAAGAGCGGCTTGCGTTGCCCCAGAATACGGCGGCGGCTCAATTACTGCTCTTCCGATTATCGAAACACAGGCAGGAGATGTTTCGGCCTACATTCCGACTAATGTAATTTCAATTACAGACGGTCAGATTTTCCTTGAAACAGAGCTTTTCCATTCCGGAATTATGCCCGCTATCAACCCCGGTATTTCCGTCAGCCGTGTCGGCGGTTCGGCACAGCTTAAGGCTATGAAAAAGGTATCGGGCGAACTTAAGCTTCTTTATTCGCAATACAGAGAATTACAGGCATTCTCGCAATTCGGTTCTGACCTTGACGCTGACACAAAGGCAAGACTTGCACTCGGTGAGCGAATTGTTGAGGTCTTAAAGCAGAACAGAAATTCACCCGTAAGGGCAGGCTGTCAGGTTGCAATTGTTTATGCAGTAATTAACGGCTATCTTGACAATGTTGCAGTTAAGGATGTACACCAATATGAACAGGATTTATTCGCCTGTCTCGAAAACAAATACAGCGAGCTTCTTGAACGCTTTGAAGCGGGATATTATGAAGAATCGGACGTTGAGACGCTTAAAAAGGCTCTTAATGAAATGCAGAGGTGATAAAGCGTGGGAGCAGACATTAAAGCATTGCGTTCACGCATAAAGAGCGTTGACTCCACCCTGCATTTAACAAAGGCTATGGGTCTTGTTGCGTCGTCAAAAATCCGAAAAGCGAATATCTCTATGGCAAAAAGCCGTGATTACGCATCAGCTGTTCAAAATACGGTTGAAGTTTTGAGTTTAAGCCCCGAATGTGCAAAAAGCCCTTATATGAGAGAAAATGACGGCACACGCATAAGGATTATTGTCATTGCAGGTGACAGAGGCCTTGCAGGCGGTTACAATGCAAATGTTTTCCGTCTTGCAAGCGAATACCCCGACGCTGAATTTATCTCCATAGGCAAGCGTGCCTGCGAGCGTTTCGGTGCTGAAGCCAACTCCTCTGAAAGCTTTTCTTATGCAGACGCAAAATCACTTTGCGACACTCTTTGTAAAGACTTTTGCGAAGATAAATTCGACCGTTTAGGGATTATCAGCACAAAATATGTTTCTATGATGACGCAGGAAGCACAGATTTCTTGGGTACTGCCTATAAAACGGTCGGAAAACAAAGGTAATGTTGGCGTAATTTTTGAGCCTGACGAAATGACGGTTTTGAATACTGCCGTTCCCGAATATGTTGCAGGAATACTCATAGCGTCACTTCGTGAAAGCTTTGCAAGCGAAGTTGCGGCAAGGCGTATGGCAATGGACTCGGCAGGCAAGAACGCCCAGCAGATGATAGACAGCTTACAGCTTGAATATAACCGTGCACGCCAAGGCGCAATTACTCAGGAAATTACAGAAATTGTTGCCGGCAGCGGCACATAAAAGGAGTGAAATCCATGTCAAAAACTACACAAGGCACCGTTTCACAGGTTATGGGACCTGTTGTTGATGTGTCTTTCAGCGAAGGCAATTTGCCTGCTATATACAATGCGCTTACAATGCCCATAGGCGAGCGTACTCTTACAGTTGAGGTTGCACAGCACATCGGTGACAACACCGCGCGCTGTATTGCAATGGCGTCGACAGACGGACTTAAAAGAGGCACTCCCGTTACCGACACAGGCAGAGCAATTAGTGTTCCCGTAGGCAGAGAAACTCTCGGCAGAATATTTAATGTTCTCGGCGAAGCGGTTGACAATAAACCCGACCCCGAAACAGCAGAGCGTTGGAACATTCACCGCCCTGCCCCGTCATTTAACGAGCTTTCAACCTCAACAGAAATACTTGAAACAGGAATTAAGGTTATTGACCTTATTTGCCCATATTCAAAAGGCGGTAAAATCGGTCTTTTCGGCGGCGCAGGTGTCGGCAAAACCGTTCTTATTATGGAGCTTATCAATAATGTTGCAAAGGAGCATGGCGGACTTTCAGTATTTACAGGCGTTGGTGAGAGAACCCGTGAGGGTAATGACCTTTACAACGAAATGACTGAATCGGGCGTTCTTAATAACACAGCCCTTGTTTACGGTCAGATGAACGAGCCGCCCGGAGCAAGAATGAGAGTTGCGCTTTCGGGTCTTACCGTTGCGGAATATTTCCGTGATGAAGAAAATCAGGACGTGCTTTTGTTTATCGACAATATTTTCCGATTCACACAGGCTGGCTCTGAGGTTTCTGCACTTCTAGGCAGAATGCCGTCAGCCGTTGGATATCAGCCTACACTTGCCAATGAAATGGGCGCATTACAGGAAAGAATTACATCTACAAAAAAGGGTTCGATTACATCAATTCAGGCGGTTTATGTTCCTGCCGACGACCTTACCGACCCTGCCCCTGCAACAACATTTGCCCACCTTGACGCTACAACGGTTTTATCCCGTGCTATTTCCTCACAGGGTATTTACCCTGCCGTTGACCCGCTTGAGTCAACAAGCCGTATCCTCTCCCCTGATGTTTTGGGCGAGGAACATTACACGGTTGCAAAAGAGGTTCAGCGTATTTTACAGCGTTACAATGAGCTCATGGATATTATTGCGATTATGGGTATGGATGAGCTTTCGGACGAAGATAAACTGCTTGTTCAGAGAGCAAGGAAAATCCAAAGATTTTTGTCACAGCCGTTCCATGTTTCCGAGAAATTTACGGGTATTGAGGGCACTTATGTTCCGCTCAAAGAAACTATCCGCGGATTTAAAGAGATTATTGAGGGTAAGCACGACGATTTGCCCGAATCAGCATTCCTGTTTGTAGGCACAATTGACGAAGCAGTCGAAAAGGCAAAGAGGACGAACTGATGAACACATTTTTACTTGTTATTGCGTCCCCGGACGGCAACAGCTTTGAGGGCGAGGCGACGGGACTGTACCTTAGAGGGAGCGAGGGCGACCTTGCGGTGCTCTCTCATCACATTCCGTTTATTACCTCGGTAGTCCCCTGCGACTGCAAAGTAACTTTACCTGATGAAACCGAAAAAATCGGTCATACAGACGGCGGTATTTTAACGGTTGCCGAAGATAAAGTAACCTTGCTTTCAGGCAGTTTCGCTTGGAATGAATAAATAGAATAAAAAGCAAAGGAAAAGCCAAAATTCACGAACAATTGAGTTTTGGCTTTTATTTTAATTTTCTTGTATGAAACTTCATTTTGCGTTCCGATAAAAATACTGCAAATTTATTCGGAACGGAGAATTAAGTTCCGTACGGGTACATTTAACTACAAATTTCAATTCAATGTGCAAAAATTCAATTCAATATACAAACATTCAGGGCATACCAAACGGTATGCCCTGTTTGAATGAATAATTTTTGGGTTAATGCTTAACGCCT
>DERX01000070.1 GCA_002361875.1 Ruminococcaceae bacterium UBA3329
AAATATTCCGATAAAAAACTGTTTAGGGTTATATTCGCCAACTTAAGGAGAAGGCAGTATGAGAAAATTTGACACCAAGGTTCAGTATTTGAAATATAAGGTTTTAAGAGAAGTGGCTAACCGTGCGTGGAACGACACTTTGCTTCCAACCTTATTTGATATACCAAAGGCAATAGTTCCCGGCAAGACCTCGACTATGCGTTGCTGTGTTTACAAGGAGCGTGCGATTTTGGGTGAAAGAGTCAAAATTGCTATGGGAGGCAACAAGGAAAACCCAAATGTTATTGAGGTTATTGACATTGCCTGCGACGAATGTCCTGCGGCGGGTTATGAGGTAACCGACTCGTGCAGAGGCTGTCTTGCACACAGGTGCGAGGATGTCTGCAAAAGAGGTGCAATTTCATTTGACCACAACCATGTGGCGCACATTGACAAGTCAAAGTGCGTTGAATGCGGTCAGTGCGCAAAGGTTTGCCCCTATTCGGCGATTATCAACCGCAAGCGCCCGTGCCAAATTGCCTGCAAAGTAAAGGCAATTTCAATAAACGAAGAAAATGCCGCCGCTATTGACAATAACAAGTGTATTCAGTGCGGTGCCTGCGTTTACCAATGCCCGTTCGGCGCAATTACAGACAAATCTTACATTTTAAATGTAATTGATATAATAAAGAAAAGCGAGAACAATCAGAAATACAAGGTTTATGCCGTTGTCGCTCCGTCAATTTCAAGTCAGTTCAATTACGCAAAGCTCGGTCAGGTTATTTCGGGACTTAAAGAGCTTGGATTTTACACCGTAGTTGAGGCGGCCCTCGGAGCAGATATGGTAGCAATGGCAGAATCTAAAGAACTCAGCGAAAAAGGCTTCCTTACAAGCTCATGCTGTCCTGCATTTGTGCAGTATATAAAATCCTCATTCCCTGCTCTTTTGCCCTTTGTTTCTCATAACCTTTCCCCCATGGCAACGCTTGCGAAATACATAAAGGAAACAGACGGAAATGCAAAGGTTGTGTTTATAGGTCCGTGCACAGCTAAAAAAGCCGAAGCACAGCTTGACAGTGTGAAGCCTTATGTTGACTCGGTTTTAACCTTTGAGGAGCTTCAGGCGCTTTATGACAGCAAGGATATTGACATTACAACGCTTCCGGAAGATGTGCTTGACAATGCCTCTTATTACGGCAGAATTTTTGCCCGTTCCGGCGGACTTTCCGATGCAGTGGCACAGGGACTTAAAGAACAAAATATTGACTTTACTGTAAAACCCGCAGTTTGCGACGGAATTGAGGCTTGCAAGGTGGCTCTTCTCAAAAAAAGCAAAAATGTGCTTGATGCCAACTTTATTGAGGGTATGGCGTGCATCGGAGGGTGCATCGGCGGTGCAGGCTGTCTCACCCACGGTGAAAAGAACAAGGCTGAAGTTGACAAATACGGCAAAGAAGCATTTGAAAAAACAATCGGCGACGCCGTATCCGTTGTAAAATGATAAGCTTATACTGTTAATGAATTAAAAGAAAAGGGCAGATACTTTTTGCATTGTATCTGCCTTTTGTTATGTCAGTATTTACTTTTTCCGTCAATCAGCCTGTTCCTTCTTTTTCGTTGCAAAAGCCGTTAAAACAATAACACCGAGAGATATTCCCGCAGCTGACAATACTGAACTTTCTCCGTCCGTATTGGGAATATCGGGGTTTTTATTAGTTTCGCCGTTATTACCGACATTCGGTTTTGCATCTGGCTTATCGGGAGTTACATCGGGTTTTGCATCAGGCTTGTCGGGAGTTACATCAGGTTTTGCATCAGGCTTGTCGGGAGTTACATCGGGTTTTGTATCAGGCTTGCCAGGAGTTACATCGGGTTTTGTATCAGGCTTGCCGGGAGTTACATCGGGAGAATCCGGCGTGCTTTCGGGCAAAGTGATGTAGTATGCAGAAAGTCCCTTTATTGCATCCGCCGCTGAATATTTGCTTTCAGCGCCGTCATAGGTATAGCTTCCCTCTGTTTCGCCCTTAAATGTCAAAAGCGCATTATACAAACCGGTAAGCTCTGAAAGATTTTCACTTACAGTGCCTTTATATGTGTAATATGCACATTTTGCCATTAAAGCAAGCGCTGTTGAGTTAACATTGGGCGCTGTGCCGTACTCGGGATTGTAGCAATATCCGCCGTCTGTTTTATATGTATCAATAACATTTATCGCATCAGCGAGAACAGCATCATAGCAGTCAAAACCGCTCTGTGCAACTGCTGAAATAAACATTGCGGTATTATCGCACGCAAAGCCCCAATAATTCATACCGCTTCCCATTGTATAATTACTTTCAATAAAGCTGTCGCAAAGCGATTTTACAAATGCTTCATCACAATACTTTGATGCAACGGGAATAACAATATTATAGTAATAAGGGTTTGAAACCTCTTTATTATCAAGCTTTTCAAAAAGCTCAACAAGATTTACGGAATTTACGTCTGTCGGGTCATCTCCCATAGCGTCAATTATACCTATTACTGCGGCATAAGAGCTTATATTCTCACCGTATGCCGTAACCAATTTTCCGCCGTTGGCGTCGAGATTCGCTTTAACGCTCTCAAGAAATCCGTCATAAAAGGTCTTTGCATTTCCGCTTGCTTTTACAAGATAGTAATAATCAACAGCACTGTCCGCCGTATAGCCTGAAATTTCACTGCTTAAATAAGCAAAGGTTGAGTCAAGCTCTTTTTTTACGCTGTCCTTGCTCGGTGCATCTGCCGCAAACGCTGACAGTGAAACAGCAAGTGCAAGAACAAGTGCTAAACAAATTGATAAGGTTTTTTTCATTTTTTGTTACTCCTTTTATTTTTATTCAAAGACAGCGGTTTTTTCTAACAAACATAAGAAAGAACTATGCTGTCTCCGTTTTTTATTTTGTAATTTCCGAGTCCCACGCTCGGCGACTTACCGTTCACGGTATAAACCCAGCCGCTCTGTGCTCCGCAGTCTTTTTCTTCAACTCCGCCGATACCCACAACATAAACGCCGAATGAAGAATTTTTAGCGTTAAGAGCTATGCCGTTTTGAGTACAGGCTTTTTGCAAAGCGTCATAAGCCGTAGCACCGTCATCAAAATCCACACTGACGGGTGAAAGTATTACACCGTCAGAGGGGACAAGGGAAATATCCTTTTTAAATTTATTTTTCTTGCTGAGAATTTTCTTACATTCGATTTCCACAGTGCAGACCGTTTTTGGTTGAGGCTGTGTAGACTTTTCTGTACCGATTTCAGTTGGTTCAGTACCGATTACAGTTTGTTCTGTGTCAAATTCAGTTGCTTCAGTGCTGATTACAGTTGCTTCGGTGCCGATTTCAGCCTTTAAAGTCGAATTTTTTACTTCTGTATTTTTCTTTTCGGTACTATTGTGAGCCTTTGTGCTTTCAGTTGAATTTGTTTCTCTCGAATTTTCAGTAAAGCTTACGCTTTCATTTTCCGAATATCCCTCTGTGCTCTCTGTTGTTCCTACATTTTCAAGCACTGCACTCACATTCGGTTCTGCTTCCGGTGCTTTTCCGCAGGCAGAAAATGAAATGCATATTATTAAGGATAATAATAAAGCTATATACTTTTTCATAATAAAAAACCTCTGCTTTTTGGGCAGAGGTGTAGTGTAAAGATATATTTCTTTAACTCTCCCCTTGCCCAAGAGTTCAACAAAATTCCAGCTTAAGGCAGGTCTCCCGACTTGAGACAAAGCTGATTTTTTTTAATCAGCGTATAAGCGCGCCTTCTCGGATAATTCCAATGGCGTCTGCGCCCAATTCATCTGATACGGTAATGGCGGTTGCTCAGGATTCTGACCTGATTCCCTTTTAATTTCGGTTTCCCGAAAACCGTTAAGCACATATTCAATTGCAAATATTCTATCGCAATATATTAAAAATGTCAATCCCATAAAAATACACATAATATACACGAACATCGGTCTATGATAAACTATTTTGCAATAGAAAAATAATCAAAAGTTTTCGCCCGCCTTTTTCAAAAGGCGGTAGGGCGGTGGGGCAAAGCCTCGCCTTGCAGTCCGCAGACTGCAAAATTTCTTTACTCACAAAAGCGCAGGAGGGGAGAAAGAACAGTCCGGTGGACTGTTCTTTCGGGGAACCCTCGCCGGGGGGTTCCCATTGACCTGTTCTTTTGTGCACATTATCGAATGATATATATTTTAGAAAAGAAAATACCCGCGATTTACACGGGCATTTAATTTAAAATCTTTATTCTTATTTAATATACTTTACGCTTTGTAATCCGCCGCATAGGTGTCCGCAATAGACTGAACCTCATCTTTTGTGATAACGCCGTCAATTGTTATGCCGTCCGCTCTCTGAAGATTTACCTTTTGGAGTTCGTCACGCTCAAGCAGGTGTCTTAAGGCGAGTCTTGCGTCAACAAGGTCAATTTCGCCGTCCATATTTACATCGCCGTACTTGTCAAGATAAACCGACATATAATCGGCATCGTTATTATAGTAAAGGAACTGAGTGAACAGCGGATTGGAATGAACGGTATACTGTTTGTCAGCCGTTATAAGCCATGCGTGAAGTGCCGCTGAGCTGTCGCTGTAAAACTTCACATGATCCAAATTCTTAATGAACCAAGTGCATTCGGGGAAAGCGCAGGTTGATGCGTCAACCACCGTGTCGGGTGAAACGTGATTATGACCGTCATTCACTGCCTGAACATAATTTTCACCGAGAGTTGTGTTTCTGTCTGCAACCGTTGCGCCGTAGCTTGTGCGGTAGGTTTCGATTATGCCGTCTGAATTCATTGTGGACGAGGGAGTTACGGGAGCTATCTGGCGGTTATAGTTTGAAACTATGCTGAAACAGATATTTTCATCCTTATAATACTCGTCACAGCGCTCTTTAAGCGTTTCCTGAACCTCATCGTGATAAGCTGTCAGCTTTTCAATGTAAGAGTCAGACGGGCGGAATGAGAAAGTATCATTGTTATACATATAGTTAATTGCTTCGTCAAATTTTTCTTCGGGAACAAACGACCAAACGCCTGCATACATTCCGAAATAGGGAATTAAAAGCTCATCATAAAGTCTGTCTTTATACTCGCCCTCATTAAGGAGCGGAGCAAACTTTTCAATAACCTTTTCAAAAAGTCCTGTGTATTTTAAAAGCTCGCCTAATGCATTTTTATCGGGACTGCCGTTAATCGCCTGAACCAAAATGTCGGTAAGTCCGTCAGCGTCAACGCTGAGCTTACCCGTGAAAAGGTCGCCGCACATTTCAAGACCTGTAAATGCGCCTGAGAACATACCTATGTTTTTAATATCCTTTGTTCCGTATTGCGCTAAATATGCCTGAACAATGCAAGTGCCCATTGACTGACCGTTAATTGACACCTTGTCGTGTCCTGTTGTTTCCTTTACCTTTTGAATGTAGTCGTTAAGGTCTTTAGCGGTATCCATCGGGCTTCTGCGCCAGTCATGGCTGAAAATGAATGTGTGGTCGCCGCCTACGGTTTTTGCACATTCAAGTGAAAGTCCGTCCTGACCGTCACCCTTGATTTTGTAGTCATATGTATCGCAGCTCGTTTCGTAAAAGCGCTCAACCGTAACAGTCGGGTCAACGGAATCGCCGTTTTCGTCACATTTAATCGGGTCAAAAAGCTGTTTTGCCGCAGGAATAACTGCATCAAGCAATGCGCCTGCGTCACCGTCCGAAAGATACTGCAAAAGTGAAGGAACACAAGGCAGAACCGCCTCAACTATCGTTTTTGCCTCGGGAGCAAAAACCTGAGTACCCTCGCCGTTAACAAGCGGAACGTGACCGAAGCCTACTACGGAAACTACGGGAGCCTTGCCGCAGTTGCATTTTTTCTCCGCCGCAAACGATGGAACAAGCAGAGAAAAAATCATCATAACGCTGAGTACCACACAAAATATACGTCTTTTCATATCAAACATCCTTTCCCAAATTGATATAACCGAAATTATTTTATCATAGTTTCTTTTCTATTTCAATATATTATTTTATTGTTTCATAAAAACCTCAGATTTTCTAAGTCTGAGGTTTTAACATCGTATTCCGTTAAATAATTATTTTTTACTCTTCTTCAGCACTTTCTAACGCTTCATCTTTATTCTTATTTTTTATATAAATTTTTTCGCATGCATCATAACACATAAAGGCAAAGACTATAGAAGAAATGCACAACATCATCAAACAGAAAATAAGTTTCATATTACTTGTCAATTCATTTTCAGCTCCGTATGCTTTAATTATGAAATCAAGCAAATATCCTCCTGCTGTATCGCATATCATTCCGATAAAAAAAGCCGGACCGACACGCGAAGAGAGGTATCCTACCGTAAAAAAAGCTACCCCTGCCAAAGCTTTCTGATAAATGCGCAGTTCTTTTTCAATTACTTTTTTTATAAATTTAAGTCCTAAATAGATACGCAATATACCGCAGAAATTAAAAACCGCAGATTCCGCAACATCAAACACCAAATGCTCATATGACAGAATATTGGGTTGATACTCGAAGGTCCCTTTTAGCTGACTGAAAACTATTGTGTAAAATAGGATAGTAACAAATGAGAATATCGCAATGAATTTCAAAAAGCTTTTTAAAAATCTTTTCATTTCAACCACCCCTATTTAAAAAATTTGTTATAATCTTTCTTAAAATCCCAAGTATAGGGAAGATTGTAGTCATCAAAATCTGTTGTCGGCGAAAAGCCTATCGTCGCAGACCCCTCTTTCCCACTCCAAGAAAAGCTAACTGAAGGAGAAATGGAAAATGTGGTATGTTTGTATAAAAAATCAACGGAAACATTTTTAAACACATCTGTTGTTGAAAATTGATTTACTCTTCCTATTCCCATCATAAAAAATCCAAAATTTGTATATTGTCTAATTGATGTTGCAGAAAAAAGATCATTAGGCAAATTATATTGAAAAAATACTCCGTCCATAGCAGAAAGAGAAACATCATTTTCATTAAAAGTATAATAGTAATCTTCGTCAATGACAGCTGCTCCGTTTTCCATTAACAACATATGATAGCCCACGATTAAACTATACGAGTCATTGCCCAAAGCTTCCCATCTAAAATCCGGACTTTTAAAGGCTATGCAATCTGTTCTTCGTGCAAAATTAGTTGGTTCTTTTAACCATTCGCACACTCCCATAAATACATATCTATCGGGTGTCGTTCCCGTTCCATGATAATGAGGCGTATAAATAACAATGAGTTGTTGTTTCATTTTGTTGTTTGTTATTTTTTCCTGAGTTTCATGTGTAAAAGTTTTATCTGATATAGCTTTTTGAATCGTTTTATTTTCATTAGTAGTATCTTTAAATATTTCCTCACTAATCTCTGTTTGAACTCCCATTTCGTCTATCTCTAAATACATGGTGCTTGCTTCTATTTTACCAATATCCGACAGCTTTACTTTTGAATACACTTCCTCTAACTGCCTTTCATTCAAATCAACGCCTAAACAGGTTAGAATTTCCGTCAGTTTTTCATTATCTGTTTTTTTACTTAATTGTTTAGATTTCGAGCTTTTAATTCGACTGATATTTTCTGTGCTGATTGAAGTAAGTGTTTTTTTGCCGACTTGTTCTTTTTGTATCATTGCATTTATATCAACCGCACCAAACTCATAGGCAAAGGTTGAAATAGGCAACATTACAACGAACATCACAGAAACAATTCCTGATACAATAGTTTTAGTCATTTTTTTCATTTTTCTTACTCCTTTACAAGCAAAATTATTGTACGTATATGTACAACCATATTTTACCATTTCAGAGCATTTAAAACTATTGATTTTTTATACAAAATCAAAATACGCTTTCTATCACTTTTTCCGAAATATCGGGTGAATAGCGCCAATAATCAATGTGTCCACCGTCAAAATAGTATTTAAGCGGAGTGTGCTTTGGTTCAGCCGGAAATGTATCGACAATTGCAAGTTTGATTTTCATTTTCTGCGGATTAACACTCTTGATGTATACGCTTGCACTGTCGCCCGCACGCACATTTTCCGAATATTCCGCAAGACCTGCCAAATTCGGAGCAAGCTCAATAAACACGCCGTATTTTTCAACGGAGCGCACGATTCCTCCTACTGTCTGCCCTGACTTGAAATGTGCCGCATTTTCTTCCCAAGTGCCGAGAAGCTCTTTGAGTGACAGCGTAACTCTGCCGTTTTCGTCAATGCTTTTTACAACGGTATTTATCTGCGTATTCACTGCAAAGCGTGCTTCGGGGCTGGGTATTCTTGAAACGGATATGCTGTCTATCGGCAAAAGTGCCGAAACTCCGCAGCCTATATCGCAAAATGAGCCGAAATGCTCATTGTGAGTTACTTTCGCCGTTATAACATCACCGAGTGTTAAATTTTGTATGTATTCATTCATACACTCTTCCTGCACGGCTCTGCGTGAAAGCACCGCCGTTCTTATACCGTTTTCGTCGTCCTTAAAATCGGTTATCTTAAACACAACGGGTTTATTTACCCTTGAAACTATTGCAATATCCTTAGTTGTTCCCTCGGCTATACCGAGTGCGCACTCCTCTCTCGGAATAATTCCCTTTATTCCGCCTAAATCCACGTGCAGATTATGCTCCCCGTCGCAAAGAGTGGCTTTTGCCTCTAAAATTCTGCCCTCAAAAAAGCTTTCACGCAAAGCGGGCACCGATGAAATGCTCCGTTTATTTTGCTTTGTTTCGTAAATTACACCTTCAGGGTAATATTTTGTCATATCTCTCACCTTTATTTTTTTAGTTTGCAGAATTTCCTGCCTTAAAAGATATGATTGATTTTGCAGAAATATAATGTAATTATTATATAATTTGTATTGTTGATATTATTTACAAAATGTGGTATGATAAAATATTATATAATGTGATAAAGTTGTAAAAGGGTAATGAATATGGATATACACATTAACGACGATATAATTATGAAAAAAGCCCACCCGTGCGGCGGAAACGAATTTACGGTTCTGCGTGTGGGTATGGATTTTCGTATTCACTGCAAAAAATGCGGTCGCGAGGTTATGGTGCCGCGTGCCAAAATAGAGAAAAATATAAAAAAGATTATCAGAGACGGAAAAGAAATGTCAGCAAAGGAGAAAATTTAAATGCTTGATAAGCTTGCAGGTATTGAAGAACGGTTTGAAAAAATAAATGAACAGCTCTGCTTGCCCGAAACGGTGAGCGATCAGGAAAAATACCCTAAACTTATGAAGGAGTTGCGCAGTCTCTCTCCCGTTGTTGAAAAGTACCGTGAATATAAAAAATATGACGAAACCCTTAAAGAGTCAAAGGAGCTTTTAGACGCAGGCGGACTTGACAAAGATTTTAAGGAGCTTGTGCAGGAAGAATTTGAACAGGCTAAAGCCGATATTGAGCGGTGCTCGGAGGAATTAAAAATTCTGCTTTTGCCAAAAGACCCCAACGATGACAAAAGCGTTATCGTTGAAATCCGAGGGGGCGCAGGCGGTGAAGAGGCAGCGCTTTTTGCAGGAGAGCTTTTCAGAATGTATTCAATGTATTCCGAGGCAAAGGGTTTTAAAACCGAAATACTTTCGGAAAATCCAACGGAGCTTGGCGGCTACAAAGAAGTCGTATTTAACATTGAGGGCGAAGGCGCATATTCACGCTTTAAATTTGAAAGCGGCGTTCACCGTGTTCAGCGTGTTCCCGAAACCGAAAGTCAAGGACGAATACAAACCTCAACTGTAACCGTTGCCGTTCTTCCCGAGGCAGAAGAGGTGGATTTTGAGCTTAACCCTGCCGATTTACAGATAGATGTTTTCCGTTCCTCGGGCGCAGGCGGACAAAAGGTCAACAAAACCTCGTCTGCAATACGTGTAACGCATATCCCGACGGGTATGGTGGTTGAATGTCAGGACGAGAGAAGCCAATATAAAAATAAGGATAAAGCCTTAAAGGTACTGCGTTCAAGACTGCTTGAAATTGAACAGGCAAAGCACGACGCCGAAATTGCAGGCACGAGAAAATCGCAGGTCGGCACAGGCGACAGAAGTGAGAGAATCCGTACCTACAACTTCCCTCAGGGCAGAGTTTCAGACCACAGAATAGGCTTAACTCTTTACAAAATCGACGCAATTATGAACGGAGACCTTGACGAGATTATTGACGCGCTCATTACCGCCGATACCGCTGAAAAGCTAAAAGCAGAGGGATAAAAATACTATGAAAAATTTCAAGTTAAATGCCTTTGAAAAATTTGTTATCAGGAATAAAAAGGTACTGTATATTTTTATCCTTATTGCTTTTTTCGTTTCAGTCATAATATTTTCTCATTTAAAAGCCATTGTGACCGTACCTACAGACACTTTCATTTTAGCCGTTCCTACGCTTGTGATTTTTCTTTATATTGAGCTTTTGCCCATAATCAAAAATGCCAAAATAACAAACGCATACCGAAACCTCAATATTGACTTGTCGCTTGACGGAGCTATCAGGCTTGCCGACGCCTCAAACCCCAGGGATTTTGAATTTTCGCCGACCTTTCACAGCAATAAAGCTATATATCTTATATGTGCAGGGAAATTCGGCGAGGCCGAGGAAGAACTTAAACTGATTTTTCAGACTTTTGACAGTAAAAAGCTTTCACCTTCTGTTTTATTTGATATTCACGTAAATTACGCTTTAATTAAAATTCAAAGCGGCGATGAAAACGCATTTCACGAACAGCTCAAAATTGTTGAGGGATATTATGAAAAAATAAAAAGAAAAGCAAGTATGTACATTTCAAAAGACACTTTAGAGTCACTGATTTTAACCGGCGAGGCAAATTTTAGTGCATACAGCGAGGATTTTGAGCAAAAAGTTTTAGACCATATTAAATTTTTCGGCGGTAAAGAGAAAAAGAAGATTGACCTCTGCGATTATTTCTTCGGATATTCTCTTCTTTTTACTTATTTTGCGAGATTTGAGAACACCGAAAAAGCGGTTTACTATGCAAACGAAATTATAAAAATCGGTAATGACTCTCTGTTTGAATACCGCAAAGCAAAGGAATATTTAGAAAATGCAAACAAATGTAATTGACATCAGAACCGAATACGAAACGGCGCTGAATGAAGCGTCACGGCTCATAAAAAACGGCGCGGTTGTGGGGATTCCCACCGAAACCGTTTATGGGCTTGCCGCAAACGCATTGGACGAAGAGGCTGTCAAAAAAATCTACATAGCAAAGGGCAGACCGTCCGACAATCCGCTGATTGTGCATATAAGCGATATTTCAGAGCTTTCCCCTCTTGTTAGAGAGATACCTGAAAAGGTTAAAATAATGGCTGAAAAATTCTGGCCCGGCCCTTTAACAATGATTATGAAAAAGAGCGATTTAATTCCTCTTAAAACCTCAGGCGGACTTGACACCGTTGCAATAAGAATGCCCTCAAACGAATATGCAAGGGCAATTATAAGAAAATGCGGAGTTCCGTTAGCCGCACCGAGCGCTAACCTTTCGGGAAGTCCCAGCCCCACAAATGCAAAATATGTTTATGACGATATGAACGGGCGAATCCCCTTAATTATTGACGGCGGTGCATCAAAAATCGGCGTTGAATCAACGGTTATTACATTTGTAACCGAAATTCCTACCGTTTTGCGCCCTGGCGGTGTAACTCTTGAAGAAATACGGGATACAATAGGTGAAACAAGGCTTGCCGACGCAGTTCTCCACGAGCTTAAAGAGGGAGAAACTGCCGCCTCCCCCGGAATGAAATATAAGCACTATGCTCCCCACGCCGACATTACAATATTAAAAGGCAGTTTGGAAAAATTTATTGAATACACAAAAGGCAAGGATTTCTTTGCGCTTGTTTTTGAGGGCGAGGAAAAATATTTCAAAAATGCCGTTACATACGGAAAACCTCTTGACGGAGTTTCCGAAGCAAACAGGCTGTTTGACGCTCTTCGTGAGCTTGACGAAAGAAACGCCAAAACCGTTTATGCACGCTGTCCAGAGCTTGACGGTGTCGGTCTTGCGGTTTACAACAGACTTATTCGCTCGGCAGGTTTTAACATTATAGAGTTGTGAGATGAAAAAATGCTTATTATCGGTTTAACAGGTCAAACGGGCGCAGGCAAATCCACTGTATCCGAAATTTTGGAGAAATACGGCTGTTACCACATTGACGCTGACAAGATTGCGCACGAAATCCTTGAAAATAATAAAGAGGTTCAGGAAAAGCTCAAAGAGCGTTTCGGCGAAGATATTACAGATAAGGACGGCAAAATCGACCGCAAAATTTTAGCTGCCCGTGCATTTGCCGATAACGAAAGCACACTCTCACTTAACGCCATAACTCACCCTGCCGTTAACAATGAAATTCAAAATATTATTCAAAAGCAAAAGGAGTACGGCACAAAGGCTGTTATAATCGACGCTATTGCTCTGTTTGAAAGCGGTGAGGCAAAAATATGCGATTATACAGTTGCAGTTACCGCTCCGAGGGACGTTCGCCTTGAAAGAATTACATCACGGGACAATATTTCCGTTTCCCGTGCTAACGAGCGGATAAATGCGCAAAAGGACGAAAGCTTTTTCACATTAAATGCCGACTACATAATAAATAACTGCGAACCGTATAATATATACGAGGAAACAGAAAAATTAGCATATAAGCTTAAACTTAAAAAGGAGTAAACAATATGAGCGAAAAAAATGTTATCAAAGAGCTTCAGGAAGAGCTTTTTTATTCACCGAAGCACGCTTCCGAAATTATTTCCGAGGAAGAGCAGAAAAACGCAGACAGCTTTGCCGAGGGGTATAAAACTTATATGGACAACGGCAAAACCGAGCGTGAATCCGTAAAATTCTTTATCAAAAAAGCTGAAGATTTAGGCTATACGCCCTTTGACCGCAGTAAAAAATACAGTGCGGGCGACAAGGTTTATTACAATAACAGAGGTAAATCCGTTATCCTTTGCGTTTTCGGCAAAAGACCGATTTCAGACGGCGTTAAAATCTCCGCTGCGCACCTTGACTCTCCCCGTCTTGACTTAAAGCCGAATCCCCTTTACGAGGACGGAGAAATGGCATATTTCAAAACTCATTATTACGGCGGAATTAAAAAATATCAGTGGACTGCAATTCCCCTCTCACTTCACGGCGTAATTGTGAAGAAAGACGGCGAAACGGTTGAAGTAAATGTAGGCGAGGATGAAAATGACCCGCAGTTTGTAATTACAGATTTACTCCCGCACCTTGCAGGCGAGCAAATGAAACGTACAATGACTGAGGGCGTTAAAGGTGAAAATCTTAATATTCTTATAGGCTCACGTCCGTTTTCAAAGGACGAGGGCAGTGAAAAGGTTAAGCTCAACATCATTAAACTGCTCAATGAAAAATACGGCATTACCGAAAGCGATTTTCTCTCTGCCGAGCTTGAGGCTGTTCCTGCGTTCAAAGCACGTGACATCGGCTTTGACAGAAGTCTTATCGGTGCATACGGCCATGACGACAAGGTTTGCGCATACCCTGCCGCTGAGGCGATTTTCGCAGTAGAAAACCCTGCATATACAGTTCTTACCGTTCTTACGGACAAAGAGGAAACAGGCTCTGACGGCAATACAGGTCTTAACTCCTCTTACCTTAAATATTTCATTTCTGATTTAGCTGTTATGGGCGGCGAAGAGCCGTGGAGAGTAATGAGCGCCAGCGAATGTCTTTCGGCAGACGTTAATGCGGCTTACGACCCGATGTTCCCCGATGTCAGCGAACCGAAAAATGCATCGTTTGTCAACAAGGGCGTTGTTATTACAAAATACACAGGCGCAAGAGGAAAAGGCGGCACAAGCGACGCTTCAGCTGAATTTATGGGCAAAATCCGCAGAATGCTCGACGAAGAAAATGTTGTTTGGCAAATAGGCGAGCTTGGCAAGGTTGACATCGGCGGCGGCGGAACAGTCGCTATGTATATTGCAAATCTTGACATTGACGTTGTTGATTTGGGCGTTCCCGTTCTTTCAATGCACGCACCTTTTGAGGTTATTTCAAAGCTTGATTTATATATGGCATTCCGTGCATTTAAAGCATTCTTTGAGCAGGAATAACTCGGCTTCCCCTTGAGGGTGTACTCCTCTCTAATGTCAAAAAAATAAACGATTTTTTGTTAAAATCGCATATTGTTAAGGCAAAAAGATAAGAGTAAAATATCTGTATTAAAAAAGAGCATTTTTTGATGCTCTTTTTAATTTAATTTCTTCAAATTTTTTCAGAAAGGAAATGCTTATGAAAAAGTATATGAAAAAGTCCGAAATATGGACTTTCGGCATCGGTCTTTTCGGCGTTGCCTTAATGACAGGCTGGATGCCCGACTACACCGCTACTTTCTTTGCGGATTTCGCTTTTAAGGGAAAAGGCTTTGACCCTGACACTATGGCAAATGCCATTTCGGCAGTGTTCCTTGTTGCAGGCATTGTGGGCGCTGTATGCGAGCTTGTTATCGGCTATCTTGTTGACAACACACGTACAAAATTCGGCAAGGTAAAACCCTGGTTCGGCTTCGGTGTTATTCCGCTTGCTCTCGTTGCAATGCTTGTTTTCATTGCTCCGAACACAAACAGCCAAACTGCTGCAATTATTTGGATGTTTGTAATTTATTCGCTTTACACGGCGTTCAGCTGTGCGGTTGAAAGCCCATCAAACTGCTTCGGCTCGCTTTGCTCGCCCAACCCCGATGAGCGTTCAAGCGCAATTTCAATTGCATCATTCCTGCGCTCTGTCGGTCAGTCCGGCGGTATGGTTGTGCTTATGGTAGTTGCCGCAATTATGAAAGCTGTTATGGGCAAACAGCAATATCAAAACGCAGAAGGCAGAGGTCTTGACCTTTTAATTTCAACGGCGGTTTGCGCTTTGGGACTTATTCTTTTTGTTATGATTTTCTTTACCAACAACAAAGAAAATGTCCCCTACACAAATGAAAAGGTTAATCTTAAAGACGCAATTAAGGTTGTTTTCACCTACAAAAACCTTTTAATGGTTTCTCTTACCAAGCTTTGCGGCTTCGGCAGAGGCGTTTACGGCACGGTTTCTCTTTACATAGCAGTTTACCTTTTAGGTTCAAAGGACTTAAAGCTTGCTTTGCTCCTGCCAATGGGTATCGGCACAGCTGTGGGCACACTGCTTGTAAACCTTGTTCTTAAAAAATTCTCTACAAAGCAAACATTTATTTTGTTCTGCATTTACGGTGCGTCGTCAATGGGAATTCTGTTCCTTGTTTCAAGAGGAATAGGCTTTAACGACGGACTTATTATTCCGTTCCTTATTCTCAACTTCTTCTGCGGACTTCAGCACGGCAACACAAATGTTACACCCAACATTATGATTGCCGACTGTGTTGACGAAATTGAATACAAAACAGGTAAGCGTCAGGACGGTCTTGCTTATGCAGGCTACGGTCTTTTCTCAAAAATTGCATCTGCATTCACGAAAGGTCTTGGCCCGTGGCTTCTTTACACTTGGTCGGGCTATATGGTTTCAACAGACGCAAATGTTGCATACGCCGCACAATCAGACGCAACGCTCAATAAAATGCTTGCAATTTACACAATTATTCCCGCAATCTTCGTTATTTTGCAGGGCGTTCCGATTTTGTTCTACGATATGGTAGGCGAAAAGAAGGAAATGATTGTAAAAGCGCTTGCCGAGCGCCGCGAAGCCGCAAAAGCAGCCGAAGCAGATATTGAAACGGCAATAGAAGGCTAAAGGAGGTAACGAATATGGAAAAAAGAGAAAAAAGCTTTAATCTTAAATTATATGCAGCAATTGCATTTTTCGCCGTTGCCGCCGCCCTTGCACTTATGGTAATATTCACCTTTAAAAGCAAATATACGGCTTTTCACCCCGAAGAGGTTGCAAGAAACTATGCCGACACAATAGTCCAGACAGGTGACGGCTACAATGCTTATAAAAATGCGCTTGTAAGCAAAAGCTCAAAATACGGCGACTTTATCCGCAAATACTATATGTACCCTGTAATTTACCGTGAAACAAATTACAAGCCGGGTGACAAAACAGACGAGCTCAAAGGATTTAATGACGAGTCATATATGAGTGACAAGTCCAAAAACGACGACGGCTCGCTTCAGGGCAAGGTTATCTCGCAGATGTATGATTACTATGTAGAGCTTGCCGGGGAAGGCTGGGACAATTACGGTGAAATTTTCACAAAATATTTTGAAAAGCTCGTCAGTGTTCGTAAAGAGGTTTTCGGCGACGATTATATGACAGACGAGATTATGTTCACTGCCCTCGAAAGCAATGTTAAGACATACGGCGAAACGCTGACAGGTACTGAGGACGAATTTGACAAAAACACAAAGAAGCAAATCTCATTCAAAAGCATCGGCGAATACGAAAAGGTATACGGTGAAAATTACAAATTCACATCCTCAGTTGCAGGCGAAAAAGCGATTGACCTTAAAACATACAAAGCAAATATTAACGCAGATAAATTCACTGAATACGGCGTTTCTGCAGACGATATTTCAGATGTTAAATGCTACACCGTTGAGGTAAAAACAGCTGACGGCAAAACAGTTACAAGCGCAGATATAACCGTTGCCAAAATCGGCAGTTCGTGGTATGTTGACTCTGCCGCAACTAACACTTCTCCCCTTTATTCGTTCTATAAATAATTCAGAATTACTTCGTAGGGTCAGGTTTCCTCACCTGACCCTTTTTTCGTTCCTGCCATTAGTAGAGAATGTAATTTTCTGTTTCATACCCCTCATCAGTCAGATATGCTGACAGTTCCCACCTCGGTGGAAGCCTTTTTATGCCTTCCCCTTAAGGGGAGGGGGACCGCATTAGCGGTGGATGAGGTGTAATAAATTTAATTCAGCAGAAGACAGCAGACTCGGCTGTCCCTACAAATTAAATTTACATATTTACTTATATATACAGCGGCTCGTTTTGCTTGCCGTTCGTTAAAACGAAATCCAGCGTTTCAGGTATTTTTGTGAAATCCGCCACTATTGAATTAGGCTTGTTCAGGGGGTCATCCTGCCGCATCGGAACAAAATAAATATTTTTGCTGTTCATTAAAAGCCCTATGTTCTTTGCCGCGGCGCCCAACGCGTCATTTGTCGAAACTGCAATTATTACAGGTCTCGAATTTCTTAAATGAGCCTTCGCCGACAGCGTAACCGAGGTATCCGTTATTCCGTTTGCCATTTTGCCAAGGGTGTTGCCGGTACAGGGCGCAATTACGAGCGCATCCAAAAGCATTTTAGGTCCAATCGGCTCTGCACCGCAAATTGTATGAATTATTTTTTTACCCGTTATATCTTCAATCTGCTTAACAAAATCTTCAGCCTTGCCGAAACGGGTGTCCGTTGAATATGAAACTCCCGACATTATGGGAATCACATTGTACCCCAAGGAAACAAGCGCTTCAATCTGCGGGATAACCTTTTTAAATGTGCAAAACGAACCGCACAAAGCAAATCCCACATTCGCTTTACTCATCTTTCTCCTCCTCTTGAAAAGTTTTAACTATCTTCTTTCCGATAAGCTCCCCTGCCGTTTTTGCCGTGTATTTTCCCGGAAGTCCCGGCGCTTTTATTACACTTACCGAATATTTTTCCGCTTCTTCCGTGTTTACCCCGAAAGGTGCTGATGCAAGCTCGATTATTTTACAGTCGGGTCTTGTTTTTTTCAGCGTTTCGCCGTCAATTATTCTGTACGGAACGGTATTTATAATAATGTCAAACTTATCTGCCACCGCAGGAAGATTTTTAAGCTCTTCCGCTTTGCATCCGCGAAGAGAGGCATCCGCCAGAGCCTCTTCGCTTCTTGCAAATACTGTCACATCGCAGGAAAGTTTTTTGAGCAAATCTGCTGTTTCCCGACCGACTCTGCCATATCCCGTAATTGCAAATGTGCCTAAAGACACGGCAAAATCAATATGCTCAAGTATTATTTTTAAAGTACCGAACGCAGTTAAATAAGCATTTTCGGATATAAATGTGCTGTCATAATAATCGTAAAAGGGAATCTGCTTTTTAATTAGGCTCTCGGTAAAATCATTACTGAACATTCCGCCGAAAACCTTATTTTCGGAACCCAGCAGACCGAGAAGCCGAGCTAACGGCAGTTCCCGTTTTGAAAAAGGCATAAAAACAGTTTTTCCGTTTTTGCTGACAGGCAACGGAAGAATTATCACGCTTTGAGGCGTTATTAAGGCTTTTAGCCTTTCGGAATCGTCATCCCAATCGTAAAGTCCGTAGCAATCAACCGATTTTCCGCACTTTTTCAGATATTCTCCGAGATATTTTTGGCGTTTGTCGCCGCCGATGATAACAAAATTACTGTTTTTCACCTTTTTCTCCCCTTTCATCTTGCAATAACATACTATGATTTTCATAAAAAATGGTGATAAGGTCTTTTATTTTAATTAAATTTGCAATATAATATATGTAATACTACAATTTGGAACGGCGGTTATTATGGCTAACATTTCGGAAATATTAAAAAATGCAAAAAGAATACATTTTATAGGAATAGGCGGCAGCGGAATGTGCCCTCTTGCTGAAATTCTGCACGCAAAGGGTTATTCACTTCAAGGCTCTGACAACAATGAAAGCTCGATAGTTGACAGAATCAGGGCTATGGGTATTCCCGTTATGATGGGGCAAAAGGCTGAAAATATAAAGGGTGCTGATATGATAGTATATTCTGCGGCTATTCAGCGCGGTAACCCCGAGCTTGAGGCGGCACTCGGGAGCGGTATTCCCACGTTTCAGCGAGCGGAATTATTGGGCGAAGTTTCCCGTCACTTCAGCAATTGTATCGGTATTTGCGGAACTCACGGCAAGACTACCACTACCTCTATGACCGTGCAAACAATGCTTTCGGCAGGGCTTGACCCGTCAGCAGTTATCGGCGGAAAATTGCCGCTCACAAACAGCTACGGCAGAGTCGGAAACACCGAAACTATTGTTATGGAATCCTGCGAATATCAAGATACATTTCTTCATATGTCACCCGATGTTGCGGTTATTCTTAACATTGACGAGGACCATATGGAATATTTCAAGACTCTCGACAACCTTATCCTGAGCTTTACAAAATTTGCAAATTCCGCCGCAAAAGCAGTCATTTACAACGGCGACGACGCAAATACTCTTAAAGCCGTTGAGGGAATAACAGGCAAGGAAATGATTTCATTTGGCTTTAGAGATACTAACGATTACTATGCCGAAAATATTGAAGAGATAAACGGCGCATACACCCGTTTTGACGTTGTGCATAAGGGTGAAAAGCTCGGCACGGTTTCACTATCCGTCCCCGGAAAGCACAATATTCTCAACGCTTTGGCATCAATTGCCAGCGCTCTTTATTCGGGTGCTGATTTTAAGAACTGCATTAAAGGACTTGAGGAGTTTAAAGGTGCAGGCAGGCGGTTTGAGCACCTCGGCACATATAAAGGCATTGATTTTATTGACGATTACGCCCATCACCCGGCAGAACTTAAGGTTACAATTGAAGCCGCAATGAAGCTTGGCTACAAGACGGTATGGGCGGTATTTCAGCCGTTCACCTATTCAAGAACGGTCATGCATTTTGACGAATTTGTCGATGTTCTCAGTATTCCCGACAGATGCGTTATGACTGAAATTATGGGTTCCCGTGAAACAAACACCTACGGTGTTTACACCTCACAGCTCGCTGAAAAAATCCCGAACTCCGTTTGGTTTAATACACAGGAAGAGGTTGCGGATTATGTTGTCAAAAACGCTAAGGCAGGCGACCTTATACTGACAATGGGGTGCGGCGATATTTACAAATCCGCATATATGATGATAGATATGCTCAAATAACCGTACGGGTAGGGGATAATATGGTTACATTCGGAAACAATTGGGATATTTTGCTCGAAAACGAATTTAAAAAGGACTACTACATAAATTTGCGAAAATTTTTAGTATCCGAGTACAAAACGCAGACAATTTACCCCGATATGAATAACATTTTCAACAGTTTAAAACTCACCGACTACAAGGATGTTCGGGTTGTTATTTTGGGGCAGGACCCGTACCACGAACCGGGCCAGGCGCACGGGCTTGCCTTTTCGGTAAAAAAAGGCGTTCAGCCCCCGCCGTCACTTCAGAATATTTACAAGGAAATTCACGCAGAATTGGGACTGCCTATTCCGCCACACGGTGAGCTTACCGACTGGGCAAAACGTGGCGTTCTTCTTATGAACACCTGTCTGACAGTCCGCAGAGGTCAGGCAAACAGCCACAAGGGTTGCGGCTGGGAAATATTCACCGACAATGTTATTAAGCTTCTGAACGCCCGTCCCGAGCCTATTGTATTTTTGCTTTGGGGAAGAAATGCGAGGGACAAGGCGAAATTCATTACGAATCCCGTTCATTTGGTGCTTGAATCCGCTCATCCGAGTCCGCTTTCGGCTTATAACGGATTTTTCGGCAACGGGCATTTCAGAAAAGCAAACGATTTTCTCCGCAAAACTTACGGCGAAGAAATTGATTGGGAAATCAAATAGGAAAGGCAGCGAATATTATGATTAGAAAAGAATTTAAATTTCCGTCTTCATCGGGACTTTGCGACATTTTTGCACAAAGCTTTATCCCCGACGGCGGCAATGTAAAGGCGGTAGTTCAGATTTCACACGGAATGACAGAGCACAGCGACCGTTACATTCCGTTTGCAGAAAAGCTTTGCGAGGCAGGCTATGCCGTTTTCACAAACGACCATTTAGGACACAGGCGTTCTGTAAAGGACGACAGTATGCTCGGCTTTTTCGGCAGTGAAAATGGCTATATGAACATAGTAAACGACTGCAAAAAGCTCACCGAAATTGCAAAAAATGAATACCCTGATGTTCCCTATTTCTTTTTCGGGCACAGTATGGGTTCGTTCATTGCACGGTGCTATACAAAATATTACGGCGACGGAATTGACGCGGCGGTTTACTGCGGAACAAGCGGTCCGAACCCCGGGGCAAGCGTGGGAATTGCCATGGCAAAGCTCATAAGCAAAACAAAAGGCGAAATGTTCCGCTCGAATTTCATAAATTCAGTTGCGTTCGGCACATACAATAAAAAGACCGACAAGAAAACCAACTGTGACTGGCTGACTAAGGACGAAGAAATAGTTAAAGAATACATTGCCGATAAATACTGCGGATTTATTTTCACTGCGGCAGGCTTTAAAGACCTTTTCAGCGTGCTCAATGAAGTAAATGCAAGCGACTGGTATACATCATTCGACAAAAAGCTCCCTGTTTTACTTATTGCAGGTGAAGACGACCCCGTAGGCGCATACGGCAAGGGCGTTACGACGGTTTACAATAATCTTTTGAAAACGGGTCACGAAGATGTCAGCTTAAAGCTGTACCCGACAGACCGCCATGAAATTCTCAATGAAACAGACCGAGAAGATGTTATGAAATATCTCGTAGAATGGTTTGACAGTAAAGTGAAATAATATTGGTAAAAATATGAAAAAATTTTTTCTTAAAATTTACATTGTGTTGCTGACAGTTTTAATAAATATAAATGTTCTATACAGACTCGTAGGTTATGTTATATTTTTCTTGGAAGCAAATAACATTTACTCCTGTCACAACGATTTATTAAACCTGCTCTACGCTGAAGAAAGATCAATTATATTTGCCTTTTTTTCTGCTTTTTGCTTTATTGTTTTCGCTGTATTATCGTTATTTCTATACAGTATTACATCAAAAAAAGAACGGGCGGTTTACACCTTAAGTGCTTTAATTCCGTTTGTTATTCCGCAGGCAGTACCTTATGCCATACCGCTTTTAGCGTGGAATATTATTCTCATTTTCGGAATAATCGCATTGACATCATATTTTATTTATCTTATATATTTGTGCGTGTCCGTTGTCAAAAGATAAGATAATATATTATTTTAAAAGGGGCGCTTCGGCGTCCCTTTTGCTTTAAATTACAAGACATATACTGTATGCTACGAAGCGTTGCATTGATGAAACGGAAATTTTCTTGATATTGCCCATACACACCGCTATAATAAAACCGTCAGCTGAACAACTCACAAAATTCGGAGGATTAGGGTATGGAAACCAAGGAATTTTATCTTGTAACTCTGCCTGATAAACAGTTTTTAGTAACCGTAACAGATGAATTTATCGAGAGCAGACAGCTCGCAGAAAAAATCACGGATAAAAAGTTTGAAATAGGAAATTTTTCATTTACCAAATGCTGTATGATTGCAGGTAAGAAAATTTAGCCGTATAATACGCAGGGCATACCGTTTTGGTATGCCCTGCGTTTGTATATGATTTTTGTAGGAGGCGACGACCCTGTCCATTTATTTTTCTCCCTCTGACGAGGGTGTGGTCTCCAGTGGAGATCTCTGCGGAGCAGAAGCACCGACCGAGCGGACAGGCGAGAGGCGGCATTTTCGTAAGAAAATGACGGAGGGAGAGATAAAATTGCAAGAATTGAAATCTCTCCCCCAGTCTTTTGCTACGCAAAAGCCAGCCCCCTCGTCAGAGGGGGCATAATAGAAAGTAAATATCGGTTAGGACACCTGCCCATGAAAATATGTTTTTTACAATATTATACACAAAAGTCCGTTGCAGCCCTCGTTGATAACTCTTTCGAGTGTTTCCTGGAATTTTTTTCTTGCGTCGTCGGGGATATGGTAAAGCTTATTCCGAAGTCCCTCATTCACAAGCTCATTTAAAGGCTTGCCGAAGATATTTGAATCCCAAATCTTTGTCGGGTCTTCCTCAAAGCCCTCCAAAAGATATTTTACAAGCTCCTCGGACTGACTTTCACTGCCCACAATAGGAGCTACCTCAGTCTTGATATTCGCTTTCATCATATGAATCGACGGTGCAGAGGCGCAAAGCCTTACTCCGTAGCGGCCGCCTTGCTTTACGATTTCGGGTTCTTCAAGGGTCAGCTCGTCAATGGTCGGCATAACTATTCCGTAGCCCTTTTCCGAAACATCATTGAGCGCCGCTTTAATCCGTTCATAGTCCTTTTTCATTTGTGCAAGCTCTTTCATTCTCTTTAATAGCGTTTGCTCGCCGTCAATTTCAATTCCCGTGCTCTCGGCAAGGATTTTATAGAACAAATCGCCGTTCATATTAACCCTTATCCACGCACTGCCCATGCCGAGATCCATTCCCGTAATACCGGCGTCCGTAATGTATTCGCATTTTGAGAGCGATTCGGTCATAAGGCTTATGTCACGCACATAAGTAATATTTTCAAGCGCATCGGAGACAGATTTATAGGTTTCGGCACGCACGGGGTGCTCTTCCGGAAGATTCACAAGCCACTGCGGTAAATCAATCCCGATTTCCTTAACAGGAAACTCAAACAAAACCTGCGTGATTATCTCCTTTATCTCCTGCTCGGAAAGCTCAAGACAGTTAACGGCAATTACAGGCACTTTATATTTTGCGGATAACTCCGACGAAAGCTTCAGTGCGTTTTCACCCTTCGGGTGCATACAGTTAAGAAGAACTACAAACGGCTTGTTAATCTCTTTAAGCTCGTTTATTACTCTTTCTTCGGCTTCCTCATATTCATCTCTCGAAATATCGCTGATACTGCCGTCCGTCGTTACCACAAGACCGATTGTTGAGTGCTCGGTAATTACCTTTTTAGTGCCGATTTCCGCCGCCTCGGAAAATGTCATTTCCTCATCCGACCACGGAGTGCGAACCATTCTCGGCCCGTTTTCTTCAATATAGCCGAGTGACCCGGGGACAATGTATCCTACGCAGTCAATCATTCGCACATTAAGCTCTGCGTTGTCCGGGAGCTTAATTCTTACCGCATTTTCGGGAATAAATTTCGGCTCGGTTGTCATTATTGTTCTGCCTGCGGACGACTGCGGCAGTTCATCTGTCGCCCGTTCTCTTACAGAATCGTTTTCCATATTCGGAATTACGACCGCATCCATAAACCGCTTGATAAATGTTGATTTACCCGTTCGCACAGGCCCCACAACGCCAATATAAATGTCGCCGCCCGTGCGTGCCGCAATGTCTTTATAAATACTTCTGCTACTCATATTGCTTCCTCCTATATTTTCGGTATAAGCAGTTTACAGCAATGAGTTATTTCCTCATTTTGCATACGGTTCTCACGCAAAATTGCTTCGACTGTTGTATTGTAATGACGGGCTATATCCCAAACACATTCATTTCCATCGGCAAAATAAACCGTGAGGGATGCCGTTTTAACCGATTTGCACTTTGATTTGTCAATGGTTATTTCCGTAACGGCTTTTTCTTCAGTTCCGCAGAAAACAAGTCCGTTCACCGCTATTTCAATTCTTACATCAAGCGAACCGCCTGTACCCAGTGCATAGTTAAAGGCAGAAACCGCAGCGAAAAGACTGCTCGAGGATATATTTTCATAAACTGCCGAGTGCTTGTATTCAAAGGGAATTTGCCTTGTAACATAATAAATCTCGCTGTTTGTGTCCTCAAAAATACAGTCCGCCGTAACGCTTCCCGTAACGCTCAACGACCCGTCGCTTACGGAAACATTGGACACAATATTACTGCATTCAAATGAAAGCACCCGTTGAATACCTACAGGCGAAATATCAATATTTTCGCGGCAAAGGAAAGTGTCATATATTTTTTCACATGAGGTGTTTATCCCCACGGTGCGCATTTCGGTTTCCGTTTCGTATTTGGTTGAATATGCGTCACGCACAAGTGTGATTTCTTTGGTACCGTACGCACGAACGCTTACAAAAAGTGTTGCTTCAATTTCAAGAAGTCCCCGCTCGCCTGCCTGCTCCGCACGAGGTCTTACGCAAACCGATACTGTGTTTATGTTCGTTTCAATAATATTTTCTTCGACAATATCGGGCACATCTACAATTTGATTTACGGGAATTGAATTTTCAAAACAGCGAATTTCACAAGTCTCGGTAAGGCAAACCGTTCTGACCGACATTTCTCCTCTGACAAACAGCTTTCCGTGAATAGCTTTTGCCTCATCAGTCCTGACAAAGCTGTTTACCGACAGCACCGCCGATATTTTCTCACTGCAATTTATTTCACAGGTTTCGGATACAGAAAAGGACTTTCCCGCAAAGGCCGAGAGCGTACAAGCATTCATTTTTTTAGCTCTCACCGTCATTCCGTCACCCTCGGCACAGGCTACTATTTCCTTTTGCTGCCTCCCCAGCCCCACAACCGTCAGCGACACTGCCCCGTGAATTTCAACCTTTCGACTGCTTGAAACACGGTAATTTACAAATTCCGTTTTAACGCCTACTGACACACTGTCCTGATATTCTCCGTTAAATTCAAGCTGTTTTCCGAAATGCTCCGTTTGCTCAAAGCAATGAATTTTTCCTTGCTCGCAAATGTAAATTACAGAGGCTGTGCAGTCGCACTCGGTCATGATTCTGTCGCCGCTTATTTGCTGTGACGCAACAGACGGCGCAAGACAGCACCGCAGAACCCTTACCACATCAGGCATATATTCCGGAAGTGTTATGTCACAGTCCACCGTGTGCTCGGCAGATGAAACGGTGTTTGCTTCACAACCGTTAATACTGTCCTTTTTTACGGTAAAATCCATTATTATCTCTCCTTTTGCTTTTTCAGTTTCAAAAAACTATATGACAAAAGGAAAAAGATTATGCTAAAACTTATCAGTCTGTTGACAAACTATTTTGATATTGCAAACAATTAAAAGTTTTCGCCCGCCTTTTTCAAAAGGCGGTGAGGTGGAGGGGTGAAACCCCTCCTTGCAGTCCGCAGACTGCAACACCTTTTCATAAAAAAGCGCAGGAGAGGGAGAAAAACAATCCAGTGGATTGTTTTTCGGGGGAACCCTCGCCGGGGGTTCCCCATTACTCTAACATTTTTTGTGCAAATTAACATATTACATATATTCTTTTCAGACTGAAATATTTACACTATTCTTACTTGTTAATCTCTTTCATTTATGATAAAATAACCGTCAGTAATACTAAAGGAGTGTGCGGCAATGAAAATCGGTAATACCGAAATACACGGCAAAGCCGTTTTAGCCCCTATGGCAGGCGTTGCCGACCGTGCGTTCCGTGAGCTGTGCGTTTCTTACGGAGCGGCCTATGTTGTAAGCGAAATGGTTAGCTCCAAGGGGCTTCAAATGGGCGACAGGAAGTCAAAATCCCTGTCGTTTTTATCCGACGCCGAGCGTCCTGCCGCAGTGCAAATTTTCGGAAGCGACCCGAAGGTAATGGCACAAAGCGTTCATACGGTGCTTGAATTTAATCCTGAAATAATTGACATAAATATGGGCTGTCCTGCACCGAAAATTGCGGGCAACGGCGGCGGAGCGTCGCTTATGAAAGACCCCGTTCTTGCCGAAAACATAATCCATGCAGTTGTAAAAGAATCACCTGTTCCCGTAACCGTAAAAATCCGCAGCGGCTGGGATGAAAATTCCGTTAATGCCGTTGAAATGGCAAAGCGTGCGGAAAACGCAGGGGCATCTGCTGTTACCGTTCACGGCAGAACAAGGGCGCAGATGTATTCCCCGCCTGTAAACACAAATATTATTGCTGAAGTCAAGAAAAGCGTTTCAATTCCCGTAATCGGCAACGGCGACATTACTGACGAGCAAAGTGCGGCTCTTATGCTTGAAAAAACGGGGTGCGACCTTGTTATGATTGGCAGAGGGGCGCTTGGCGCACCGTGGGTTTTCTCACAGATAAACGCTTATCTTGAATACGGGCGTGTATTGCCCACTCCCCCTGTTTCGGAACGTATGCGTGTTATGATTAAGCATATTGAAACGATTTGCGAATATAAGGGCGAAAGTGTCGGAATAAGAGAGGCGCGAAAGCACGGTGCATGGTATACAAAAGGGCTTCGGGGCGCGGCAAAATACCGCAAAGAGCTTGGCTCTGTTTCATCTCTTGAAGAAGTGCGAGAAATCGCATTCAGAATTTGCGTTGAAAATCAGTAAAAATTTAAGTCCAAATGTAAAAAACGGCTGTATAAGGTTTTACCCTTATACAGCCGTTAAGTTTTATTAAATTTTCAGTGAGTTTTTATGTGCCGTTCATTTTCCATTCGACAAACCGTGACTGAAGATAATCACTTGGGTAAACACGGTCAATAATTCTTTCTATTGCAGTTCTCGGGTCAGGATTTTTCACTCTTTGCCCCCAGCGTGTGAATACCGCAACACTGAACACAAGATTTATGCACATAAACACCGTAACTATTTTAGAAAGCTTTTGCCACCGTTTTGACCCGGTGTGTTCAAAGCATTTGCTGATAATCGGCATTAAAAATTTCATAAACATAAGTCCCAAAAGCCCCCACGCCAGTGCAAACGGAACGCTTAAATATTTGCCGATTGAATATTTTCCGTAACTCCACGAATAAGAATTGAACATCTTATCCTGAATAAAGCCCATCAGCCATTCAACCGAGCACCCCAAGACGGTAAACCAGATAAACTCCGTAAATGTACTTTTACCGTCAAGGGAAACAGACGCCAAATACATTACAACAGCGCCAAGTCCGTAAACAATATTAAACGGTCCCCAAAGAAAAGTTACATGCGTTTCCCACTCGCCTCTGCGAAAATAGCAAAACAACCCCTCAAGAATTACGCCGAGCACACAGCCGACCATAAACAGAATTAAAACATTTTGGTATTTAATCTCTTTCTTTGCAATTGTCATTTTTGCTATCCCCCTTACAGCAAAAACATCAGCTCTTTTGAGTTTTTCCTTTTTTAAGAAATATAACGGGAATTAAAATGAGAACGCTGACTGCCGCCGCCGCAAAGAACATTACAGCTCCGGGCGCGGACTGTACTACTCCGTACTCATTTGTGTATGTAATTGCAGAAATTTTGCAGATTTCTTTTCCGATAACAGGCCCTATTATCATCGGCAAAAGCACTATGAAAATCATTCTTATTCCTTGGAACATTCCTGTTTTGTCCTCGGGTGTGTAATCACGCACAGATGCGCCGAACAAAATCATAAAGCAGCCGTAGCCCGCCATTGTTATGAGCATTCCTATTCCGAAGCCTGCAAGGCTTTTATCGTTAAGCCCCGTTACAACAAGACCTGCAATATAAAGTATTACCGACAGATATATAAATTTATCCTTGCCGATTTTGTCCATAAGTCTGCCCAGTGATATTATCGCCGCAACAAGCACCACTACGCACACAGCCGCAATGATAATTATTTTCGGCGTAAGCCCTGCAAGGAGCTTGTCAAAGGTGAAATTCATTGAATGTTGAAGGTAAATGAATATATACGGGAAGAATACCTGATACGCAATGTTGAAAAGCGCCATTGCACAAAGGGACAGATAAAGATTTTTATGCTTTTTAACAACCGATGGTCTGAAGCCGTAAATAAACTCTGCAAAAAAGTTCTGCTTTTCGTGAGCTTCTTTCTCATCTCGGCTGTCCTTAACAGTGAAAATTCCGATTATTCCGCAAACAGCAACAACTGCACCGAGAGCTATGAAGAATGTTGGATATCCTATTGAGCCAACAAGTCCGCCGAGCGCCATAACAATACCCATTGCAAAAACAGGCATCAGTGCAAGAACACTCTCCGTTGTAGCACGGTTTGTAACATCAGTAATGTCCGTTACCCATGCATTAAATGCCGAATCGTTGCTCGTTGAGCCCATAAATGTCATTACACAGTCCATTACAATAACTGTTACTACGGTCGCCGTAAGAATTTTAACCTCATCTTGGAGTGAGAAAAGCAAAGCAATATTATCTCTCGTGATAAATCCGAAGCAGGCGGTAATTATACCCCAAATAATATAGCCGATTGAAATAAACCATTTTCTGCTGTTGAATCTGTCGCTGAGTACGCCCATTATAAATGTTGTGACAACCGCTGTAAATGCGCTGAATGCAACCATTCGGCTGATAGCGTCCATTACATCAATTGAACCGTTAACAGCCGTTTGGCTTGCGCCGTTGTAAACGGAATTGTAAAGAAATGTATTGAAATACATATTCTCAACCGCCCACGCAATCTGCCCCATAAGACCGAACAAAATGAGATTAAACCACTGAATCCCCTTTAATTTACTTTTAGTTTTCATAATTTCAGTAACGGTACAAAGCCGTTCCTTTCTTTAAATTTTACGGGTAATATTATTTAAAATAGTAAACGCGTGTTTCATACGGTCTTGTTACAAAGCCATTATTTTTTATTGGGTTGATTTTGTAATTGTTAAGAACTAATTCACCCTTGCTCAAATCAAATCCCTCGGGAGCTACAAAATTGACATTTTTCTCGCTGAAAGAGCTTACAACAAGCAGTCTTTCGCCGTCAAGATTTCTTTCATAAACATAAAGCTCACGGCTGTTTTTGAAATGCTCCTTGTAATCACCGTAAACCGCTACCTTATGATTTTGACGGAAAGAAAACAGCTTTCTGTAATAATTGAGAACAGAATCGGGGTCATTTTCCTGTTTTGCCACATTGATTTCTTTATAATTCGGATTTACATAAAACCACGGCTCTGCGGTCGAAAAGCCCGCATATTTACTGCTGTCCCACTGAACGGGAGTACGTGCGTTTTCACGTGTTGTTTTGTTGGCAATTTTAAGGTATCTTTCATCCGAAAAGCCTAGCTTTTTAAATATTTTCTGATTATTAAATGTGACAACATCCTTAAATTTATCAATGCTGTCAAGCTTTATGTTGGTCATACCGATTTCCTGACCCTGATAAATAAACGGCGTACCGCACTGCATATAGCACATTGTTGCAAGCATTTTTGCGCTTTCATCGTGATATTTTTCACTGCCGTAACGGCTGACAATTCGCGGGTGGTCGTGATTTTCAATGTAAAGGCAGTTCCACGCCTTGCCTGCCAAATCATCCTGCCAATGAGTAAACGCCTTTTTAAGCTTTTTAAGGCTGAAAGGTGTTGCAATTGTGTCCGTCATAAAGCAGTCTGCCTGCATATGGTCAAAGCCAATCATCATATCAAGCTCATGGTCTTCGCCTGCCGTAAACTCAATGCAGTCCTGCGAATTTGACATCGGCGATTCGCCGACAACAAAGCAGTCGTATTTGTCGATAACATCGTGGCGGAATTCCTTAAGATATTCGTGAATATGAGGACCTTTTTTGTAATGCTCAATTCCCGTTGCAATGGGGAGCGGGAAACCGTCGGGCAGTCCCTCTTGTTTGGAAATAAATGTGATTACGTCCTCTCTGAAGCCGTCAACACCCATATCCAGCCAAAATCGCATTATGTCCTTAACCTCTTCACGAACCTTTGGGTTATCCATATTAAGGTCGGGCTGTTTCTTTGCAAATACATGAAGATAATACTGATTTAATTGTTCGTTGTATTCCCATGCTCCGCCCTCAAATGTGGAAAGCCAGTTGTTCGGCGGCTTTTTGCCGTCCTTACCCTTGCCGTCACGCCAAAAATAGTAGTCGTGATAAGGATTATCCTTACTTTTAAGACCTTCCTTAAACCATTCGTGCTCGTCGGATGTGTGATTGACAACCAAGTCCATAATAACCTTCATTCCGCGCTCGTGTGCACCGTCAAGCACCTTTTTGAACAGCTCCAAGTCGCCGTATTCAGGGTTTATGTCCTTATAATCGGCAATATCGTACCCGTAATCCGCATTGGGTGACGGATATATCGGTGAAAACCAAATTGCGGTAGCGCCGAGGCTCTTTATGTAATCAAGCTTTTCAAGCACACCCTCAAGGTCGCCTATTCCGTCGCCGTTGCCGTCCTTAAAGCTTCTGCACCAGATTTGATAAACCACCAAATCCTTGTACCAGCTGTTGTCGAATTTTTCCCTGTTTTCCATTTCTGACACCCCTCGTTAAAATTTTATCAGTTTTAGTATAACACAACAAAAGATTTAATACAACATAAAAATTATTAAGTATTTTGAATAAATTTCTCTGTTTTCAAGAAATTTTTATAAAAAGTTTCATTGAAACCACTTGACAACGGTAGTATAATGTTATATTAAACAATAAAGTAAATATTGTTTATGTGAAGCCGAAAAGGAGTGAGCGAAAAATGGAAAGCAGTATGGATACAATTCTCAAAAAGATAATAGAAACCGACACTGTTTCACGCCAAAAGGTTAACGGTAAAAAGCAAAGGCTTCTCTCTATTGACACTGAAATTGCCGAAGTAAAAAATGCAATTGACGAAGAGCTTTTTGAGCGATCGAGAAAAAGTATTTCCAAGCAAACCGAAACGGCTGAAATAAAATTAAAAAAACAGCTTGAGGAAATTGATTCACTTTATGCTGAATCCGAATCCCGTCTTCGCAGTGTCTTTGAAGAAAACCGTAACGGACTGATTGATAAAATATTTAAAAAGGTTATAGAGTAATTTTCGGTAAATTCTGACGATTAAAATACTTGAAAGGAGTGAGAAAGTGAACTATTCGGAGAATGCCGTTACAGCAAAGGTACATGCGCTTTTTGCCAAACGGCTTACAGATGAAGATTACAGCAATTTACTGTCGTTTCATTCAGTTGAAGAAATATTCGGTTATCTTCGCAGTGAGACTTATTATTCCGAGTACTTCGGTTCTTTGCCCTCTGTTACGCTTTCACGCTCCCGTATTGAAAACGCATTGCAAAAATCCCTGCTTGACAGAAAAGCGTCGCTTTGCCGCTTTCAAAAGCTTATCGGCGATGAAACCTACCGTTATTTCATAAAAAAAGACGAGATAGAAACCATTCTTTACTGTGCAAGGCACCTTGACACCGAGGTTATTACCGATTTATTTGAGCGTCCCGCTGTTTACATACAAGAGCAATGCATTTCGGGGAATGAACTTCAAAAAGCCACATCCTTTGACGAATTTGCCGCAATGCTTTCGGGCACGCCTTACGGCAGACCTACAGAAGCACTGTTCTCTTCAGGTAACAGCTTTAAAAGCCTTGCCGCCCTTGAAAGAATGTTATTTAACGGACTTTATTCCGACACTGAAAATATAATTTGCAAAAAATACAAGGGAAAATCACGTAACGAAATACTTGACTATATTAAATTTATTTCCGATATGAGCGTAATGAGCACCCTTTACAGAATTGCGGAAAATTACCCTGATGACCGAAGTCACAAAACTAACAGCTTCAGGCCGTCTGTCACTGCGTTTACGCCGAAAGAGTTGTACAGCCTTGAAACGGCTTTGTCCCCTTCAGATGTATTAAACACTGTCAGGCACTCGGTTTACGGAAAATATTTTACGGAAAATCCCGAAAATATTGACCTTTTTGTGCGAAAGCTAATCATAAAAAAGAGTATTAAAAATATACGCTATTCGCAAAATCCTGTTCTGTCGCTCTTTTCTTACGAAACGGTTATAAAAAATGAAATCAAAAACATCATACACATTGTCGAAGGGGTAAATTACGGTCTTACCCCCGAAGAAATATCAGATATAATTGTGAAAGGAGAATGCTGATGTCTGTTCAAAAAATGCAGCTTGTCACCTTGAGCGGAGATAACGGTCTTCTGTACGATACAGCTAAAAAGCTTTACCGATGCGGATATTTTCAGCCTGAAAGCGCAGGAAAACACATATCTGTGTCACTTGGCTTTCTTCCTTACGCAGACGACAACCCGTATGCGCCGATGCTTGAAAAAATACACGGCAGGGTAAACGGAAGTGAGCACACCGTAACCTATAATCCGGAGATTGCCGCAGCACCGCTGACAAGCGAAGAAACTGAACGGCTCAACTGTTTATATGAAAAAGCCGAAAAGCTTTCCGAAAAAAAGCAGGCTTTAATTTCTCAAAAAAACGCTTGCGAGGAAGGAATTACGAAATTCTCGCATTTCAAAGAGCTTGAGGTAAACCTTGACGACATAACGGCTCTAAAATACGTAACAGTACGTTTCGGCCATATGCCGAGGGAAAGCGCAGAACGCCTTCCTGAGCTTTTCAACAAATGCCCGTACTTTTACTTCGTGCCGTGCAGTGCCGACAAAACCGATTTCTGGGGAGTTTATTTCGCTCCGAAGAACCATATTGACGAGGTTGACGGAATATTTGCAATGCTCCTTTTCGAGCCTTTTGAAATTCCTTCGGCGGCCGGCACTGTGGAGAGTGTAATAGCGGAGCTTCAAAGCAGTCTTGACATTATTGATGAGCAATTAAATGCAATAAAATCAGAAACCGACAAGGCTTGGAGCGACTGCACGCAGTTTATAGATACAGTATATTCAAAGCTTTACTATCTTAATAAGCTTGAAGAATTAAAGGCTTATTCCGTTCACAACGGGCATTACTTTATGCTTGTAGGCTGGGTTCCGCAAAAGAATTTTGCTTCTCTTGTTAAATTGTTTGACGGAAGTGAAATTTCAGTTGAGGAAGGCGACACAGACCCCGAAACAGCTCCGCCGCCCGTTAAGACTTCGGAGCACAAAGGTCTTTTAAAATTTCTTGTTGACCCGTACAAATTTTTCATCGATATGTACGGCACACCCTCTCACAAGGACATTGATGTAACGGCGTTTGTCGCAGTTACATACACGGTTCTTTTCGGAATAATGTTCGGCGATATGGGTCACGGTCTTATTCTTTCAATTGCAGGCTTTTTAATGTATAAGCTTAAGAAAATGGAGCTTGGACGAATACTTATTCCCTGCGGAATTTCATCAATGGTGTTTGGCTTTATTTTCGGCAGCGTGTTCGGCTTTGAGGATTTGCTCGACCCCGTTTACAAAGCAATGGGGCTTTCGGGAAAGCCTGTTTCGGTTATGGACAGCGTAAATTCCGTTTTGCTTGTAACACTTGTAATCGGCATTTCGCTGACGACGCTTTCAATGCTTATGAATGTTTACGGCTGTATAAAGAACAAACGGTTCGGCGAAGCGCTCTTCAGCAATAACGGGCTTACGGGAATTGCGGTTTACCTTTGCGGCGCAAACCTTGCCTCACGCTTTATGGGCGGTTTTGCCCCTATCCCGTCGAGTGTGGCGGCTGTAATAATCGGCGTGGGAGCAGTACTCCTGCTTATAAAAGAAATTCTTATCGGCGCAATTGATAAGCACAGGGACTTTATGCCGGAGAGCATAACGGATTTTATTTTGCAAAACTTCTTTGAGCTTATTGAATATGTTTTGTCGTACTTGAGCAACACGCTTTCGTTCCTTAGAATCGGCGCTTATGTTCTTGTTCACGCAGGTATGATGCTTGCGGTATTTGCTCTTGCAGGTGAAAACAGAAATCCTGCTATCATTATATTCGGCAATATCTTTGTTATTGCAGTTGAAGGTCTTTTGACCGCTATTCAGGTTTTACGTCTTGAATTCTACGAAATGTTTTCAAGATTTTACGGCGGTGACGGTAAGCCGTTCATCCCGTTTACAGACAAACAATTTACTATCGGAGGTAATAAAAATGAAAAACATTAAAAAAATTATTTGTGTAATTGCAGCTATGGTAATTCTTATGGCGTCTATGTCTTTGTTCGCTTTCGCTGAGGAAACAACTGCCGCAGCGGCAACTTCGGGCGACAACGCAGGCTTTGCAAAGGGTATGGGTCTTTTGGCAGCCGCAATAGTAACATCTCTTGCAGGTATCGGCGGCGGTATTGCAATTGCCGCAGGCGCTCCGGCAGCAATTGCCGCAAACGCAGAAAACCCGAAGACCTTCGGTAAATCAATCATCTTCGTAGCCTTGGGCGAGTCAATTATCCTTTTCGGCTTCGTTGTTTCCATTCTTATTCTTCAGAAGGTATAAAAAATGAAATTTTATCTCCTCTCAAGCGATGCCGACACACTTGTGGGGCTTCGTCTTGCCGGTATTCAGGGAAAGCTGTTGCAAAAAAATGAGGACGCACTCCTGCAAATTGAAAAGATAAGCGAAGACAAAGATGTAGGTATGATTTTAATTACGCCTGCCGTGGCGAAGGCTCTGGGCAGTTCTTTAACCGAGCTTAAAAAGAAAAATCTGCCGCTTATTACGGAGATTCCCGACAGCAATCCACAGAATAACTCTGCCGATAATGTTACAGACTATATTCGCAACGCAGTCGGCATAAAAATTTAAGGTGGTAGAAGAAATGGATAAACGCCTTGACATTTTCCTTAAAAGCGTTATTGACTATGCAGATTTACAGTGCAAAAAGCTTGAACGCACAGCCGAAACGCAAATACAAAAGGAAATAACCGAATACAAAAAACAGGCAACCGAAAAATTACGCAGTAATACAAACCGTGAAATCGGCAAAATTCAAGCCGCCGCAGGTGTTAAGGCTGCCGAATACGAAGCGGCCAAAAGGCTTAATCTCGTAAATTTGCGAAATGAGCTTACAGACGGCATTTTTTCGGACGCAGAGCTTAAAATAAAAGAATTTACCTCCTCGGCAGAATATCCCGATTTCCTTAAAAGGAGTGCACAAAGCTTGCTTCAAGCGATAGGCTCTGAAATTGTATTTTACATTCGCCCGTGCGACACTGTTTATGCCGACGCTTTAAAAGAAATTGCAGGCAATGCGGAAATTCGTGAGGACAGCACAATCCGTTTGGGCGGAATTATTGCAACGGATAAAAATGAAACCTTGCGTGCCGACGACACGCTTGATTCAAGACTGACAGCCGAAAAAAAGGCTTTCTTTGAAAGCACCGATTTAAAGGCATTTTAAGGGGGCGTTATTATGTCAGAATATAAAATTTACGGCATCAACGGCCCTGTTGTAACTGTCAGGGGCAAAACAGAGCTCCAAATGACGGAAACGGTTTATGTCGGTGAAAATAAACTTATCGGCGAGGTTATCGGCCTTACCGACGAATATACAACAATACAGGTTTATGAGGAAACAGGCGGTCTTACCCCGGGGGAACCTGTTGCTCCAACAAATTCCCCCATGAGCGTAACTTTGGCACCCGGAATACTCGGAAATATTTTTGACGGAATTGAACGACCGCTCAAAGATGTTCAAAAAATTTCAGGCGCATTTATTGACAAGGGCATTAACATTCCTGCAGTAAGCGAAACAAAAAAATGGCAGGTTACAGTTAAGCTTTCAGTGGGCGACTGTGTTCAAGGCGGCGAGGTTTTAGCTACTTGCCCAGAAACCGACTCCATAACGCATAAATCGCTCGTTCCGCCGAATGTAAGCGGAACTGTTACAAAGGTATTTCCCGACGGCGAATACACCGTAAACGACACAATAGCCGAGGTTACGGACAAATTCGGTCAAATTCATGAATTAAAGCTCAAACAGCGCTGGCCTATCAGAATCCCTCGCCCGACTGCCGAGCGCCTTCCACTTTCAAAGCCGCTGATAACAGGGCAAAGAGTTATTGACACCGTTTTCCCCATAGCAAAGGGTGGTGCGGCATCAATCCCCGGAGGCTTCGGAACGGGAAAAACCATGACACAGCATCAGCTTGCAAAATGGTGTGACGCTGACATAATTATATATGTCGGATGCGGCGAGCGCGGCAACGAAATGACTCAAGTATTAAATGAGTTTTCCGAGCTTACAGACCCCCGAACGGGAAAATCTCTTCTTTCAAGAACTGTTCTTATTGCCAACACCTCAAATATGCCCGTTGCGGCTCGTGAGGCTTCGATTTACACAGGTATTACCCTTGCCGAATATTACAGAGATATGGGTTACCACACAGCAATTATGGCGGACTCAACCTCACGCTGGGCGGAGGCTCTGCGTGAAATTTCGGGCAGACTTGAAGAAATGCCTGCCGACGAGGGCTTCCCCGCATATCTGCCGTCACGTCTTTCGGACTTTTACGAGAGAAGCGGCTACTTTAAGAATTTAAACGGTACTGAGGGTTCAGTTACGATTATAGGCGCAGTTTCTCCGCAAGGTTCTGACTTTTCCGAGCCTGTAACGCAGAATACTAAACGCTTTACACGCTGTTTCTGGGCACTTGACAAATCCCTTGCCTATGCCCGTCACTACCCTGCGATAAACTGGACTGCGTCTTACAGCGAATATACAAATGAGCTTTCCGATTGGTATAAAGAAAATGTCAGTCCCGATTTTACCGACTGCCGCAAAAGAATTACCGAAATTCTTTCGGAAGAATCCAACCTTATGGAAATAGTAAAGCTTATCGGTGCAGATGTTTTGCCGGATGACCAAAAACTGATAATTGAAATTGCAAGAGTTATCAGAGTCGGCTTTTTACAGCAAAATGCATTTCACAGCGACGACACCTTTGTCCCTGCATTAAAACAGCTGAAAATGATGCAATCAATTCTTCATCTTTACGACCGCTCAAAAGAAGTAATTGCAAGGCAGATTCCCATTTCCAAAATAACCGCAACGGGTCTTTTCGACAGGCTCATAAAAATGAAATACGATATTCCCAATAAAAATCCTGAAATGTTTGACACGCTTTGCAGTGACATCGACAAGGCAATAAACGAAATTCTTCGGTAAGGGGTGAAAAGTGTGATAATTGAATATACAAAAATCTGCGAAATAAACGGCTCTCTTGTAATATTAGACGGCGTGGAGCACCCTGTGTATGAAGAAATTGCACATCTTTTCCTTGATAACGGGGAAATGCGCACGGGAAGAGTAGTTAAAATCGACGGCAAAAAAGTGACTCTTCAGGTTTTTGAGGGCACAAGAGGAATGTCCGCCTTTAACACAAAGGTTGTTTTCACAGGGGAAAGTATGCATCTTTCCCTTTCGCCCGAAATTCTCGGCAGAGTTTTTGACGGTCTCGGCAGACCGAAAGACGGACTCGGCGAGGTTTATCCCGAAAAAAAGCAGGATGTCAACGGTGCGCCGATTAACCCCGTTGCCCGTGAATATCCGAAAAACTACATACGAACGGGCATATCGTCCATCGATGCGCTTGCAACGCTGATAAGAGGACAAAAACTCCCGATTTTTTCAGGTTCGGGTATGAAGCATAACGAGCTTGCAGTTCAGATTGTGCGTCAGTCCGCAATTGCCGACAGCGACGATTTTGCTGTTGTTTTTGCCGCTATGGGCGTTAAAAATGATGTTGCGGCGTATTTCCGTTCACAATTTGCAGCATCAAATGTTATGAACCGGGTTGTAATGTTTTTAAACCTTGCAAACGACCCGATAATTGAAAGAATTATGACACCGAAATGTGCTCTTACCGCCGCTGAATATTTGGCATTTGAGCAGGGCAAGCATGTGCTTGTTGTTATGACGGATATGACATCCTACGCCGAGGCTCTTCGTGAATACAGCTCCTCAAGAGGTGAAATTCCAAGCCGTAAGGGCTTCCCGGGCTACCTTTATTCAGACCTTGCATCACTTTACGAGAGAGCGGGTATGATTGAAGGCCAAAAAGGCTCTGTTACGCAAATTCCGATTTTAACAATGCCCAATGACGACATTACCCACCCCATTCCCGACCTTACTGGGTACATTACCGAGGGGCAGATTGTGCTTGACCGTGAGCTTTCCTCAAAAGGAATTTATCCGCCTGTAAGCGTTTTGCCGTCCCTTTCCCGTCTTATGAAGGACGGTATCGGCGAGGGCTTTACAAGAGAAGACCATCCTGCACTTTCAAACCAGCTCCTTGCTTCTTACGCAAAGGTTCAGGACGCCCGTGCGCTGTCCTCCGTTATCGGTGAAGATGAGCTTTCACCCTCTGACAAGGCGCTTTTAAAATTCGGAAAAGAATTTGAAGAAAAATTCATCTGTCAAGGCTTTACGGAATGTAGGAGCATTGAAGAAACCTTGGACCTCGGCTGGAAGCTTCTGTCACAGCTTCCCGACTCCGAGCTTGACAGAACAGATGAAAAAATTCTGAAAAAATACTGCAAAAAATAATCCTTAAAAATATTAAAGGGAGGTGTTATAATGGCGCAAATCGCCGCAACAAAAGCTAATCTCGCCGCCGCAAAAAAATCATTGGAACTTGCACTCCTCGGCTTTGAGCTTATGGACAGAAAGAAAAATATTCTTGTCCGTGAAATGATGAGCCTTGTTGGCGACGCGGCAAATATCCGCAAAGAGGCAAATGAATGCTTTGAAAAGGCATATCATTTTCTGCGCCTTGCAAACACAACCCTCGGTTTTTGCGAAAGCTTTGCGCACACCGTGCCTGTTGACACCTCGCTTTCAATGGATTTCAAATCCGTAATGGGCGTTGAAATTCCTGTTATAAAATCCGAAAAACAGCCGCTGATGCCTTATTTCGGTCTTATTTCCTCAAATGACTATCTTGACAAGGCTTATGTCTATTTTAATGAGGCGAAAATGAAAACCGTACACCTTGCAGAAATTGAATGTGATGTTTACCGCCTTGCCGACGCCGTTAAAACGACTCGCAAACGAGCAAATGCCCTCAATAACATTATGATTCCGAAATTCAATGCGGACATCAAAGCTATAAGCGAAGCGCTTGACGAAAAAGAACGTGAAGATTTTACAAGATTAAAGGTAATAAAATCGAGAAAAGAAGCCGAAAAGAATGCTGAATAAAAACAAAAAATAAAAGAGCCGATTTTTGGCTCTTTTTTGTATTTACAGACTTCCTATATCAGATACAATTTGTTTGTATATTGCCTCTAAGACTATTACAATTCTTCTATTATAAGCATCATTTCTCTTCTCGTAAAGTTCCTTGAAAATCTGTCTTTCGTTTTCTGTTCCGTAGCGCAATTTATTTATAATCATTTTAAATATCGTTTCCGGCTCGGTTAGAATTTCATAAAATTTCTTTTCGAACTTGTTTTTATCCCATTTTTTCATTTCATCTTTATATCCGGGTTGATATGGTTTTAATTTAACAGTTTTTATACCTAATTGAATTTTTTCTAATGAACAGTCTTCCACCTTGTAAAAACTTTTCTTTTCATCTTTGAGCTTTGTTTCATTTTTCTTTATTATCTTGTTAATTTCAGCAACTTGTTTTTGTCGTTCTTCGTGTATTTTTCTTTCTTCTCTTCTTTTTTCCTCTTCTTTTATTTGTGCTTCAATTTCAATTATTCTTTTATTAAATGCATATTTTTTCTTATCTATAAATTCATTAAAG
>DERX01000078.1 GCA_002361875.1 Ruminococcaceae bacterium UBA3329
CATATTTTAAGGAAAAAATAATTGTATTACAAGGAAAAATGGTTTATTATATATGTATATTACATTATTATGAGGTAGAAAAAATGGAATCCACCCAAAGAAAGAAAAAGTTTATAATTGATGTTGTCTATATTGTATTGGTCGCGATAATTTTTTACTATTTTATGAAATATGCTTTCGGGCTCTTTTTCCCGTTTCTTGTAGCGCTTACGGTTGCCGCAATTCTTCAAAGACCCGTAAACTTTATCTGTAAGAAAACTCCTCTGAAAAAAGGATTTGTTTCTGTTGTTTTAGTGCTGTTTTCACTCACGGTCGTTCTGGGCTTAATAACAGGGCTTGCAATAAGACTCGGCGTTGAGGTTAAAGGCTTTGTTCAGTACCTTTTAATACAGTTGCAGGATATTCCCTCATTTATTGCTAAACTTGAAGCAACATTAAGTGAACACCTTGCTTTTTTACCCGATAAAATCGAAAATGCCATAACATCATTTACGGGCGATAAAGTAGACGCACTTTTAAATAACACAGGTTCAGGCAGTATTGATTTTTCTGCATTCAAAACTCCTCTTTTAGGTGTTTGGAACACGGTAAAACAGCTTCCGTCAACGCTTGTTGCAATCGTAATTTCAATTGTTGCATGCTGTTTTATGACGACTGATTTTGCAACAGTAAAAAAGGTAATTCTTTCGCTCTTCCGTACAGAAACAAGAAATAAAATTATTCGTTCCAAAAGGTTGCTTGTGCCGTCGCTTGCCAAAATGGGTAAGGCTTACGGACTTATAATTCTAATAACATTTTCCGAGCTTGTTCTTGGACTTTTCCTTATGAAGCTTATCGGAATTTACGAGGGCGGTTATATTTTCATTTTCGCACTTATTACTGCTATTATTGATATAGTCCCCATTCTCGGCACAGGCACCGTTCTTATTCCGTGGGCGCTTTACTGCTTGCTTGACGGTAAAATTTCACTTGCTGTCGGAATATTCATAATGTATGCTTGCATAACAATAATAAGACAAATTATTGAGCCTAAACTCGTTTCAAATCAGCTTGGTATTCCGCCCTTTGCAACGATTATTGCGATGTATGTCGGCACGCAGATTTTCGGCATACTCGGCATATTCATTCTTCCTATAACACTTGTTATGATAAAGCTTTTAAACGAAGAAGGCATTATTCACATTTTCCACAAGGTTGATGATGATTCTAAAGAGAAAAAAGCCGAAAATGTAACGAAAAAAACAGAAGAGGTAAGCAATGATTGACATTCACAGCCATATAATATTTAATATTGACGACGGTGCACAAAGCATTGCGCAATCAGTTGAGCTTTGCCGTCAGGCAGCAGAAAACGGATATAAAGCAATTGTTGCCACCCCTCATTTTACAGATTATAAAAATATTGAAAGATTTATTTTAGAGCGTGATTCAAAGCTTGACTTAATCAGAGAAAGGCTCACCGAAGAGAAAGTTGATATTACTCTTTATTCCGGCGCGGAGCTGTATTTAAACCGAAATATTTTCACATCGGGCGATTTAGACTCACTTGCAATTAACGATTCCCGTTATATGCTCTGCGAATTTCCTTTAGGTCCGTTTAATTTGGAAAACGGGCTTGAAATGCTTTCGGAGCTTACGCTCAGGGGATATACTCCTATTGTCGCACATCCTGAAAGATATTATGAATTTCGCAGAAATTATGAAATAATCGAACAGCTTGCCGACCAAGGTATTCTTTTTCAGGTAAACGCAGACAGCCTTGCAGGAAATCTTGACCATGTCGCACAGGATATAGCCGCCGATTTAGTTAAAAACGGTTATGCAAAATTTATTGCCGGCGATGCACACGATGTTTACCGAAGAAATATGAATATGCGTGAAAAGATTTTGAAATTTCCGCCTGAATTAAGTCAAAAAGACATATATAACTGTATAAAAAAATATCCTGACGCCGTTATCAACAACGAAGATATTTTTTAACTAAACAGTTTTCATAAAAAAGCAACGCCTGCTATTGAATGTAAGCGTTGCTTTTTTTATCTCAAAATATTTTATTTGCCGTATGCGTTTTTAACTGCGGTCATAACCTTTGTTGCAACAGGAACAGCTGTGCTGATGCTGTAAGAAGAATTCTCAACAACTACAATTATCGCAAACGGATAATCGGGATTTGACGAAAAACCTGCAAAAAGTGCATTCGGCTTTGCATCTTCGCTGTCGCTGATTTCCGCCGTGCCGGTTTTACCGCACATTTGAAGCCCTGAAAATCTGTAATCGCCGTACTTTTTTTTAACATTTGAGCGCATATATTCTTGGAGCTTCTCTGCCGTTGCCGAAGAAAAATATTCACCCAAGGTCTGCGTTTCTGCAACATAAAGATTTTTTCCGCCGGGCGTTATGATTGAATTTACAACATATGGTGATGTTGCCGTTCCGCCGTTGGCGATTGATGAAATCAGAGTCAGCATATGACACGGACTTACAAGTGTTGTGTATTGCCCGATTCCTGCCCAGCCGATATCTAATGCACTTGAATTATCTAACTTTAATGTAGATTTACTGCAAGCGATTTTGCCGTTAATTTTATTCATTTGCGTGTTAAATCCGGCTTTTTCGGCTGTTGCTGTCAGCTTTTCCTTGCCGAGAGTGTCTGCAAGCTCGGCAAAAGCACAGTTACAGGACTGATTAAATGCTTTTTCAATATCTATTTTTCCGTGTACTCCGCTGCAATAAACATAGCCTTCGCCGATTTGAACTTGCCCCTTGCCGCCTTTTCCTTTACATTCAAAGGTCATATCCTCCAAATCTGGGATATTCTCAATTGCCGAAGCAAGCGTAAGGATTTTGAAGGTCGAACCGGGAGTGTAAAGTCCCTTGAAAAATTTGTTAAGATACATACCCTCTTTTTCTTCCGAGGGTTTATTTAACGGGTCATAGGAAGGCGTTGAAACAATGCAAATAATTTCGCCGGTTTTGTAATTCATAACGCCCACAACGCCGTCATAATTGCCCATTGCCCTGTACGCCGCCTTGCAAATATCTGCGTCTAGCGTCAGCTCAATATTATTTCCCTTGCCGTAGCGTTTCAAATTAAATATTCCGTCTCTTAAGGTGTATCCCGTAAGCTCATCTTTAAAAGCTGTTTGGATTCCGCTTGCAATGTAGCCTGCGCCGTCGCCGACCGTTTGAAGCGTTGCCTTTCTAACGGTTATATCATTATTATATTTGCGCTCGCCGTTTTCGGTTGCCGCAAGCACCGTGCCGTTCCGGTCGGTAATATCACCTGCGGTAAAAGCGCCGTCTGTGTAAAGGTGGCTGTTCGCCTTGTTCATTGCCCATTTATCCGCATTTACGGCAAGCCTGTAATATGACAGAAACGAGCCTGCGAGGAATAAAAATATTAAAAGATAAAGAGTTAACGATCTGCGTGATATTGATTTCACTGACGAACACCTCCGTATCTGTAAGTGCCTCTGTCAACTGCTTTTATAAACGCAAGCAGCATCCAACAGCTCATTATTGACGAGCCGCCCCTTGAAACAAACGGAAGCGTTACACCCGTCATGGGCAGCACATCATTTACGCCGAACACATTAAGTGCCGCCTGAAACAGCATAAGTGCCGCCGCCGCACATGCGCAGATTGCGTAAAACGAAGAACGTGCATATCTTGAATGTTTTATTGAATAAACGAGCAGTGCAATGTATGAAAGCAATATTGCCGCCGCCATTATCCAGCCGAATTCCTCACATACCACACCGAAAATCAAGTCCTCGGTTGCGGCGAAAATATTTCGAAGCTTACCGTTGCCGAGTCCAACGCCGAAAAGTCCGCCTGACGCTGAATAAATCATAACTCTTGTCTGTTGGTATCCCGTTGTGTCGAAATTTTCCCAAGCGTGGCCGAAGGATGCAAATCTGCTTGCGACATAAGGCTTAAACAGTAATATCAGTATTCCGCCCAAAACTGCCGCCGCACAAATAAGAATGAGCGTGCGAACATCGCCCGAACGCATAAATGAAATGACGAGAAAGGTAAAAAAGAAAATGAGCGCCGTGCCGAAATCGTACATCAAAAACAGCGTTCCGATGCACCCGAGCGCAAACAGAATAAATTTTGTAAGACTTTTATTTGATTGGAGCCTTTCAAGAGTCGCCGCACCAACAAAAATAAACGCTACCTTTACAAGCTCTGACGGCTGAATTGAAAGACCGCCGATATATAGCCAGTTTTTAGCGCCGTTTGTAAAGCCGGCGAAAATAAGAGTAAACGCTAAAAGTCCGACAGAAAGAAATGCGGCGGGATAGCGCAGGCGCATGCACAAATCAATATCTCGAAGTATTATCTGCAACGCAACAAATCCTGCAATGCCGATTAATGTTGCAATCAGCTGTTTAATTGCAAGGTGCGGGTACACGCTCGCCGTGATTGACAGTCCTATCCCGGTTAAAAGAAAAGCAATCAGCTCCACCTCAAAACCCCGCCTGCCGAGTATTAGCCTTGCACCTATAAAATAGGCGTATTCAGCCAAAAGGTAACCGCCGAAGGTGATTATCACTCTCATTCTGTTTTCACTCTCACCTTTTGAGATGAGCGTTACTGCGCAAATAAGCTGAAACAGCGTAACAACCGCCAGCATAATTGCGAGATTAACATTTTTACCTTTTTGTTTTACCTTGTCCACTGTTTAGCTCCTTTCTGCGAAATGAATACAGAGTAGGGAACGCATTCATGCGTTCCGTTTCGTACAAAAATGAATTGCCGACTTTTTATTCCTCTTCACCGAATAAAAATGCAAAATCGCCGAATTTTATTACATCGCCTGAACGCAAAACGGTCGGTTTTGTTACCGCCTGACCGTTCAAAAGCGTAGGGACATTCTTGCTCATATTATGCAAATACCAATTGCCGTTTTCATTTGTAAAAATAGCCTGTCTGCGTGAAATATTCGGCGCGGAAATCTGAATATTACTGCCTTCTTCTCTGCCGACTGTGGCGTAATCTCCCTCAAGCGGAAAATCGTTACCGCTCACAATGTCCGTAAGAACATAATTTTTATATTCAGGTTCAATATCCTCAATATTTTTTATATCGCCCGCCGCCTCTGACGCGACATAAAATTTCATTATTTCCATTCCGAATGCAACAGTATCACCGTGGGAAAGCTTTGATTTTTTGTCGATTTTTTCACCGTTTACATACACACCTTGTTTGGAATCGGTATCAAAAATATAAAATCCGTCTTTACGCAATGCAACAACAGCGTGAGCACGGGAAACCGACGGCAATTTAAAGCGAATGTCAGTATTTCGACCTCTGCCTATTGAGGTTTCGTAGCAAGTCATTTCATATTCGTCATTCGTAGCAAGGTCACGGAAAAGTGCGTATGTTTTTTTCTTGGGGCGCAGGCGCAAAAGCGATATTGCACAGTTAATGAGCACGGCAATTGCAAGCGCCGAGAGTAAATACCGTGTGTAATATTCAATTTCAGCCATATTTTCGCCCCCAATGAATATGTTGTCATTTGTTTATTTAAGAATATATTTTTTGAGTGAAAAAGTCAAGTATTATTACAGGTTTGTAATAGTGCAAATTCTATATTTTGTTTTCCAATAATAGGTTCCTCTTGTGTAAAGGAAACTGTCACGAGGTACGAGTGACTGAGGAGTATTTTGGCTCCCTTGTGTAAAGGGAGCTGTCACGAGGTACGAGTGACTGAGGGATTGTTGTTTTAATTTTTCCTTATCAAAGTGTCTTTATATAATTATCAATATATTCACAAACGCCGTCAAAATTTTCATTAACTTCGCAATTTGGTATTCGAATAACCGTTAAACCAAACTGTCCTAAATATTCAGTTCTTGCGCTGTCTTTTTCGATGTTGATTTTTTCGTAATGCTGTGAGCCGTCAAGTTCTATTACAAGATGAGCAGATGCACAATAGAAGTCGGCAATATATCTTCCAAGCGGTTTTTGACGCAAAAACTTAACGTCATAATCTCTCAAAAAGTCATACCATAAATGCCTTTCTTCTTTAGTCATATTCTTTCTCAAATTTTTTGCATTTGCTACAAGTTTCTTGTTATGCTTTCTATCCATGAGTTACACCTTAAATGCAGTTTGTATTTTAATTTTTAAAATAATATTAACATAATTTTATATCCAATTCAATTACATTTATTGCTAACTTAATGTGTTACAATCCTCCCGTCGAGCTTCGCTCGCCACCCTCCTTTGCACAAGGAGGGCTTGTAAGACAGAAAAAACCCGACGGGGTTAGCCGTCGGGGAAAATTTATTTTTTTGCATTGCCTTTGCAATGTTCTTTACACTTTCGTGCAGTGGCTTACCACCAAACTTCGCCTGATCCGTTATCGTCGGAATCACTTGAGTCAATTGAAAGTGTAATAATGTCAGCAACTTCGTAAACTGTTACATCGAAGTCGGGTGTTAAATATTCACGCATAGTTTATTACTCCTTTCAATTATTTAGGCAAACGGCCGAAAAGTGTTGTGTAATCTGCAAAGATTGCAGCATCTGCCCAGATGTAATCGCCTGTTGTAAGTTTAATGTAAGCAAATGCATTTACTGCATCAGTCTTATCAGCATCAGCAATGTTGTCAATAAGACAAGTAAACTTATAGGGCTGACCCTCAACATGCTGAATGTGAGATACAGTCTTCTTTACATAACCGTTAAGTGCTTCTTTATCAGCGAGTGTCTTAGCAGCGTTCTTTGCTGTTTCAACATCAAATGCAGCTACATTTGATTTAGCAGCATAAATGAAGCCGATTTCAGCAATGCTTGCGATTGCTGTTGCATCGTCTGTGAACTTAGCAGCAAAATCTTCTTCTGAAATTGTTGCAACTGTTCTTACATCGAAGCCTTTGCCTGTGTAGTCAGCAGCTGTGCCGCCCTGACCAACACCGCGGAATCTGATCTGTGAGCCGCCGTCTTTAATGATTGACGGTGCACCAATTTTAGCAGAAATTACAGTTGCACTAACATCAATATCTGTAGCAGCAATAGCTGTTGTCTTAGTAGCACTATTGGGAGCAGTATAATATAACCAGCTTGTTTGAACAGGTGAAACTGTAAGAGAACCTGATGTCATTGCAGCTTCAACTGCTGTACCGTCCGGAACATCTGCAGCAACCTTTAATGCGATAGTCATAATAGGCTCATCAGCATTAAACTCATTTCCATAGAAGCCGTCCATGTTGTTACCGGCATTTGTATGTGTACCGGCAATATTTTTAGCTGCACTATACTTTAAATACTGGTCAAACTTGGCATTTTCCTCTGCTGTATTAGCGTTCTTAACTCTTGTTACAACGCGTGCTGCAAGCCACGAAAGATTTGTGACAGCACCTTTCCAATAACTTGCAAAATTATCGCTTGTTGTTGCATTTGCTTTAACATTAGCAATTGGATTATCTGCCTGCTTGAAAACAGCCGAATTCAAGCCGATAATAAATGAACCGGTGTATAAAGGCAAATCATCAGCTGCATCCATATAAATGCTAAGATAAGCAGTGTCACCTGCCGAATAAGAAGCTTTATCCCATTCAAGAGAAAATGCCATTTTAGCAGAACCAAGCTCTACTTTAGCTGCTGATGCAGGTACAACAATTACAGAGAGGCAAAGAACAAGTGCAAGTACGACTGCACTAATCTTTTTAATCATAGTAAATTGTCTCCTTCGTTAATTAGAAAATTTCGTATGTGAGTGTTGAAGCAACAGCAGCAATATCTGCCTGTGAAGGCATGCCCATATAGTTCATTTCATAATACTCAAAGTAGTATGCATCTGCTGCACCAGGCATTCCGTCGCCGTTTACGTCGCCTGCTATAAACTGATAAAGATTATCAAATCCCATATAGTTCATTTCATAATACTCACAAGGATAAGCATCTGATGCACCTACGAGACCGTTCATATCAACATCACCGAAATAAATGAATACATAAGTTTCAAGAACTGTTGCGCCGTCAGCGTCGAGAACCTTAACGATTGTACCTGTTGTTTCGTTTCCGTTAACAGGCTCAATTACAAGGTAATCGTCACCAAGAGCTGTTGTGAGATAGTCAGCAAGAGCTCCCTCAGGTGTCATATCATCGTTCCAACCAAGTGTATCCATACCATATAAGAATCCTGTGTAACCCGTTGTTTCGGCATATTGTGTATCAATAACCGGAGTTGAGGGAGCAGTATCCTTAATGGCAAGTGTATTTACTACCGGTGTTCCACCGGCAATATTTATAGTAGTTGTAGCCCCTGTAACGACACCGTTATCTACAACTTCACCAAGAGAGTCAAAAGTTGTAGTACCACTGCTGTTTTTAGCAATCAAAAGTGTGCCGTTGGGGTTTTCATTTGTTTTAACAGATGCTTCAAGACATTCAACAACTGCTGCGCCTGAAACACCTTCCAAAGCTTTAACTGTAAGTCTCATAACAGATTCATTACTGTAAGCTCTAACTGTATCGCCGTGTACAGCAATGTAGTTAAGCGCTACTACACCGTGATCTGCCGGTGTGTAACTAATGCTTTTGTAATATCTGCTAAGATTGTTGTTTGTTGGCGAATCAATTGACGCAATAGACAGCTCAGCAGCCTCTGATGCACCGGTTAATGTCGCAACAGCTGTAACAGTTACCTTTGAATTGTCAAAAAATACAGGAATTGTCATTGCAATTGCGTTAAAGTTAGTGGTAACCTTAACATCAACAGTTGCACTCTCACCTGCGCTAATCTCTGTTTTATCTGCTGTGAAAGTAACTGAATAGTTATCTTCAGGTGCAGCAAAAGCAACAGTTGCTACAGAAAGAGCCATTACTAATGCAAGTACAATACCAATTATCTTTTTGATATTTGACATTGTTTTTCCTCCTATTAAGTTTTTCCTCCTTTAACGGTAAAACCCGAACACCGTTAACAATCAGCAAGCTTTTGGTTGGGTACATTGGCAAAAGCACAATTTGCACGCAATGAATGCGGGAAGAATTGCAAAATACTGATTTTAAACATTTTTTTGCAGATTAAATTAATTGGAAATGGCCTGCACCGGAATGTTTAAGCTCCGTCTGGGTATTATCATGTTTCCGAACGTACTGCCGCTTGGTAAGGGCGGCAAGTTAAGACGTAATATTCTACGCACACAGTCCGTTGAGAACCGCACGCGTGAACATCATGTAATACAACTACTGTTGCAAGACTGAATTATACACCTAAAGTAAAAACTTGTCAACAGTAATATTTTGAAAAAATGCCAAATAAACGAAACTTTAAATTAAGCACGCCGCATTTTTCCATTCGCACAGGGTGGGGGAACCCACCCCATGCAATTATTTTTTTGGAAAATTAACCGATATTATTTAGCGCAAGCAACTATTGATTTAACTGAAGCATAGTCAGTAGCATCAATAATGCCGTTGCCGTCGCTGTCAGCAGCGTCGTCATAAACGTCGCCCATGTAATAAGCTGTCTTGTCTGCAAGGTCAACTTCGATTACGTCGAATGCGTCAACAGCACCGTCGCCGTTTACGTCACCCTTGATAACAACGAAGTATGTTGCAAGAAGTACATCGCCGTTCTTAAGTTCAACACGAGCACCTGTGCCGTAGTGGCCAGCCTTTGAAACCTGAGTAACAGGTGTTACTGAAGCCGCAGCTTCACCGGCAACCTGAACCTTGCTGAGAAGTGTTGCAGCGTCAGGAATTGAGTTAGCCTCAATGCCTTCGATGTAACGAATTGACTGATCAACAGTTGACTCACCGTCGATACCGTCAAGTCTAACAGCACTTTCGAAGTTTTCGATTGCTGCACGGAGCTTATCAGCAGCTGCGTCAACAGCTCTCTTATTCTTTGCAGAATCGTTTCTGTCATACTCTGTGAATGTAAGAGCAGAACGGTCATAAAGAATGCCTTCGTTAGTCTTACCGTCAATAGTTACATTGTACTTAACACCAAGAGCAGAAACAAGCTGTGCAAATGCTTCATCATAAGTAACATTTGACTTAACTGTGTAAAGTGTGCCATAGTTATTGATGATTGCGTTTGCGTGCTCAATAAGCGGAACAAGCTCTTCATTCATATAGCCTGAATCCTTCATTGAGTGCTTTTCAAGCTTATTCTGAGCAACCATAAGCTCATACTTAGCGTCGAAAATGAGTGACTCTTTGTCTGAAGACTGAGCCTTCTTTGCATTAGCAAGAGCCTCTGTGTAACGTGCCCATGAATCTGCTGAATAGTCATCCGGGTTGTAATTTTGAGCTTCTGCATAAGCAATTTCGTTATCAAGGAAGTATGTGCTGATTGTCTTTGTATTAGCTGTCATGAAGTTGTAGTAATACTGAAGGTTATTAGCCTGGTTATCTATCTGAAGCTTTGAGTATGCTGCAGGCTTGAAGTTAGCCATTGCTTCATTGTAAGCCTTCATTTCATCAGCTCTTTCGGGATCAGATGTGGGAACAACTGTTGCGTTGATACCTGCTGTAACATTAGCATTTGTCTGTGCTGCTATGATTGCATCAACAAGCTTGTCACCGCCGACACCGTTCTTAATGTACTTTTCAGGAGCAACCGGACCCTTTGTAGCATTAATCATGCTACGTGAAGATGTTCTCTGCTTCTCATACTGGAAGTACTCGAAGAGCTTGTAATCCTGGAAGTTAATGTCTCTGTCAGGATTTGTTTCAAGTGAGTCGAGCTTAGCCTGAAGATCAGCAATATCGCCGGTAGATGATGATGATGATGAAGTCTTCATGAGCTCTTTGTATGCAGCTTCAAGATTTTTAATTGCAGGCTCGAGCTGCGGCTGAATTGTTGTAACGTAATCAGTCTTGAGCGGGTAATCAGCAAGTCTAACTACCTCTTTAAGAGCTGTTTCGTACTTAGCATATGCTGTTGTATCTGAGAAATCTTTAGCCTGAAGGCCATAACCAATATACTTATCCTTAACAGACTGAATGTCATGGTTATTATAGTAAATGAAGGTTACTTCAACAACCATATTATCATTACTGTTCTGGTCTTTTGTAGAACCAAGTGCGGGTTTATTTCTGGTTACTGACTTAAGCTTAAGAGCACCCATATCATAAGTACCGTAAAGGTCCTTTGCTTCTGAATTTTCTTTGCTAAAGGTGTCAGCTGTTACTCCGTCTTTAGCCTTGAAGAGCTTACCGGAAAGAATTGTACCGCCGTGCTCTGTTGTAGGAACAGTTGACCAACCGCCGATTGAACTTGCTTCAGATGTTGCAAGGTGTGCAAAGTATGTGCCTGCTTTATCCTTCGGAGCAGTATTTGTTGTGAAGGATGAGAACTTCATACCCACAACGCTACCAAGTGTTGAAGCTTTACCGTTAATTGTTGCAGTATATCCTGTTACAGAACTGTAGATGTCAGTTGTGAACACATACTTATTATAATTAGCAAGTGTAGCGTAGTTAGCGTCTACGCCTACGTTAGCACCGCCAACACCCTGGTCGTCATTAACATTAGAGATGTAAAGATAAGTAACCTTTGTCTGATCATAGCCTATCTGTGCACCGTCTTTACCTGTGAATGAGTATGTGATCGTTGCCTTTGCAACAGCCGCAGTATTCGCAGGAATTGTAATATCAAACGATTTTGATGCATACGGTTCGATTGATGCAGGAAGACCTGCTGCCGAAACACCGTCAACATCAAATGTAACTGATTTAACCGTGATTGTGTAAGGTTTGTCTTCTGCATCGCTGTTTCTGTGTTTAAGAAGCATACCTGACGACATATTTGTAACTGTCAGCTTAGCGCCGGCATTATTCATAAAGAATGTGTCGCCGCCGTTATTTGTGAAATAGCTGCTCGGTGCAACATATTTCTGAGCATCTGTAGTCCAGCCGAGGAAGAAGTTAGCAATCGGAAGAATCGGAACAAGCAAACCGTTCTGATCTGCTGTCTGAAGTTTACCTACAAGGTTAACTACTGTTGTTCTGAGATTTGCGTGGTCAATAAGAGTATTAACCGATTTGATTGTGTTTGTGTCAATAATATTTCCGCCTGCAACCTTTGAAAGCAAGTTGTTAAGAAGGTTAGCAATTACTTTTACAAGATTGTCTGCAATATTACCGTTTCTAAGGATGCCTTCCGGAACCTTAAGCATGCTGAGGAGATTTGTGAGGTCAAGATCAACGATTGAGTCAACCAAACCGTCTTTAAGAACCTTCTCAACAAATGTGTTTGAACCGTAATCAGTACCGGTGAACTTAGAACCGCTTACATTGATTACCTGCTCAAGAGGAAGAAGAGAAAGGAGAACTGTGTTAATCTTATTTAACGGGTTCTCATAAGTCTTCATGCTAACAGTTGAACCAACATTTACAAACTTTTCAAAATGCCATGCCCATTCAACTTCGTTTGAAAGAGCCCAGTCAACAATCCAGTCAACTGCTACAAGCCAAGAAGCCTGACCTTCGTTTGCTTTGTATGCATTTGCACCAAATGTGATTGCGTCAGCCGCTGCTGTTGTGTTTCTGTTTGAAAGCGTCGGAAGAGCACCAAGGTCAGCCATTACTGAATAGTAACCGAAGTCACTGTCTTCACCAACATCAGCGATGTTACGAAGATAGTACATACCAAGGTTAACACCCATATAAAGTGTGATGTCAAGCCATTCGTTTGCTTTATGAGAAGCAACTTCTCTGTCAGGAGCGCCTGCTTTGCCGTAGTTAGCGTAAATCATAGCGTCGAAGTTGTATGTGGGCATAAGCTGTGTGCAAAGCTCACGAACAACCAAAGCTGCAATTGCTGTAAGCGGCTGGTCAACGATATTGTTGGGGAACTTAATCTGCGGCATAATGAGTTTAACAAGCTCGCAAACAAGACCGTTAGCTGCCTGTTTCAGTGTGCCGTTCATCATTACATTGAAGAACTGTGCATCCTTGTAATAATCGTCAAGAACCTCTTCGGGAGCAATCTTGAAGAATTCTCTTGCAGCAGCCATAAGGTTTTCGAGAAGGTCTGCATTGTTAACTGCACCGTCGCCGTTGCGGTCTGTCCATGCAAATACTTCTGAAGTCTTATAGGTTACACCTCTTGAAGTCCAGCTGTCAACAAGTACTGTATCAAGTACTTTCTTAACGATAGAGCTGAGATTGTCAAGAATCCAAGTAGAACCTGCTGTAGCAGGAATAAATTCGTTGAAGAAATCACCGCCGATATTCCAATCCCACTTAAACATATAATAGTATGAAGAAAGGTCCTTCGGGAATGATCCCCTGTAATAATCGTTCTGGAATCTGTAATAAGGAACGTCGTCGATTACTTTGTAATCTGAGTATTCCCAAACATAGAATTCCTGAGCCTTTGTGAAGAAATCACCTGCATTGGCAATTCCCTTTGTTGCAGCTGCAAGGTCTGCATCCGCAGTAAAGGTATTGTAAGTTGAATCAGTTGCTTTAAGAGAGCCTATGTACTCAAACTGAACGCCGAATGCCTTTGCAAGCTCATACTTAACAGAACCGTTAAGTACTGTGGGAGCCATTTCATTAAAGACATAAGGAATGAATTTGTAAAGAAGGCCAAGAAGTGAATCAGCACCGTTAAGGTCAAGTGTAACAGTACCTTTTTTCATCGGCTCAACAAGTGAGGGAAGCCAGTAGCTTGACTGAATTCTGCCGTTGTTGTCTGGTTTACCGTCAGCCTTATACCATTTAAGAGTAGCGTCACCGGTGTAGCCATCGGGAGCCTTATAAAGGTATGTACCTGAACCTTCATACTCTTCTTTATCAGAAAGAGTATATGTAACTGTTTCTACATATCCGGCTTTCGGAGAGCCTAAAACGCCTGCGTACTGAAAATCATACTGAATAATTTCTTTCTTGTCAGCACTTACAGCAAAGTATCTTGTTGTTCCGTCTGCCTCTGTGGGAAGAGCGTCTGTGAAGCCAAGAGAATTACCGTTTTTATCTGTTCTGTATGATGTCCAGTTCATCGGCTTTGTGAAAAGGCCGTTTACAAAGCTCTGCGCTGCATCTAAAAGGTTAGTAGTACTGCTGCCGAGCGTTGCTCTCTGTGTTGCATCGTCATCCTGTCTTGAGAAAAGCGGTAAAACAATAGCTTTTATTGTAGAGGGAAGATCCTTAACGAGCTTGTCAATTGCGCTAAGGTCAACACCTGTAAGGAAGCCGGCAATAACACCTAAATCAAGACCGCTTGTAAGAACCGTGTTAATTACATCTTTGTTGACAGTAAGAAGCTCAAAAAGCTCTGTTGCAATCTTTGTATTAGCATAGTTTTCTCTTGTCATTCCGTTCTGCCATGTTGATTTAACATCAAGGTCGCCTACAACACCAAGCAAACCCTTTAATCCAATAAGAAGGAATCCTGAAAAACCGCCGTTAAGAAGTTCGTCAACTGAGTCAATTGAACTGCAAATACCGTTAACTGACCTAAGGTCAACATTCAATGTACCAAGAACCGAAATATCCTGAACCAATGTAATGTTTAACGGTGCTAAGAGGTTATCAAGTGCATCAAAAACGATTGAAAGACGCTCTTCAGTAGAAAGTCTTGTTACTGTACCGTAAGGGCTGTAAGCTGCTTTATCAGTAAGGTTCTGAACCGTCTGATAAGTTTCTTTAGCAGCAGAAGCCATCATGGTCATGCAAGAAAGAGCCATAACAAACGCTAAGATAACACTTAACAATTTTGTTGCTTTTTTCATAAAGCATTTCTCCTTTTTTTTATAATATTTTAGCATTAACTAATAATGCTGTTTGTGAGAAAAACGACCTCTCTCTGACCGTTTACCGATTTACATATATCACATTATACATATTAGATATGCAAATCAGCAGAGTGGTCGCAATCCTCTTCGGATGCTCGTACCTGTCACTCCCACATCTCCGCCAACGCAGAAAGTGGGGGAGACTGTTGTTACACATACGAGTGTATTAACCAAAAAAATACATCTAAAAGAACATCCCGTTCATAAGGGGACATTCCCTCAAATACACATTTTATGGTTACACTCATAATACATTCTTTTTAATGAAAATTCAATAGTTTGTTCATCAATAAAATATTTTTCTACAAATCCGGCAAAAATATTTATTTGTTTTGTGCAAAAAGCAAATGATTATAACAGCAAAATTGCAAAAATATTAACAAATTATGAACAGAACGTTTTTTGCTTTTTTATAGCCAAAAATACCCATTTTAGAGACATTTTGCATAAACTTTATCTATTAT
>DERX01000085.1:0-304 GCA_002361875.1 Ruminococcaceae bacterium UBA3329
ATAAATAGTATAAAATAAATGAGAAATTATTCTTATTATGCGAATTGGAGAAAAATATGGAAAACGATTTGATTTATTATAAAAGGCTCACCGAATTTCTTGGGAAAAGCTTGGGCAGCATGTACAGTACCGCTCTGTTTGAATATAACGGCGGTGAGTTTATTTCTGCTGCTGCATATAATATTGACGCTGAAGCAATAGCACGAACAGCTGATTTTCTAAGTGAAGAGCTGAATGAAGAAGATGAGGTATTGAATAAGGCGATTGAAGCTGAACTAGGGCAAATCAGCAAAATATCTGCGTA